>CANJRZ010000409.1 GCA_947476735.1 Sphingomonadaceae bacterium
AAAATCCTACGACGATATCCTCGATCATTGCTGCTTCGCCTGGAACCGCCTCACCGATCAGCCATGGCGCATCATGTCGCTCGGCCTGCGAACATGGGCCCATCGGTTCTGATCAGGGAGTCTTGGTATTATCTCTGATCTTGAAGCTGGAGACTGCACGAGGGAATTCGCCACCTTCGATGCACGAATTGGTGGAGACCAGCGGCTTCACAGCATCGCTCCGCACTTGCCGCGCACTCGACCACCACGCAAAGTGCTCGTTCAATCAATGTCACAGAAAAAGAACTCGAGCCAACGGTCAGGCGAGATAGCTCAAGATCGTATGATAGCAGTAAAGTAGGAAACAACTGACAAGCGCCCTGAGTGGGAGTCCCCGCAGCCCTTCTTGTGAACACCCGACCGCCTGCAGAAAACCACTCGAAAAGCACGACGATCACCGTTCAGATGGTGGCTTGAACTGCCAATCGAGTGCTTCAGTCAGCCCTAAATCTCGTTCGCCCGAGCAAACCTCGCGATGTAATCCCCCGCCCGGAACGCCAGCGCCTCGATGGTCTGCGTAGGCTGCCCACGCCCCGACGTCACCATGCTCGAACCGTCCCACAGGAAGAGATTCTTCACATCGTGGGTGCGGTGATATTTGTCGATCACCGAGGTGGCCGGGTCGTTGCCCATGCGACAGGTGCCGAGCAGGTGGACGCCGCCGCTCGCCGCGCGTTCTTCGCCGGGCACGATCTGCTTGGCGCCGGCCGCGTCCATGATTTCCACGGCGCGATCAACCTGCCAGGCCGCATGCTTCACGTCGTCGGGATGGTCCTTGTAGGTCACGCGCATCGCCGGCACGCCCCAGTCGTCTTTCAGCTCCGGATCAATGTCGATGCGATTGGTTTCCTGCGCCAGCGATGTGCCATGGCCCGAACAGTTCATCCAGTAGGTGTAGGATTCGAGATATTCCTTGAACCCCGCTCCCCAGTTCGCCGTTCCCGGGGGCACGTTCTGGCCCCAGGTCAGCGGGCCGCCGGAGCGCGCATCGAAGCCACCGCCCCCGTAGAAGCCGCGCTTGGGATCGCTATCGTAAAAGTCATGCAGGATGCGCGTGACATTGGCGCCCTTATACTCGTTGAGCGGCTCGTCGAACCGGGCCATCGCGCCACCGCCCTTGTTGAACATAAGATATTTGCCAACAGCGCCGCTGCTGTTGGCCAGGCCATGCTCGAAGCCGTTGGTGGCGGAGTTGAGCAACAGCTTCGGGGTCTCGGAGCCATTGGCGCAGACCACCACGGCGCGCGCCTTCTGGAATTGTTCTTTCTTGTCGCGATCAAAATAATGGACACCGGTGGCGCGGCCTGCGGCACTCATGCCGATCCGGAATACATAGCTCTCGGAACGCACCTCGCACTTGCCGGTGGCCTCGGCCTCGGGAATGACTGTCCACACCGATGATGATTTGGCCATCACTTCGCAGGCGAAACCGCCACACAGTCCGCACTGCACGCAGGGTGGGCGATTCTTGTAGAATACCGAGTTGATCGCCATGGGCGCCGGAAACGGATGCAGGCCGAGCTTGCGCGCGCCGCGCTCGAACAGAACGCCTGACGACTTCACCGGAAGCGGCGGCATCGGATAGGGCTTGCTGCGCCACGGATCGAAGGGACTGGCTCCGGCCAGGCCTGAGACGCCGACTTCCCATTCCACCTTGGTGTAATAGGGTTCCAGCTCGGCATAGGTGATCGGCCAATCGACCAGACTCGCCCCCGCTATAGGGCCCAGCCGGCTGCCCTCAATGAAGTCGATCTCGTGCAGCCGCCAGAAATTGGCGTTAAAGTGTGCGCTGCTTCCTCCCACGACCCGCGCATAGGTGAGCGGGTTACGGCCCGACATACGCTCAGCTTTCTTGTTCGGGTCGTTGCGGAAGGTCTGCGGATTGGTGACCGGACTGTTGGTGATACCCGAGAGGTTTCGGTATTTTAGTTCGTCATGCTCGAACTCCTCGGGCGCCATGCGCGGACCCTGCTCCATGATGATGACGCTGTTGCCGGCGCGCGCCAGCTCCCGCGCCACGATTCCGCCCGAAGAGCCGGAGCCGACGACGATGAAATCGACTGTCTCGCTGGTCTTATATTTCTTGCTCGGCATGGGATCGCTCCGTCAGGCGGTGTAGGGCTTGGTGCCGGGATAAGGTTCGAACCCCGCATAATCCTTGTCATAGAAGCCGAAGGGTGGCTCCCAGGCATGCTGGTTTTCGACGCCGATCAGCTTCCAACCCAGATAGTCGTGGTTTCCGCCATATTTCGGCAGTGCGAGAATGCCGAGCACGGTCATGCGCCGTACCGCGGTAAAGAACGGCGTCTTGTCAACCTCCCGGAGCCAGGCAATCTGCTCTGCCTCGGGCGCGGCGGAGAAGGGTTTGCTTGCGTCGTGGCGCGCGGCCCAGCCGCTCTGAAACTCGGCCAGACCCTTTTGGAAGGCCGGGAGTTGCGCCTTGAAGAAACTGCCGAGCGCATTGTCGATGAAATAGATGACATGGGCATCGCGCGCGCCTGGCGTGGCGCCGCCGGGCACGATCTGGTTGGCGATGGCGTCGACCTCAGCCGCTTCGGCGGCAGTCAGCGTCGTGAGCGTGGTCGGCGGCGGCGCGTCGTCATGCATGCCATGGCCTGCATGCTCGGCGGCCGACGCGATCTGCGGCCAGTTCATGGCGATCCAGCTGGCGCTGGCTAGGTTGCCAACGGCGGTCAGGAATTGGCGACGAGAGCTAGTTGCTTGTTCCATGGGTCGCTCCGAATCTGGCTGGTCAGCCGTCCAACAGAGCGCACGCAGCATTCAGGGGAGGAATACGGCAAAATACGCATGGACGTGACGCACCGGGGGGAAACTGCTGCTCAGCTAAGCGCCTGCGTTCGCTTCGGGACCACAGCGCCGTTCACACTTGGATTTGGCCGTCCTGTGGCGCCCGTCGACGCTTTACTGCCATCCGTCGCACGACCGGCTTGCAAAGCTCCAGCATCAATAACAGGCCTATGCCGAGCGCAATCGCAAGCACCATATCGCGCCATGCGATTGAACCGAATTGAAGCAGCTCCTGTACCCTCGGCACGAACAGAATCAGCACGGTTACCGCCGTGACGGCAAGGGCGACATAGCGCAACGCCGCATTGTGGCGAGCGAAGGCTTCGCGGAGCGAACCGCTGAAAGATCGGTTAACCAGGATCAGCGCCACAATCTGAGCGGTCAGCCCGAAAAAGGTCAGCGCGCGCAGCTCTGCCTCCGGCATCCCCGTGCAGGTCAAGGTAAGGAACACTCCCGCCAGCAAAGCGCAAGCAACCCCACCCTGAAACACACTCCAGACGATCATTGGCGCTGAAAACAAGGCTTCGGATGGTTCGCGCGGCGGACGCTGCATGATGTCGTCCTCTTCGCGCTCAGCCTCGAACACCAGCGCACAGACCGGATCGATCACCATTTCGAGCAGTGCAATATGGATCGGGCCAAACAGGATAGGCAGACCGAAAAACAGCGGTAGCAACGCCAGTCCCGCGATCGGCACATGAACCGCGAAGATGAAAGCCATCGCCTTGCGAATATTGTCGTAGATTCGCCGCCCGAGGCGCACCGACTGAACGATCGACCCGAAATCATCGTCGAGCAGGACCATCGCAGAGGCCTCTCGCGCGACATCGGTGCCACGCCTGCCCATAGCGATGCCGATATGCGCGGCCTTGAGCGATGGAGCATCGTTGACGCCATCGCCGGTCATCGCGACGATCTCGCCATCAGCCTTGTACGCCTGGACGATGCGTAGTTTTTGCTCTGGCATGATGCGAGCGAAGACGGTGACGGTCTTCAACCGCTCGGCAAGCTGTGCATCATCAAGCGAGCCCAGATCGGCGCCCGTCAGGGTATCCCCCTCGGGAATTCCAGCCTGGGTCGCGATTGATCGCGCGGTCGCCGCATAGTCGCCGGTGATCATCACCACGCGAATGCCGGCGTTGCGGCATTCCGCCATTGCCGCCGCCACACTGGTACGCAGTGGATCGGCCAGCCCGACCAGCCCGCTAAGC
>CANJRZ010000410.1 GCA_947476735.1 Sphingomonadaceae bacterium
GCGCGCCATGCGACAGACGGCCGGATCGACAATGAACGCCCGCTCTGCCCCTTCCCGCACGTGGCGCGCTGGAAGGGCAAGGGCAGCACGACCAGTGCGGCGAACTTCGCATGCGTCAGCGTGCGGTCCAATCTGGCCAGAGCGAAGCCGGCCGGGTCTACCAAGGGAGGGTAGATCGATGCTCCTCATCATCGGAACTATCCGGCTGCCTGCCGAGAAGCTGGCTCTCGCCCGCCCGGTGATGGCCGAAATGCTGCGCGCCAGCCGCGCCGAGGCTGGCTGCATCGACTATAGCTATGCCGAGGATGTGCTTGAGCCCGGATTGATCCACATCAGCGAGCTGTGGCGCGACCAGGCGGCGCTCGATCGTCATTTCGGTTCAGCGCACATCGCGCAGTGGCGCGCCGCATGGCCGGCCCTCGGTATCGGCGAGCGCAATCTGCGCGTTTACGAGGTTGGCGAGGCACGGCCGGTCTAACCCGTGGCAATGGCGCGAGACGGAAGGGATTATCCACCAGCGCTTCCCGCCCGAAACGGGATAGCTGTTTCGCCTGTGAAAAAGATGATAGCCTGATCGCGTTCATCCAGATCGCCCCGACTGAAACGAAGGGCGGATGTTGAACAGAATGGCTGAGGGAGAAGGCCATGCGACCGGATGACCGCGCGTCCGACAGCCGGCTCGATCGATTCGAGAGTTATAATGTTCTTGTGCCCGGCGAGACGATCGTAATGGAGCCGTTCGCGCGCTTCGCCGAACCCGGTCATCTCTTCAACTATTCGAAGTCGGCGATCCGCGCGATCGAAGTGCTTGAGCTGTTCCGCGCGACCGGTCGCCGACTCAAGGCCCGGGAAATTGCGCGGGCACTGGAGATCGGACCGTCGAGCGCGGACCAGCTGCTCAAGACGCTGGTGGACGGTGCCTATCTGCAGTTCGATCCCTCGACCAAATTATACTGGCCCTCGCCGCGCACGGCGAGCCTCGCCGGCGGCCTGGCCGCGCGCCTTGGCAATGACATCCTGCTGGAGCACTTCATCGAGACGGCCCGGAACGACCTCGACCGCAACGTCAATATCGCGATCTCGCAGGGCACGGCCATGCAGATCATCATGGGCCGGCTCAGGCGACCTGAGATCGAATGGCCCTCGAACCGGCCTGGTGAACTCGGGACGAGTCTGATCCCGATCGGGACCCGCGTCCCGCTGTTCGGATCATCGTCGGGCGCCGCCTGGCTGTCGATGCAACCGCGCGACATCATCCTGTCCTGCATCGCCCAATGCCGACGCGAGCTCGGCCCGCTCGCCGACACGCCCGAGCAGCTGCTCACAACCCTCGATCAGGTCAGGGAACAGGGCTACGCCTTTGGCGGCATCAGCGTTCGCAATAACGCCTGGGGAATCTCCATGACCTTCCCGCCGACCGAGCAGGGAATTCGGCATGTCGTGTCGGTGTCCGACGGTCATGCCGCACTGGAGCGGGACCGCGACCGGATCGTTGACTATCTGCGCCAGAAGATCGCGCAGCTGCCCGCCTAACGTCATCATCGCCACTCCGGTCAACGATGAGCGCACCACGACAGCTGGTGTCCGTCATTATGAATTTGTGACAATCCAGGCCGGTTCTCGTTCCCTCCTGTCATCCAAGATGACATCATTCGATCATGGGAACCTGATCGACAAGTCTCCATCAAGAAGCTGACGATCAGGGGACTGAAAAGAACCAGAAAAACGATCCTTCGCCATGGTGAATGCCGAAGGATCTCCGGCCGATGTTCACAAGAAGACGGCCCGACAACGGAGGGGTTTCGATGACAAGCAGAATCTCGATTGCGCTGCTATGCGGTACGAGCGTAGCGGCTTTCGCCTTTCACGCTCCGGCGATGGCTCAGGGGGCGGCGGCTGCCGCCGAAAGCAGCGGCATGGAGGAGATCGTGGTGACCGCGCAGCGGCGCACCGAACGGCTCGAAAATGTGCCGATGTCACTCACGGCGCTGTCCTCGGACGCGCTGGCAAAGGCGTCGGTCACCAATCTGGAAGACATCACCAGCATCACCCCGGGCGTGCAAATCAATCGTGGCGGAGCCTATATCCAGCCATCGATCCGCGGCATCACCGCGCTGACAAACGGCACCGGCAACGAGAACAACGTCGCCATCTATGTCGACGGCTTCTTCGTGTCGGACGCGCAGTCGATCAACCTGGACCTCAACAATGTTTCCGGCGTCCAGGTGCTCAAGGGGCCGCAGGGAGCGCTTTACGGACGCCAGGCGGCCGGCGGCGCGATCCTGATCAATACCATCGACCCGTCGAAGGAACTGACGGCCAAGTTCGAGGCCAGCTATGGCCGCTTCCACGACAAGCGCGTGATGGGATATATTTCCGGGCCGCTCAGCGACACAGTGTTCTTCATGGTGTCCGGCGCCTACCAGAATTCGGACGGCTATATGAAACTGGCCAGCCGCACCACTCCGTCGGCGACCGTCAGACCGGCTGCTCCGAAAAGGTCGCGTTCATTCCGCGCCAAGCTGCTCTGGGAACCAAGCGACAATCTGAAGGTGACCGCAGGCTATAATTATGCGTTTCTGTCGGACACCCTCGGTGGGTCGCAATATACCGTGAAGGATCATATTCCCAACCCCGGCCCTAACGTTGCCAACAATCAATATGGCTTCTACACGCTGGCCTACAACAACCGTCCGTTCCAGCTCACCGTTGCCAACGAGGCCCAGCTCAAGATCGAGTGGGACACGCCGATCGGTACGCTGACTTCACGCACCGGCGGACATTGGCAATATAACCGAACCTCATTCGATTTTGACGGCGGCTTTACCGACAGCATCTTCTCCGACGGACGCAGCCGGCAGAAGAGCTACCAGGAGGCGATCGACTACAACATCAACGCGATCAAGAATCTCGATCTGGTCGTCGGCGGCCTCTATTTCTATGACAATTATTATCCCAACAGCTTTGGCGCGGGCGTGAACTTCGGACCGAACCTGGTTCCGACGCAGCAGGTCCACCGTCATGTCGGGACGAAGTCGATCGCCTTTTTCGTGGATGCGACTTACCATCTGACCGACAAGCTCGCGCTCAACGTCGGCGGTCGCTACAATACTGACCGCAAGGAAATTTCGCTGCGTCAGATTTTCGGCCCGGCGGGATTCCAGCCCACCGACGCCCACACAACTTTCCACAAGTTCACCCCGCGCGCGACAATCCGCTACGAGCTCGCCGATCGCACCAACGTCTACGCATCTTTCTCGCAGGGCTACAAATCGGGCTCCTATAACGCAAACGGCAGCTCGATAACGGCGATTGCAAGCGTACCGATCAAGGCCGAAGTGATTACGGCCTATGAAATCGGCTTCAAGACGGCGCAGCGCTTCTTCCGCTTCGAAACCTCGGCCTTCTATTACGACTACAAGAACCTCAACATCTCGCTGACAACGGTCAACCCGCTCGGGGCGCAGTTCGGTGCTGCGACGATCATCGGCAACGTTCCCAAATCGAAGATTTACGGCCTCGACTTCCAGGCGGCTGTCCAGCCAGTCGACAAACTCAACATCACCGTCGGCGGCACCTATCTCCATGCCCGCTACGGCAAGTTTCTCAACGCCTCAGGCACCGGCGTGAACGCGACCAATACACTGAACGTGAGCCAGCCGAACCAGAACTGGACCCACATCCAGATGGCGCGCTCGCCGAACTTCTCCGCGAATCTCAACGCCGATTATACCGTCGAGGTCGGCGGCGGTGATCTGCGCTTGTCGGGCAATGCGCGCTTCACCACCCGGTTCGTACCGAGCAATCCGTCCGTCTTCGGCGCGCTCGCCCCGGCCAATCTGCAGCGTAAGCAGCGCTTCACCCAGGGTAAGAACGTCCAGCTTGGCGGCGAAATGAGGTGGACCGATCCGACCGATCATTACTGGATTGGGGTCTACGGCACAAACCTGACCAACGTGAAAACGAAGCTCGCCTGGACGGGGACGACGACGGGTAGCTATTACGTGGCCGCACCGCCGATCCAATATGGCGTCAGGGTCGGCTATAAGTTCTGAC
>CANJRZ010000411.1 GCA_947476735.1 Sphingomonadaceae bacterium
CGCGATCGTCTGATCGGAGCGGAGTCGCTCGCGGCACTGCCCCAGGGTGCACGCGTCGGTACGTCGTCGCCGCGCCGCTCGGCGCAGGTCCGTCGCGCCCGGCCCGATGCCGAAATCGTTCTGTTCAGGGGCAATGTCGACACGCGGCTTGCCAAGCTCGCCTCGGGTGAAGCCGAGGCGACCCTGCTCGCCGGCGCCGGGCTCGACCGGCTCGGCCGCAGCGAGATCGGCTATCCGATTCCGACCGATGAGATGCTGCCAGCACCCGCTCAGGGTGCTGTCGGCATCGAGACCCTGACCGCCGACAACGAGATGCGGGCGCTGCTCGGCGCGATCGACGATACGTCGACCAATGCCTGTGTCACGGCCGAACGCGCCCTGCTGGCGGCTCTGGGTGCCGATTGTCGGTCGCCGGTCGCTGCGCTTGCTGTCCGCTCCGGCGCCGGGCTTCACTTGCGCGCCGAGATTCTGACCGAGGATGGCAGCGAATGCCGTTCGGGCGAAGCAATGCTGTTGCAGCGCGGAGACGCCGCCGTGCTTGCCGGGCGGCTGCTCGCTGGCGCATCGCCGCGCCTGAAGGCGTTGTTCACCGGAGCATGAGCCGCACACCACTCCTGATCCTGCGCCCGGAACCGGGGGCCAGCATGACCGCCAAGCGTGCTTTCGACGAAGGCTGGCGGCCGATCGTCGCTCCGATCTTTCAGATCGAGCCAATTTCCTGGGTCGCTCCGGCCGCAGCGGAATATGACGCGCTGTTCGTCACCAGCGCCAATGCCGTCCGCCAGGCGGGGAAGGCGATACGCGCCTATCACGGACTGCCTGCCTATGCGGTCGGCGATGCGACGGCTCGCGCGCTCAAGGCGGCGGGGTTCAAGGACATCCGCACCGGCCGGGGCGACGCGGCAGTCATGCTCGAAGCCGCAGCGGAAAACGGCGTCACCCGCGCGCTTCACCTCGCCGGCGAAGATTATCGCGATGTCGGTCATGACGCGATCCGCATCGACCGGCGCGTCGTTTATCGGAGCGCGGCGCTCGACGCACTGGGTGGAAAGGCATTGGCCGCACTGCGCGAAGGCGGAGCCGTTGTCCTGCTTCATTCGGGACGCGCTGCGCACCATTTCGCCGCGCTGTGCGATGCTGCGAAAATCCCCAGGCAAGAGGTCCGGATCGCGGCGCTGGCGCCCGCCGTGCTGGATTCCGCCGGGCCAGGATGGCTCCGGGAAATCGCTGCCGCCAAACCCGATGATGCAGCGCTGCTGGCGGCCGCGGCCCGGCTGTGCCAATAAAGCCATTATAGAGTGTAGAGAGACGAGACGAGCATGCCCGATCCCGCCGATCCCTACCGTCCGCGCCGGTCGATCCTGCCCATCCTGTTGCTGCTGATCGCGGCGCTGCTTGTCGGCATGGGCGGCATGGCCTGGCTGGTGCATCGTTATGACAAGGTCGCCAACGTCATCAAGCCGACGACGGCGGCGACACCGGCGTCTGCACCCGAGCGGAACACGCCGCTCGTCAACATCACGCCGTCGGCACCGCCCGAAATTGTCGAGACCATCGTCGACCAGCGAATTGAACAGATCGAGGAGAAGGTCGAGGATATCGGCGAACGCGCGGCGTCTACAACGAACGATGCGCATCGTGCCGAAGCATTGCTGATCGCCTTTGCCGCCCGTCGCGCAATCGATCATGGCGCGCCGCTGGGCTATCTCGAAAACCTGCTGCGCGAGCGGTTTGGCCGGGCCGAGCCCAGCGCGGTCGCGACGGTGATCAGCGCATCGCGCCAGCCGGTGACCGTCGATCGCCTGCGCGACAGGCTCGACGATCTTGAACCGCAGCTGTCGGCCTTTTCCACCGAGGATGGCTGGTTCGAAGGCTTGCGCCGGGAGCTTGCCGGATTGATCGTGGTTCGCCGCGCCGACACACCTTCGACCGAACCGGTTGACCGGCTCGAGCGGGCCAAGGACGATCTCGCCTCGGGTCACGTCGATTCTGCGCTGATAGAAATTGCCCGGCTGCCGAACCGCAAGATTGCCGGAGACTGGATCGCCGAGGCCCGGCGCTATGTCCAGGCGCGCGCCGCGCTCGACCGCATCGAAAGCGCTGCGCTGCTTGATCCGGGTAAGACGGCAGCGGCGGTGACGCCGATGAAGGCTAATTAAACCGTCGCCCCTTTTTCTTCCCCTCCCTTAAAGGGAGGGGCGTAGGAGTGGGTGACGAAGTCAGAGGCTCGATGCCTCTGACGTAGTTCAACGGGGCGGCCGAGGACGCTCGCTTCGCTCGTGACCCACCCCCTCCCTTCCAGGGAGGGGAGAAGTTAAAAATCTACCGCAATGCCCTTGAGCTCATAATCCCCGTAACGGGTCGGATCTGAGCCGTCCTTGCGTCCGCCATGCTCGGGCTCGAGTTTCACTTCCTCGGGCTGCGGCACCGGCGGGCTCGGCGACAAATGCGCCGGTGGCTTCACATGGGCGGGGCGTTTTCCGGACATCGCGCATTCCTCTTTTGACGCCGGACCAATTGAAGACAGCGCCATTCTCCCCCACATTGTCATCACAAGGAGCGATGGCAAGATGAACATGATGAAGACGATGATGCTGTTGGCGGCGCTCACGGCGCTGTTCATGGCGCTCGGCTTTACGATCGGCGGCATGGGCGGCGCGATGATCGCGTTGGTGATCGCAGCCGGAATGAACCTTTTCACCTTCTGGAACGCAGACAGCATCGTCCTGCGCATGCATGGTGCACGCGAGGTCGATGCCCGCAGCTGCCCGGAATTCGTCGGTCTGGTCGAGGGCCTCGCGCGCCGCGCCGGCATGCCCGCGCCGCGCGTTTACATCATCGACAGTCCCCACCCCAACGCCTTTGCCACGGGCCGCAATCCCGCCAACGCGGCAGTCGCCGCGACCACGGGCCTGCTTGGCATGCTTGATCGCGACGAAATCGAGGGCGTGATGGCGCACGAACTCGCCCATGTCCGCAACCACGACACGCTGATCATGACGATGACCGCGACGATCGCGGGCGCGATCTCGATGCTCGCCAATTTCGGGATGTTCTTCGGTGGCGGACGCCGCAACGGCAGCCAGATGCTGGCGACGATCCTCGCGGTGTTCGTAGCGCCCTTCGCGGCGATGATCGTCCAGATGGCGATCAGCCGTTCGCGCGAATATGGCGCCGATCGCGGCGGCGCCGAGATTTCGGGCAAGCCCCGCGCACTCGCCTCGGCGCTCGCCAAGCTGGCCCATGGCGCGGCGCACATCCCCAATCCGGTTGTCGAGCGCAACCCGGCCGCGGCAGCGCTCTACATCGTCCCCGGAATGAAGCGCGGTGGAGACAGCCTGTTCTCGACCCATCCGGCGACCGAGAACCGCATCGCCCATCTCGAAGCCCTCGCCAACGAGATGGGCGTACTGACCCCCTCGCCCAATTTCGCCGCGATGCCGGCTCCGCGTCGAGCCGCCGGAAGCGCCTCGGTACCGCGCTCTAAGCGCCGCCCGAGCGCGCTCAATCCGCACGACCGCAGCTGACGAAGTTGTGGGAGGCAGTCGCATCGCTGCTAGAAGGGGCAATCCATGCTAAGGACTCGCTGTTAAACAAGCGCCCACTTTCTCAGGAAGGTCGGATATCTGTCTTCGTTGCCGTGCTTCTCGTAATTGCAATGTCGATCGGCCTTCTGACTCGCCTGATGACAGGCTGACCTTCGTCCCCTGAGTAGATGGTTCTCGACAAGCTCGAACCGAAGGGAGATGGGGTGCCGATGACGCCTAACCCCTCCGGCACTCCCACCCGCCGCGCTGCGCTCCGCCTGCTCGACGCAGTGCTACGTCGCGGCCTTCCACTCGAGGCCGCGATGGACGCGGCCTGCGGCGAGCTCGACCGCGCCGACGATCGCGCCTTCGCCCACGCCATCGCGGCCGAGGTCCTGCGGCGCTCCACCGACCTCGACGCGCTGATCGACGGTGCCACCGAACGGCCGCTGCCGCCCGATGCCAAGGCGCGGATGGTATTGCGGATCGCGTTCGTCCAGGCGCTCGTCTTC
>CANJRZ010000412.1 GCA_947476735.1 Sphingomonadaceae bacterium
CATCCGGTCTCGGAGTTCATCGAGAAGCACAAGAGCGTGCCCGGGATGGAGAAGATGATCGAGGCGCTCGAAAAGGCGTTCGGCGCGCTCCAGCTCTCGACCGCGACGATCGCCCAGAAGGGCATGGCCGATCCCGAGGAAGCGGGTGCAGCTTCGTCAGATTATCTGCGCCTGCTCGGTCTGGTGGCGATGGCCTATCTGTTCGCAAAGGCTGCCAAGATCGCCGGCATGAAGAAGATGATGGGCCAGGACCCGGACGGCTTCTACGCCGCCAAGCTGGTGACGGTCCGCTTCTTCTACGAACGCATCCTGCCGCAGGTCGCCGGGCTGTTCCAGGCGATCAAGGCCGGCAAGCGCTCGATGATGGAGTTGCCGGAAGAGATGTTCTGATCCGTTTGATCCTCCCCACGCTAAGCGTGGGGAGGGGGACCACCCGAAGGGTGGTGGAGGGGTAATCACCGCTGGCGTTCTGCTCATGCGGGCAGGTCGCAGACCGCTCCACGGGCTTCGCCGGTCCGCCTTCCCCTCGCTCTGCGATAGGGAGGATTTGAGTAGGTCAGCGCGATTCCGCCCCCGTCGTGTCCCACAGGACCTTTTCCGGCGCGCCATGCTCGCGTTCATATTCGGCGATGTCGTCATAGGCCTGGCGAACATGGGAGGCGTAATCCTCCTCCCATAGCTGGCGCTGATAGCTGTGGTCGACGACGATCAGCCGGTTGTTGCGGATGCCGCGGCAGACCATGCGGCCGGCCTCGATCGGCAGCAGGTCGTTCTTGCCGACCTTGTGATTGGCGAAGGACGCGGCGGGCACAAAGACTTCGCCGGTGCCGGGGCCGCCGAAACGGGCCGGCCGATAGCTTTCATTGCCGGCCTTCATGTTGCCGATGACACCCCCGGGCGGATAGACGGTCGAGCCGATGCGATGCTCCTCGAGCTCGCAGCTCAGATTCATCATCAGGCCGACGATGCCCATCTTGGCTGCGGCATAAACCGTGTGAATTGGGACTGTGGTGGGCAGGAAGCCGGCGATCGAGGCGGTGCCGACAACATGGCCACCCTCCCCGCGAGCGATCATGTCGGGAAGGAAGGCCTGCAGCGTTTGCAGCACGCCCATCAGGTTGACCTGGATGATCCAGTCGGCCTCGCTGTCCCTGATTTCGTCGAGCCGGTCGAAATTGGTTGCTCCGGCATTGGCGAGGACGAGCGAAATCGGCCCGAGCGCGGCTTCTGCCTCGGCCTTCATTTTGCGGATCGAGTCCCGTTCGCACACGTCGACATGGACGGGGAAGGCCTTGCCCCCGGCTGCATTGATCTCGGCAGCGGCGGCCTGAGCATTTTCGTAGATGATGTCAGCGATCGCGACCGAAGCGCCCTGCTCGACCAGCGCCAGCGCCATCCCCTTGCCGATCCCGCTGCCGCTGCCGGTAATGACCGCTGCACGGCCCCTGATGTCGGTCATGATCTCTCTCTCTGCTTATTGGGTCAAAGGCTTACCATCGAGAGGTTCGGATGCTTGAGCGGCGGGGACAGCCCACTCCGTCATCCCGGCGGAGGACGGGATCTCAGTAGGTGGGGATGCGACGTAGCGGCAAGAAACGACCGAGATCCCGGCCTCCGCCGGGATGACGACTGGGGGAGAGCGACAAGTCCTCGCCCCTAAGCTCAGTTGATCTTTTCCAGCACCGGACCGGTGGGGTTCGGCATTGGCGTGCCATGCGTGTCTTCCCATGCCTGGATATCGTCGTAGCAACCTTCGACGATGCTCGAATAGGTGCGCTGGAACTCCTTGCGGTGCTCGGCATGGTCGAACGCGAAGGCGCGGTTGTTGCTGACCGCATTGAGCACCATCGGTGCGATGTCAGCCGGAGTGTAGAATTTCGGCATGTTGTTGTTGAACGAGACCTTCTCGTCGACATGCACTTCGCCTGACTGCGGCCCGCCGAACTTGGCCGGGCGGTAGCTGGCATTGTTCTGCTTCATGCCGGTCGCAACGCCGCCCGGGCAGTAGCTGGTGGTATGGATATTGTGCTCGGTCAGTTCGCACTGGAGGTTCATCATCATGCCGATGATCCCCATCTTGGCCGCCGAATAGGGCACATGGACCGGGATCCAGCCCGGCAGCAGCCCCGCCATCGATGCGGTCGCGCAGATATGACCGCCCTTGCCCTCCGCGATCATGTCGCCAAGGAAGGCGCGGGTGGTCCACATCACGCCCATCAGGTTGACCGTCAGGATCCACTCGACGTCGTCGTCGGACATGTCCATCAGCGCGTCGAACGACGTGGCGCCGGCATTCGGGAAGACCAGTGTGATCGTCCCCAGCGCAGCCTTCGCCTCGGCCGCCATCTTCTTGATCGAGGCGCGGTCGCAGACATCGACATGCAGCGCCACCGCCTTGCCCCCGGCCGCATTAATATCGTCGGCGACCTTCTGCGCATTCTCGATCTTGATGTCGGCCACCGCGACCGCTGCACCCTGCTTTGCGAGTTCCTTGGCCAGCCCCGCGCCGATGCCGCTGCCGCCGCCGGTGACGACCGCAGCCCTGCCGTTGATGTCCGTCATGAAAACCTCTCCCGAATATTCCGATGTCCGCGGGGCTCTAATGAGCCGCGCGCGGTGACAATAGTCTCATAGGAGAGCCGGGCCCCGGTTGCCAAGCCGACTCTAAGCCGTTCGTTTGATATCCGCATGACCATGCTGGTCATGCGCCCTGCCCATGCGTGTACTCAGTGGATGACAGCGGGATATTGCTCGTGCGGCGCGACCCCCAGCATTTCCCGATAAGACATAGGCTGAACCCCGCCTTCGTCGAGAATGCCATATTTGGGGCCGATCTCGGCACCGATCAGCGTCTTGCCGCTGAGCTCCATCAATTCCGGGTCGTGGTAGAGCGCCCAGATGATGTGGCCGGTATAATTGGGCGTCTCGAGGATCGCCTTGAGATGCCCGTACTTCTCGGGCTCGGCGTCCAACATCACATCCATCCGCTCGGTCTGGAGCGCCCCCAACCAGATCGAGATCGCGGCCACGCCGACATCGCGGAAGTCGACCGCCATGTCCGACGCCATCTTGTCCATGCCCGCCTTGTGGACGCCATAGGCCGGGCCGAAGGCATAATGGACCGCGCCCGACGCCGACGTGAAAATGACCAGCCCCTTGCCCTGCTTCGCCATGATCGGGGCGGCATGCCAGCTTGCGATGAAGCCGCTCCGCAGCCCGACGTCGAGCAGGTCGACGCTGTCGAGCGGCTTCTCCCAGAAGCGGCCCGGCGCGTTGAGGCTGTCGTAGATCGCGGCAGCATTGTTGATGAGGATGTCGATCCGGCCCTGCTCCTTTTCGACCTGCGCGATCAGCGCCGCGACCTGGGCGTCATCGCCATGGTCGCATCGCACCGCGATCCCCTTGCCGCCCGCTGCCGTCACTGCCTCGGCTGTCTCATAGATGGTACCGGGCAGAGCGTGGTCGCCCTTCTTCTCCGATCGGCCGGTGACGTAGACGGTGGCGCCGTGGCTGCCCAGCGCGATGGCGATGCCGCGTCCGGCGCCCCGGCTGGCGCCGGTGACGATCGCGATGACCTTATCGGCGCTCATGCGAACGCCTGCAGCATCTGATAGCTGTCCATATATTCCTTGAACTCGGCGATCTTGTCGCCGTCGAAGCGGAAATACCAGTGGTAGCGGTTGGCGTAGGTGCGGCCGGCCGCCGTGACCGTGCTCGATTCACCCTGCATCGATACGTGCGGCCCTTCGCTGAAAGCGGTAGCGAAGGTGAAGCCCATGCCGTTGGGCAACAGCGTCTTGAGCACCTGCGGGAAATTGGTCAGGAAGCCTTCGCGGTCGAGCACCGAGGGGAAGCCTGGCGCCGCCGTCATCAGCTCAAAGCGAAAATCCGGCGCGGTCAGATCGGCCATCGCCTGCTCATCGCCCGTGTCGAGCGCGCGCATGAAATCGCGAGCGCGTTCCTTCTGTTCTTCCGATGTCATGCTGTCCTCCCTTTACCAGGTTTCGCCGGGCGTCTCGTCGAGCGTCAGC
>CANJRZ010000413.1 GCA_947476735.1 Sphingomonadaceae bacterium
CTCGCAGTACTCCTGCCCTTCCTGATCATCTTCACTGTCATCATGATGCTCGCCGCGGGACCGATCGTCTGGGCGATGACCGGGGGCTTCCCCGATGGCGGGCCCGAGAAATTCGAGCTCGCGACCCGCTACACCCGGATCACCTTCCCTTATCTGATGCTGATTTCGCTGGTGTCGCTGCTTGGCGGCATCCTCAACTCGCTCAACCGTTTCTGGGTAAACGCGGCTGCGCCGATTCTGCTGAACTTGTGCCTGATCGCCGGACTGCTGTTCTTCCGCGGCCACAGCGACGTCGAGACTGCCCGAACCCAGGCAATTGCCGTCACCGTCTCGGGCGTGTTGCAACTCGGCTGGCTGATCCTCGCCTGCTGGCAGGCGGGTATCCGCCTGCGCATTCGCCTGCCTCGGCTCAGTCCCGAGGTAAAACGCATGCTTGCGCTGATCGCGCCCGCCGCAATCGGGGCGGGCGCGGTGCAGTTCAATCTTCTCATTTCGACGACGCTCGCAGCGCGTTTCCTGCCCGAGGGGTCGGTCTCCTACCTCTATTATGCCGACCGGCTGACCCAGCTACCGCTCGGGCTGATTGGCATCGGCGTCGGTACAGCGATGCTCCCGAGCCTGTCGCGCCAGCTCGGCGGCGGCGACCGGCAGTCCGCACTGGACACGCAGAACCGTGCGATCGAGCTGGTCTTGTTGCTGACACTGCCCGCCACCGCCGCGCTGATCGTCTCGGCAACGCCGCTGATCCGCGGCCTGCTTCAGCATGGCGCGTTCGATGCACGCGACACAATTGCCAGCGCGCAGGCTCTCGCCGCCTTTTCAGTCGGGCTGCCTGCCTATGTACTTATCAAGGTGTTGACGCCGGGCTTCTATGCTCGCGCCGACACCCGAACGCCGGTGCGCATCGCGCTGGTGGCGATGCTGGTGAATCTCGGGCTCAACCTGGCATTGGTATGGCCACTTGGCTTCGTCGGACTTGCGCTGACCACGGCGATCGCTGCCTGGGTCAATGCCGGCCTGCTCTACTGGACCCTCCACCGGCGCGAACATTTCGCGATCGACGATCGCCTCAGGCGCACCGGCATCCGCCTCTTCGCCGCTACGCTGGCCATGGCGGCGTTGCTTTATTTTGTTCTCAACCCGCTCGTCGATCCTTGGACGGGCCGGAGCCTGGTCGAACGCGTAGCGGCACTGCTCGTCCTGTGCGTCACCGGTGTAGTCGTCTATTTCGGGCTTGTGTTCGGGCTCGGCGCCTATTCGGTGGCAACTCTCAAGGGGCAGCTCAAGCGCAAGCGCTAAGGCTTGACTCGCCGCCCACCGGCCCCAATAGCCCGGGGATCATGACCCATAAGCGTACAGTCTCGGGCATCCAGCCTACCGGCAACCTGCACCTCGGAAACTATCTTGGCGCGATCAAGCGCTGGGTCGAGATGCAGGAGGAGGGCGAATGTCTTTTCTTTCTTGCCGATCTGCATGCGATCACTGTCTACAATGATCCCGCGACGCTGCACGCGAATATCCGCGAAATGGCTGCAGCGCTCGTTGCCTGCGGGATCGACCCCGACAAGGCAATCCTGTTCCGCCAGCGCGACGTCCCCGCCCATGCTGAGCTGTGCTGGCTGCTGAACGGCACCGCCCGGATTGGCTGGCTGAACCGGATGACCCAGTTCAAGGAAAAGTCTGGCAAGAACCGCGAAGGCGCGTCGATCGGGCTTTACGGCTATCCGGTGCTCCAGGCCGCCGACGTGTTGATCTACCAGGCGACCCATGTGCCCGTAGGCGAGGACCAGAAGCAGCATCTCGAGCTCGCCCGCGACATAGCAACCAAGTTCAATACCGATTTCAACGTCGAGCTGTTCACCCTGCCCGAGCCGGTCATCGGCGGCCCGGCCGCGCGGGTCATGTCCTTGCGCGACGGCTCGGCCAAGATGTCCAAATCCGATCCGTCGGACATGAGCCGGATTAACCTGACCGACGACGCCGAGACGATCATGTCAAAGATCCGCAAGGCCAAGACCGATCCGGAGCCATTGCCGAGCGCGATCGAGGGACTGGAAGGCCGCCCCGAGGCGCGCAACCTAGTCGGCGTCTATGCAGCGATGACCGACACGTCACCGGCCGACGTGCTGGCGCAGTTTGGCGGCCAGGGGTTCGGGGCGTTCAAACCGGCACTTGGCGAACTGCTCGCAAGCCGGCTCGGCCCGATCGCCGAGCGGCTCAGGGCGTTGATGGCAAACCCGGACGAGCTCGACGCCATCCTCGCCAAAGGCGCGGAGAAGGCACGGGCGCTGGCCGCACCGACGCTGGCGAAAGCCTATGAGGCGATGGGACTCTGAAAGTGGCGATGGGCACCGCCGGCTGATGGTGCTCGGCGCCTTTGCCGGGAACGCGGGAATGTCGAGTAGCAAAGATCAGCATCCGCCCGAACAGCCCAAGGCAGTTGCAGCCAGCTTCGTCCAGATCCATCCAGGTGCGCGGCTCAAGCGGCATATCTCTGCCTTTCGACCAAAGTCTGGTAAAACGCGAATAGCTCGGCGAAGTGATCGTCCATCCGCCGAACCCGGCCCGCGTCCTCAATCGCAATGCGCCGCACCAGATCGATCGGCCTATCCAGCAGCTCATTGATCGCACGGGAAAGCGCAGAGGGGTCGGCTGCAGCATAGAGACGACCTCCTGACTGCCGAGCTTGATCCGCTGCGCCACCCCGGTCGGGCGCGATCAGAGGCAAGCCACTGGCGCGCGCTTCGGCGGCGACCAGGCAAAAGGTTTCAGCCTCACAGCCATGGATGAGCGCATCGGCGCTTGCCATCACCGTGGCGAAGCGCTGCCGCTCCGAAAAGGGCGGCAACAGAACGCAATGGGGATTACCGCCAATCGCAGCCCGTATCCTGCCGCGATCACGCCCCTCTCCTACCAGCACGAACCCGATCGGACGCTGGTAGGCGGCGGCAGTTACCGCATCGATGACCATCGGCCACCGCTTTTCCGGTGCCAATCGCCCGACGCCCAGCAGCAGCGTGGCATCTTCGCCCAATCCGCAGTCGCGCAGCAGAGCTTTTCGTAGTTCGCGATCGCGAAGTGCAGGGGAGAACTGTCCTTCCTCGACGCCCATCGGATTGACGAAAACGTTCCGCAGGCCGCCTGCGCGCAACCGCTCGCCGAGATCTGCACTGGCGCTGACGATACCGTCGAACTGCGAGTCGAGCTGGCGTAAGTGCCGCCAGAACCATTCGAAGCTCCGGTCGATCTTGTCCCGCGAAGCGATTGGACCAAACCAGCGATAGGCATAAGCCGCCAGGGGATCGGCATGCATGATAAGGGTACGAGGCGCCGAGCCGCGCCAGCGGGCCACCGTTGCTGCGCTCCGCCACGGCGAGGAGGCCTCAACCAGATCTGGCCGCAGCCGATCCAGCGCCTGATGAACCTCTGCTTCTCCGGCAAAATATCGATAGCGGCGATCAAGCGGAAAGGTCGGCGAAGCGAGCGTCATCAGAGTCGCGCCGGGACCGCGACTGATCACTGAGTCAGTCGCCCCCGGGGCCAGCACGATGATCTCTTGACCCGCCGCCGGCCCTGCCTTGAGCTTGCGTTCCACGTAGGTTTTCACGCCGCCGCCATGAGGCGTATAGAAAGCGCAAACATCAACGATCCGCATCGTCACCTCCTGTCGGACCGATGCTCAGGAGGCCCTGCCGGTAATTCATCCGGATCATGACCGCGGTAGGCGATAGACCGGCCCTAACACTGACTGCTGCTGCGGCCGGCCGCGCCCAGCCCAGATGGGGATTTGCCGAAAAGCCGATGCCATCGGTCGACAGCCCGAATTTGCGATCGGAATCGCGATCATGCAGCAGCGACAGTGCATAGGGGCCTGGCACCGGGACCCGAACGCAGATCAGTGGTCTTCCTGCTGCTGGCACCGGTAGCTCGACGCGGCGGAAAGTCTTGCCGGCGGCAAGGAGGATATTGTCGTCAGCGA
>CANJRZ010000414.1 GCA_947476735.1 Sphingomonadaceae bacterium
CTCCATCTCGAAGTCGTCGATGTCGTCGACGGCGACTGGCAGGCGGCGGGCGTGCTCGTCCATGACGTCACCAACCGCTCGCTCGCCCATATGCTGATCGAAATGCCGTTCGGCGCCTTCCCGATGGCGCTCGGCGTACTCTACGACGATCCGCGCCCGACCTTCGAGACGACCCTGCTCGATCAGGACGCCCGGCTGACCGAAGGCAAGCAGGCGAACATCGCCAGGCTGCTCTCCAGGGGACAGACCTGGACCGTGGAGGGCTGAGACCATTCCGCGCCACCCCGGGGCTTGACCCGGGGGTCCCGCTTCTTTCTCATCGTGGCAATGTAGCGGGATCCCGGGTCAAGCCCGGGATGACGAATCAGGTCACTTGCCGCGATTCTTCCGGTGGGTTTCCAGGTCGAGGATCATATTCTCCCCCTCGGGCATCAGTCCGAGCCGGCGGGCGATTTCCTGATAGGCTTCGATCTCGCCGCCCAGGTCTTGCCGGAAGCGGTCCTTGTCGAGCTTTTCGCCGGTCGTCATGTCCCACAGCCGGCACCCATCGGGGCTGATCTCGTCGGCCAGGATGATGCGGGCAAAGTCATTGTCGTAGAAGCGGCCGAATTCGAGCTTGAAGTCGACCAGCCGGATGCCGATGCCGGCGAACAGGCCGCACATGAAGTCGTTCACGCGGATCGCCATGTCGGCGATATCGTGCATCTCTTCCGGGCTCGCCCAGCCGAAGCAGGCGATATGCTCGTCGGCGACCATCGGATCGCCGAGCGCGTCGTCCTTGTAATAATATTCGATGATCGTGCGGGGCAGCTGCGTCCCCTCCTCGATCCCCAGCCGCTTCACGATCGAGCCCGCGGCGACATTGCGCACCACCACTTCGATCGGGACGATCTCGACCTGCCGGATCAGCTGCTCGCGCATGTTGAGCCGACGGATGAAGTGAGTCGGCACGCCGATCGTGCCCAGCAGCGTGAAGATATGCTCCGAGATTCGGTTGTTGAGCACGCCCTTGCCGTTAATCGTGCCCTTCTTCTGGGCATTGAACGCGGTGGCATCGTCCTTGAAATATTGAATCAAGGTACCGGGCTCGGGGCCTTCGTAGAGAATCTTGGCCTTGCCTTCATAGATTTGGCGACGGCGGGTCATTGAACGGGCCTCCGGGGGCGCAGGAAACAGAGAAGCCCCGGAGACAACGTCGATTCGGACGCGCCACCGAGGCAGTTCGCGTCCGCCTTTACAGCGATTATGGTTCCCACGCAAACAATGCCGAACCGCACCAAGATTTCGCGTGCATTCTGTTCGCCCCGGGCCTAATCCGCCGCCGATTCGCGTTTCGAGGACCTCTCGATGCAGAGTGACGTGGCCGACGCTTCCCCCGGGACAGAGCAATCCCGGCGCCGCAAGGACAGCATGAGGGCCCTCACTCTCGGGGCGCTGGGCGTTGTGTTCGGCGATATCGGCACCAGCCCGATCTACGCGTTTCGCGAGGCGCTCAATCAGGCGGCCTCCGATGGAATCGTTGCAGGCGAGATTTTGGGGGTTTTGAGCCTGGCACTCTGGGCGCTGATCCTCGTCGTCACGTGCAAATATGTCCTCTTCCTGATGCGCGCCGACAATAATGGCGAAGGCGGCGTGCTCGCGCTGATGGCCCTGGCGCAGCGCTCAGCCCGCAAGCGGCGCACGCTCGTCCTCGTCCTAGGTGCGGCCGGCGCGGCGCTGTTCTACGGCGACGGGATCATCACTCCCGCCCTGTCCGTCTTGTCAGCTGTCGAGGGAATTCGGACGATTCCGGGCATGGGTGATGTGTCGCACCCCGGAATATTGCTGATCACCTCCGCTATCCTGATCGGCCTGTTCCTGATGCAGGCTCGCGGCACCGCTATCTTTGCCCGGCTGTTCGGGCCGATCTGCCTGCTCTGGTTCGCAACGATCGCCGGGATCGGTCTTATCCACATCGCCGACGAACCGGCGATCCTGCAGGCGTTCCTGCCCCACAACGGCATATTGTTCATCAGCAATCACGGCATTGCCGGCATGTTCGTTATGGGCGCTGTCTTCCTGACCGTGACCGGCGCCGAAGCACTCACCGCCGACATGGGCCATTTCGGCGTCAAGCCGATCCGCATCGGCTGGTTCACGATCGTCTTTCCGGCGCTCGCCCTCAACTATCTTGGCCAGGGTGCCTTCGCACTCAATCAGCTCGAACTCGCTGCCGCCAACGGAACGAAGTTCATCAACCAGGACTGGTTTTTCCTGATGGCGCCGGGCGTGACGCGCATCCCGCTGGTGCTGCTCGCAACCTGCGCCACGGTGATTGCCAGCCAGGCGGTTATCACCGGCGCCTATTCGCTCACCCAGCAGGCAATCCAGCTTGGTCTTCTGCCACGCATGAAGATCCGCCAGACATCCGAACATCTTGCCGGCCAGATTTATCTCCCCGGTATCAACATGCTGTTGTTCATCGGCGTGATGATCCTGGTGCTGGGTTTCGGATCCTCGTCAGCCATGGCCGCCGCATACGGAATTGCCGTGTCGGGAACGATGATTGTCACAACCTGCCTCGGTTTTGTCGTCGTTCGACGGATTTGGGGCTGGAGCTTCTCGCTTGCGGTCTTGGTCATCGCGCCGCTGCTCATGCTCGATATCTTCTTCTTCGGTGCCAATATTCTCAGAGTCTATGAGGGTGGATGGGCGCCGCTGATCGTAGCCTTCGGCGTCGGGATTCTGATCTTCACCTGGGTACGCGGCCGCGATCTTCTCCTCGCGATCGATCGAAGCCAGTCCATCGCGCTCGAGGATCTGGCGAAGATGCTGCTCGCCCGTCCTCCGGAAAGGGTTCCGGGTACCGCGGTCTTCCTGTCGTCCGACATCGCCGCGACTCCAAGCGCGCTGCTTCACAACCTCAAGCACAACAAGATTCTCCATGAGCGAAATCTCGCGCTCACCATCAACACGATGAACACGCCTGTCGTCGCAGCCTCGAAGAGACTCGATCTGACCGAGATCGATGAGAATTTCGCACGAGCCGTGCTCAACTATGGTTTCATGGAAAGCCCGGATGTGCCGCGCGATCTCGCCTTCGCGTTGCGCCATGGCGAGAACAAGCTGGAACCAATGCAAACCAGCTATTTTATCGGTCGATCGACACTCCGCCCATCGAAACACAGCGGTATGCCCTTCTGGCAGGACCTGCTGTTCATTTTCCTCTACCGCAATGCCTCGGACCCAACCGACTTTTTCCGCATTCCGCCTAATCGCGTCGTCGAGCTTGGATCGCAGACAACGATCTAACTTGCACTGCCCGCTCAACCTCTTATGCCGGGGAACTATGGAGGAAAGCATTGATATCGCCAGGTTGAAGGCGAAGTTCTCCGGCCATGCCGGGGAGCTCGGCCAACGCTACATCGCCCACGGCGACGGTTGGGCAGAGCTGAGCTTCGATTACGACCCTCGCTTCGCGATGCAGGCCTCAACCGGAATTCTCGCTTCGGGGCCGATCATCTCGCTGATCGACAGCGCATCCGGTCTGTCGATCGTTGCCAAGATCAAGCGCATCCGCCCTTTAGCTACGCTGGATTTGCGGATCGACTATCTGCGCTCCGCTCCGCCGGGCAAATCGATCATTGCGCGAGCTACCTGCTACCGCGTCACGCGCAATGTGGCCTTCGTTCGCTGCGAGGCGCATGACGGCGATCCCGACGACCTCGTCGCTCTGTCGATGTCCAGCTTCTTCTTCACCGGCGACTGACATGCCCATGATCCGACCACCCTATGCCGATGTCATTGGCGCCCGCCGAAACACCGCCACCGGCGAGCCGATCTTGTCGATAGGCTGGAGCTCGCAGATCGAGGGCCGCACCGGCTTTGTCCATGGCGGGGTGATCGCCGGATTGCTTGAGCTGGCCTGTTACGAGGCTTTGACCAACGAGTTCAGGGACGGCGAGGTACC
>CANJRZ010000415.1 GCA_947476735.1 Sphingomonadaceae bacterium
CTGCCCCCCGGCCCCAGCCGGCGATTGCCGAGCAGGATCTCGCCGCCGAGGACGTAGATGATCTCCTCCTCGTCATGGGCATGAACCGCGACATCGGCGTCCGGGAGATAGTCCACCTCGACCAGCTGCAGCGACTCCTTGTCGCCCGGCTCGATGAACCACATCGTCGAATCGAGCTCGCGCTGACCGAACTTCGGCTGTTGTTCGGCTGGCACCGTGGACCGGATGGTGATCGGTTCACGAGACTCGGCCGGATGGACGCGAACACTCGCCATGGCTGATTCCTCTCCTGCGACCGATATAGGGGGGACGCGAACATCGCCGCCAATATCTCTTGATAATGAAGTGGTAGGATAGACCTATTCGACGCTAGTTGAGACAAGTGCTTATGCCGTTTGCGGCAAAAAGGATCGATATCGATGTCATCTCAAGACGCTGCGGACACGCTGACCTCCCTGCTGATGAAACGCAGGAGCTGCCGCGCCTATCTGGCCGAGCAGGTACCGCACGCAACGATCGTCCGCGCGCTCGAGATCGCGCAGCGCACCGCCTCCTGGTGCAACGTCCAGCCATGGAACGTCACCATCACCAGCGGCGCGGCGACCGAACGGTTTCGCGAGGCGTTGAGCGACCATGTCGCGCAAGCGGGCTGGCCGAATTACGCACCCGACGGCGATTTCGATTTTCCCGGCCGTTATGACGGCATCTACAATCAGCGGCGCAAGGAAACCGCCTGGACCTATTATGATGCGGTCGGCATCGCCCGCGACGACCGCGCCGCCTCGGCCAGCCAGACCTTCGAGAATTTCAGGCTGTTCGGCGCGCCGCATTTCATGCTGATCACCACGCCCGCCTCGCTCGGCGTCTATGGCGCGGTCGATTGCGGTTCCTATGTCGCCAATGTCATGGTCGCGTTCGAAAGCCTCGGCGTCGGTTCGATCGCCCAGGCGGCGATCGCCATGGCAAGCGGCTTCGTCCGCGGCCACTTCGGGATCGGCGACGACCAGCTGGTGGTGTGTGGCATTTCCTTCGGTTTCCCCGACCGCGACCACCTGTTCAACAGCTTCGCGATCGGCCGCGCGCCGCTCACGGAGAATGTGACCTTCCTCGACAAGTAATCGATCCTGCCCGCCTATATGTTCACAGTGACAAGAGGAGAGGTATGATGGGCATTTGCGACGGACGGGTTGTCATCGTCACCGGCGGTGGTCGCGGGCTGGGGCGCGAATATGCGCTGGCCTACGCGGCCGAGGGTGCGAAGGTGGTCGTGAACGACCTGGGCGGTGCCGTGGCAGGCGGCGGCCATGATCGAAACGCTGCGGATTCGGTCGTCGACGAAATCCACAGGGCCGGCGGCGAAGCAATCGCCAACCATGATGATGTCGCCGACTGGGATGGCGCGGGCCGGCTGATTGACAGCGCGGTCTCTGCCTTCGGCCGGCTCGACAGCGTCGTGAACAATGCCGGCATCCTTAAAGTTCTGCCGTTTGGCGAGCACACGCTCGAACTGTGGGATGCGACGATCAGGGTCCATCTGCGCGGCCATTATTGCGTGATCCGTCGCGCCTATGATTATTGGAAGGCGCAACGCGCCGCAGGAAACCCGATCGACGCGCGCGTCGTCAACATCTCCAGCAATGCCGGCCTCCAGGGCGCGATCGGCGAGGCGCCTTATTCCACCGCCAAGGGAGGAATCGCTTCTCTCACCCTCTCACTGGCGGCCGAACTGGCCGGCGACGGCATCACCATGAACGCGGTCGCACCAACCGGCCGGACGCGGATGACCGTCGCCTATTGGCCAGAGGCGGTCGCCAAGGCGAACAGCGGATTCGACTATATGGATCCGGCCAATGTCGCACCAATGGTGGTATGGCTCGGTTCCAACCTGTCAGGCCACATCACTGGCCAGATTTTTGAGGTTGGCGGCGGTTCGATCGCTCTCGCCGATGGCTGGGACCTGGGACCGGTGATCGACCGCCAGCGAAAATGGGAGCCGGCCGAAATCAGCGATGGCGTGGCCCTGCTGATGATGCGGCGACGGGCAACCAGGCCGCCCTGGGAATAGTTTTATCCGCATATCCTGATATGGCGGCCCTGCTTCAGGATGAGCGGATCGGCGTCATTCCGTCCGAACCACCCGGGTTGGCTCGGCCTGCGAGCCACCGTCGGCCCGGTTGGGCTCATCGGTTACAATCCGGCCGATTGCCAGATTGCCGCCGAGCCAATGCTCAAGCACGCATTCGGTGCAATCCTGAACGCGCCGCATCCATTCCTTCTGGCGATCAAACGGAACGCCGCCCTTGGCATGCGCTTCTTCGAGATCGCCATGCAGCCGAAGGAAAGGCCCGGGCGTGTAGCCGAGCGACTTGGCATGCTCGCGAGTCTCATCGACGTCGGCCACACCCATCACCACTGCGAACAGGCCCTCGCCCTTCTCATCGAGATATTTCCAGCACATCTTCGCGTGATCGCCATCGCCCGCCGGCGACAGGACCTCGAGCCCGGCGCTCCACGACCAGGTGAAGCGCAACCCGAAATCGGGACCACCGTCATCGGCCTCAAAGGTGATGTTGAACAGCTTCGAGAGTTTCTCGACATAGGCATCGTGGTTTTCCGGCCGGCACATCCAGGCGACATGATCGATGCGGTTGGTAATCTGAGACATTTCCATCCTCCTCGGCGCTGATCACGCGATCGGCAGATTGTAGAGTTCCTTCACATTATCGTGAAGAATCCACTGCTTTTCCTGGCTGCTCAACTCCTTCATGTGCTGAGCGAGGATGTTGCGGCTCCACGGCCAGCTTGCATCCGAATGCGGATAGTCGTTCGCCCAGAGCAGCATCCGTGGATTGAGATGCTTGACCAGCGACAGTGCGACGGGATCGTCCTGAAACGTCACATGGCAGTGGTTGAAGAAATATTCGCTGGGCAGCTTCGCGAGTTCGCGCAGCTTGTAGAGATTGCCCTGCCGCTTGTAGAAATGGTCCATCCGGGCGGCCAGATCGGGCACCCAGCCTGCTCCCGCCTCGACGCAGACCAGCTTGAGCCTGGGGAATTTTTCGAACACGCCGCCGAGAACGAACGACAACATCACATCCTGATTGGCTCGCGGGCAGGCTAGGCCGATGTCGACGCTGTACTGATTGCCCTTGGGATGGGTGAGCAGATTGCCCGCGACCCTCTTGTCGCGACCACTAGCAAGGGTGTGGAAGCTCAAGGGCAGATCGAGATCCTGCGCCGCTTCCCACAGTGGATCGAAGATATCCCAGTGCCAGTCACCTTCGATATCGGGATCGCCGGGCAGCATCGCGCCGACGAAGCCCATCTCCTTGATCCGACGCAGATCCTCGATTCCCTCGTCGATCGAGCGCAGCGCGGTCTGGCCGATGCCGAACAGCCGGGTCGGGGCCTCGGAGACAAACTCCTGCAGCCAGCGATTATAGGCGTCAAACATCGCACGCTGATAGCTGTCGTCGGGATGGTTGCAGAGCACCATGCCGAAGGTCGGATAGAGTAACTCGGCAATCACGCCATCGCGATCCTGCGCCTCGAGCCGCGGCTTGACCTGCCAGCCTCCGGCAGGTGTGTCGGCGAGGGTCATCGTCGCCATCGGCATCGGCGGGGAACCGGTGAAGCCCTCGGTATAGTCGCCGTCGGGGAAAGGTGCCTTGCACTCGTCGAGGTAGAAAGCGGTGCTCCCGTCTGCTTCCTTCTGCGCCCGCGCGCGCTTCCCGCAAGAGGAGACGGAGGCGAGCGCGATCCGCGCGGGCAGACCGTCGATCAGATAGGCATCGCCCTTTACCGGGTCCTTGATGAGTGTCGGCACGCGGTCGCGGAAGGCGGGGTCGATATGCTTGGAATAGGCCTCGGGTGGCTCGATCGTGTGGGAGTCGGCCGAGATCGCCTTGGGTAGCCAGGTCGGCTCGCGGCCTGC
>CANJRZ010000416.1 GCA_947476735.1 Sphingomonadaceae bacterium
GAGCCGTTCCTGCACAATACACAAAGTGTGTTTGCATATTAAGACATGGAACGACTTAGCTTTATCCAACACCACACGACCTCGAAAATCGCGCAGGCTGGCGCCGCCGCCCACATGTCCCTTCATCTTCCAACAATGAGAAAGAACCGGACAAGCCTTTACCACCCAGGCCTTGTGAGCCTAGGGAGATCGCATCTACGATCAGATAAATGGCCTGGCAACGAACCGGAAAACCGTCCCGTAACCGCCGGTGAGGGGCGCTTCTAGGGGAACACCTAAGGGGCGTCAAGCCCTTTTTATGAGAAGTTTTTCTGCTTCGATTGAGGCCCTGCAGCGATCCAAAATCGATCGCACTTCAACGCTTTTGCACCGCATTAATTGTTGTTTCGGGTCAACACCCTTGCGGTCAACAGCGGTGCGAACAACTGGTTCAGGATCGCGACAAACTTGGAGACCGGGTTGGACGCCGAGTTGGCGATGTAGATCAGGTCCTTGTCGTTCATCGGGAAGTTCTGGGCAATGATGTAGCTTTCAGGCTTCATCAGATTGAGCCGGTATATGACTGGCGGATCACCGGCTGCGATTGCGGCAGCATCATATCGGAACAGGAAAACCGATCGCGGATCCGCCTGGACATCATTTGGCCCACCGACCCGGGCGAGCGCTTCTGCCAGCGAGACACGCGGCGCCTCGAACATGACCTGCGAGACCTTGGAGGTCGCGCCAAAGGCGCTGAAGCTCCGCGGTTCAGTGATCAATTCAATTCGATCGCCTGGTAACAGCGTCACATCGTCGCCACCGCCGGCCCGGATATCGCCGAGCCGCATCTCACCGCTTTGGCCCGCCCGGGTGAGCCGGATCACGGTATCCGCGCTATTGGTTTTTGAACCGCCGGCAGTGGCCACCGCGTCAAGCAGACGCTCGCGTGCCGCAGTCAGCCCCATTCGGCCGGTGCGGACGACATCGCCGAACAAATAGACGCTGTTACCGGGGCTGTTTACTACCGTGACCATCGCCTGCGGGCTCTGCGACTTGCCCTTGAGTGCGGTCTCGATCATCCGCTGAACATCATAGGGTGTCGAGCCGGCGACCATCAGCCGGCCGACATACGGCAGCCGGATCGTGCCATCCGCAGCAACCGTGACCACATTGATAGGCTGCGAACGGACCATCGGATCGATCGTCTCAGCCGGAACCGCGCTGCCCCCCAGGCCAGCCGTAGAGCTTTGCGAGCCTGGCCCGAACAGGCTCATGCCGACTTCGTAGATATTGATCTGCAGCGCATCGCCCGGCGCAATCCGGTCCACCCGTCCTTCACGCGCGAGCGCAGACAACTGGCCCGCGCCGCGGCCTGCGGGGGGAATAGTCAGAAGCTTCTGAAAGGCCGCACCATCAAGGTCGACGACCTGGAATTTCAGCGGATTGACGGGATCCTGCGCACTCCGGATCACCTGACGACCGGTGGGTCCGCTCGACGGCAATGTCGAACATCCCGACATCAAGACCGCGATCATTGTCAAGGCGCCGGTCACTCGAAGGCGTGCGGTAGAACGGAATTGCATCAGGGACCCTATAGCGACAATCGAGGCAAATCTATGACTTGCGCGTGAGGAGAAGCCCGGCGACCATGGCCGCGTCAAGTCTTATTCTGCCACCAGGCGGGACCAGAAAAGCCAGCGATGATCATGCTGCGCGCATCTGCAGTCCGTGGTGTACCTCGCACGCCTCGGCAACCGAATCGTAGAAGGTCAGGTTGCCGCCATAAAGCACCGCCCCACGGTCGCAATATTGCTGCAGCGTGTGCGGGTCGTGCGAAACCATAACCAGCGTGCCGGACTCGCGGCGCTTGAACAACTCCTCGTGTGAACGCTTGCGAAACCGTTCGTCACCCGCACCAGTCACCTCGTCGACCAGATAGCAATCGAAGTTGATCGCCAGACTGATGCCAAAGGCAAGTCGCCCCTGCATGCCCGACGAATAGGTGCGGACCGGCTGGTGGAAATAAGGCCCGAGCTGCGCGAAATCCTCGACATAGGCGAGGAGCTCCTCCTCTGGCTGGCGATAGATGCGCGCGATGAAACGGGCGTTGTCGGCGCCGGTCATCGCCATCTGGAAGCAGCTCGTATAACCGATCGGCCAGCTCGTCGTCATGTCGCGCTCAACCCGACCGGTAGATGGCTGCTCGACCCCGGCGATCAGCCGCATCAGCGTAGACTTACCCGCACCATTTGCACCGCAAATGCCGATGCTTTCGCCACGGCGGATGGTGAAGCTCAGATTGCTGAACACCTGTTTCTGGAATTTGCGAATGTGGTAGGTCTTCGAGACATTTTCGAAACTGATCATCAATCCACGCCTCGATCACACCAACCACAAAATACTGGACGCTATCCGCCCATGCTGCAATGCGGACAAGCATAGACGATGCCTCGCCAAACGCAAAATACCCCCTTCGCCATCGATGCGCGCATGCTCGGCCGACAGGGCACGGGAGTGGCCACCTATGCGGGGGCACTGCGCGCGGCGCTCGAGCTGTCGGGCCAGGCGCCGCTCCATATCGTCGATCCAAGCTGCAACCGGCCCATGGCGCCGGCCACCCGCCTTGCCCGCGCCGCGCGCTGGGCCGAAGCACTGGCCGACCGGCCGCGCCGTCTTACACGTTCGGCGAGAGATCTGCGCGCCCGCGACATTTTCCGCCTGGCGCAGGTTCACTTCGATCGCCACGGCACGATGCTGCGGCTCCATGCGCCGGGCCCGCAGGGCATCGTTCATTGGACCTACCCGCTCCCCGTCCGCGTCGAGGGCTGGATCAACATCTACACCGTCCATGACGCAATCCCGATCACCCATCCCCAGCTTAGCCAGATCGATCCACATCGCCATCTCCGGCTGCTCGAAGCGCTCGCCGCCAGCGCGGAGCATATCGTGACGGTTTCAGAGGCGGCACGAAGAGACATCATCGCAGCGCTCGGCTGTGCGGACGAGATCGTCAGCGCCTGCCTCCCCGGGCTCGCGATCGAGACGGCCGGTGCCACCCTGCCGCACGAACTGCAACGCGGCGGCTATCTGCTCTCGGTCGGCAGCGTCGAACCCCGGAAGAACTTGTTACGACTGGCCGAAGCCTATCGCCGGAGCGGGGTCGATATGCCGCTCGTCATCGCCGGCCCCGATGGCTGGCGCGCGGAGGAAATAGCTCCGCGCCTGGCCGCGACGGCGGGCATAGTGCGTTACCCTTATGTCGAACGCTCGACGCTGATGGCGCTGGTCGCCGGCGCACGGGCACTGCTTTTCCCTACGATCACCGAAGGTTTCGGCCTGCCGATCATCGAGGCGATGCAGCTGGGCACGGCCGTGCTCACCTCGCAGGGCGGCGCCACCGAAGAGGTCGCCGGCGGTGCGGCGCTGCTCGCCGATCCGCTCTCGGTGGATGATCTGGCGCGGAAGATCCGGAGCCTTGCCGACGACGCGACGATCGACGCGCTTGTCGCGCAGGGCCGGGCGCGCGGCGAGGCCTTCACTGCGGCGGCTTTCGCGGAGCGGCTGGCGGCAGTCCACCAACAATTGCTCGATCGACATAGTGGCCAAAACGGCGGCAACTGATTAGGGCCGGCCGAGAACGGCTCAAGCGGATCAGGATGACACGGCTCAGCATCGGTATCGACGGCTTCAATCTCGCCATGCCGCGCGGCACGGGCGTCGCGACTTATGGCCTGGGGCTTGCGGAGGCGGTCGCGGCGCTGGGCCATGCGACGGTGGGCGTGTTCGGCATTGACATCGGCGACAGGGCCGATAGCCGCGAGCTTATGTTCTACGACCGGATCCACAAGGAACGGCCGCCCGAGAACCGCAAGCAGCACCGCCACCGGCTGCGCCGCGAGACCTTTCGCTCCTTCCTACCCGCTCATGGCTATGAGGTGCC
>CANJRZ010000417.1 GCA_947476735.1 Sphingomonadaceae bacterium
AGCATCGGCAGATCTCGCACGCCGGCCGCGAGCAGTTCGAGATCGTCGGCGCGGGCGATGAGGCGTGGGGCGACATCGGCGTCTCGCGAGCGGACCTTGAGCAGCAGCTTGAGCAGGTCGGCGATCAGCGCGCCTTCCTTGCCTAGGCCGGGCCGGCGGTCTTCGCGGGGCGGCATTTCGGCCTCGCTCAATGGCTCAGCTTCATGCATCGCCGTCATCAGCCGGGCGCCAATATCGTTGTTAGCCCAACTCGGGGACAGGCCTCGCACCTTCGCGAGGTCGTGCTGCTCTCGTGGCGGATGCGATGCGAGATCGGCAATCGTCTCGTCCTTGGCGATGCGGCCGCGCGGCAGGTTTTTCGACCGCGCCTCGCGCTCGCGCCAGGCGGCGATCGCCTTCAGACGGCCGAGCACCTCGGGCTTGCGGCTGGGCGGGCGAATCCGCATCCAGGCGAGTTCGGGGACATTGGCGTAGCTCGCGGGATCGCCGAGTCGCTCCATCTCATTGTCGAGCCAGCCGCCGCGCCCGGTTTTGCGCAACTTGTCGAGCATCCGCGGAAACAGTTCGGCGAGATGGGTGACGTCGCCGATGGCATAGTCGATCTGGCGCTTGTCGAGCGGGCGGCGAGCCCAGTCGGTGAAGCGTGCACCCTTGTCGAGCTTGATGCCCATCATCGTCTCGACGAGATTCGAATAGCCAATCTGCTCGCCGAGCCCCATCGCCATCGCCGCTACCTGGGTGTCGAAGAGCGGATACGGGGTCTTTCCGGTCAGGTTGTGAACGATCTCGAGATCCTGCCCACCGGCATGGAAGACTTTCAGCACTTCCTCATTCTCGACCATCAGATCGAGCAGCGGTTTGAGATCGATATCCTTCGCCTTTGGATCTATCGCCGCCGCTTCCTCGGTATTGGCGATCTGGATCAGGCACAGGTCAGGCCAATACGTGCTTTCGCGCATGAACTCGGTATCGATCGTAACGAATGCCGAGTTCGACAGTCGACTGCACAGGTCGGCGAGAGTTGCGCTGTCTGTAATCAAGGGGTGAATATGCATGGCGCCGTGCATAGAGCCTGATCGCCGCAGGTCAAAGCGCTTCGCGCATTGGACGCAGGGGTGAATCAGGCTCTAAACCAAAGATATGCCGCCAATTCAGCGTTCCGGACTTACCAAGCCGCGAACGCTGAATTGGCTTGGCCCGGGTTACAACGCTTGACAAGCACTGCGCGCCCGCGCGAAGCGCACCGCTCGCAAAATCCACCGGAAAGTTGAAGATCAATGCATGCCTATCGCACCCATCATTGCGGCCAGCTTCGGGCTGGGGACGTTGGATCGCGGGTCCGCTTGTCGGGGTGGGTGCATCGTAAGCGCGACCATGGCAACCTTCTGTTCGTTGATCTGCGGGACCATTATGGCCTGACCCAGATCGTTACCGACATCGAGTCGGAGGCCTTCAAGCAGCTCGAACGGCTTCGCGTCGAATCGGTTGTGACGATCACCGGTGATGTCGTTGCCCGCGCCGCCGAAGCGGTGAATCCCAACCTCGCGACCGGCGAGATCGAGATCCGCGCCCGTGAGGTCACGGTTCAGTCCGCGGCGCAGGAATTGCCGATGCCAGTCGCGGGTGAGGCTGATTATCCCGAGGATATCCGCCTGCGTTATCGCTTTCTCGATCTGCGCCGCGACCGTATTCACGCCAATATCGTGCTGCGCTCGAATGTGATCGCCTCGATCCGCCAGCGGATGATCGCCCAGGGCTTCACCGAATATCAGACGCCGATCCTCACCGCCTCCTCGCCTGAGGGTGCGCGCGATTATCTGGTCCCCAGCCGCGTCCATCCCGGTAAATTCTATGCGCTTCCGCAGGCGCCGCAGATGTTCAAGCAGCTGCTGATGGTTGCCGGTTTCGACCGTTATTTCCAGATCGCACCCTGCTTCCGCGACGAGGACGCCCGCGCCGACCGGTCGCCGGGCGAGTTCTACCAGCTCGATTTCGAGATGAGCTTCGTCACCCAGGAGGATGTTTTCGCGGCGATCGAACCGGTGCTGCACGGCGTGTTCGAGGAGTTCGCCAACGGCAAGGCAGTCACGCCTGCACCCTTCCCGCGTATCGCGTTCAGGGATGCGATGCTGCGGTACGGCTCGGACAAGCCCGATCTGCGCAACCCGCTCGAGATCACCGATGTCACTGATCATTTTCGTGGTTCAGGCTTCGGCTTGTTTGCCCGGATCGTCGAGGGCGGTGGTGTCGTCCGTGCCATACCGGCACCCGGGGCAGGTGCCCGCAGCCGCAAATTTTTCGACGACATGAATGACTGGGCGCGCTCTCAAGGCCACGCCGGCCTTGGCTACATCAACATCAAGGGCGGCGAGGCAGGTGGGCCGATTGCCAAGAATCATGGAGAGGAAGAAACCGCAAAGCTGATCGCCGCGCTCGGCCTCGGTCCGGATGATGGCGTTTTCTTTGCCGCCGGAAAGGAACTGGCTGCGGCCAAGCTGGCGGGCGCTGCGCGGACTCGCGCCGGCGAAGAGCTCGGGCTGATCGAGCAGGGTGTGTTCAAATTCTGCTGGGTCGTCGATTTCCCGATGTTCGAATATGACGAGGACGCCAAGAAGATCGACTTCAGCCACAATCCATTCTCGATGCCACAGGGCGAGATGGACGCGCTGCAGACAATGAATCCGCTCGATATCCTCGCCTATCAGTATGACATCGTCTGCAACGGCGTGGAATTGTCGTCGGGCGCGATCCGGAACCACAAGCCCGAGATCATGTACAAGGCGTTCGAGATTGCCGGCTACACCAACGAGCAGGTTGAGGAGAATTTCTCCGGCATGCTCAATGCTTTCAAATTCGGGGCCCCGCCGCATGGCGGCTCGGCACCTGGTATCGACCGCATCGTCATGTTGCTGGCCGATGAGCCGAACATTCGCGAGGTCGTCCTGTTCCCGATGAACCAGAAGGCCGAGGACCTGATGATGGGCGCGCCATCGCCGGTGAGTCTCAAACAGCTGAGGGAACTCAACATCCGGATCGTCGAACCGAGCAAGGGTTAAGCGAAAACTGTCCCATAGATGGACGGTACCGAAACCATTAAGCTGCTCCTGCGCTTAAGGCATCATCCCTAAATGTTTATGGGAAGGGTTCGGGGCAGGGGAGTTTGACGGTTTGGCAATCGATCTGGCAGATTTCGAGAAGGGTGAGCCATTCGACGGCGACTATGACGCTGCGATGGACAAGGTGCAGCGGCGCCTGTCGCGGCTGCAGGTCGGCCATAAGGTCTGCGGCCTGCGCACTATGATCCTGTTCGAGGGCTGGGATGCCGCGGGTAAAGGAGGCGCTGTCCAGCGGCTGACAATGGGCTGGGATCCGCGCAATTTCCATGTCTGGCCGATCAAGGCGCCGACCGAAGAAGAATTGTCGCGCCATTTCCTGTGGAGATTTTGGAAGAAGCTCCCCGGTAAGGGGCAAATCACGATCTTCGATCGCACCTGGTATGGTCGGGTGCTGGTCGAACGGGTCGAATCCTACACTAGCGAGCGCAACTGGCGTCGCGCCTATGACGAAATCAACGAGTTCGAGGCGCAGCAACAGGCCGACGGCGTCAATATCATCAAGCTGTTCTTGCATGTCACGCAGGAGGAGCAGGATAAACGTCTCGCCGCCCGGCTCGATCATCCGTGGAAGCGCTGGAAGGTCACGCCTGAAGATTTTCGCAACCGCGCGCGGCGAGACGATTATTTGGCGGCGATCGGCGACATGTTCAGGGAGACTGATACGCGTTGGGCTCCCTGGAAGATCATCGACGCCAATGACAAGAAGTCGGCGCGTATCGCCGCTCTCAGCTATGTCGCGGACGTGCTCGAACGCTGCGTGTCCCCTGATCCACCC
>CANJRZ010000418.1 GCA_947476735.1 Sphingomonadaceae bacterium
CACGGCCCAGATCGACCCAGTTGTGCGCCGCCTGGAGCTTGCCCAGTGTCTCAACCTCGATCGGCGTATGGCTGACCACGTCGAGCAACTGCTTGTGGCTCCACACGTCGCACTCAAGCGGGGCGATGTTGAAATCCCCCACAAGCAAGGTCGGCTCTCTGAGTTCCTCCGACCAGCGGATCATGCGGCCCAGGAAATCGAGCTTCTGACCGAATTTGGGATTCACCTCGCGATCAGGGATGTCGCCTCCCGCGGGGATATAGACATTCTCTAGCCGGATCCCGCAATCGAGCCGGACGCCGACATGGCGTGCCTCGCCATTATCCTGCCAGTCATGGCGGCCATGTTCGTGCAGCGGCAGCCTGGAGATGATCGCGACGCCGTGGTGCATCGGCTGGCCATTGATCTCAAAATGCTCGTAACCGAGCTGGCGGAACATCTCGAACGGGAAGGTGTCATCGCGAACCTTGGTCTCCTGCAGGCACAGGATATCCGGCTGCTGCTCCTCGAGCAGTTGCCTGACGATATCGATACGCGCGCGGACCGAATTGATGTTCCATGAGGCGATCTTGAGCTTTGCCATATGTCGGCGATGTAGCGAGACGGCTCACAGAGCGCCAGTGCCTTCCCGGCTCCCTCCCTTGAAGGGAGGGGGGAGTATCGCTACCCACTCTCCACATGAACAACCATCCCGAACAGCAATATCTCGATGCGATGGCGCAGGCCTGGTATGGCGGCAACGAGCGGATCGACCGTACCGGTGTCGGCACCCGGGCGCTGTTCGGCGTGACGATGCGTTTCGATCTGTCGGACGGGACGATCCCGTTGATCACCACCAAGAAGATCTTCTGGAAATCGGCGATCAAGGAACTGCTCTGGTTTCTCTCGGGCGACACCAACATCCGCCCGCTCGTCATGCAGAAAGTCCACATCTGGACCGACTGGCCGCTCGACAAATATCGCAAGGCGACCGGCGAGGAGATCGACCGCGAGAGTTTCGAACGCCGCATCATCGAAGATGCCGATTTCGCACAACAATGGGGCGATCTCGGCCCGGTTTACGGCAAGCAATGGGTCGACTGGCCGCGCTACACCCCTGCGGGCGACGGGCTCTACAAGCGCGAACCAAAAGGCATCAACCAGATCGCCGAGCTGGTCGAGACGATCCGCACCAATCCCGGCTCGCGCCGGCTGATCTTCACCGGCTGGAACGTGCCCGAGCTGGGCGACATGGCGCTGCCCCCCTGCCACATGACCTATCAATATCATGTCGCCAACGGCCGGCTGTCGGGAATCCTCTACCAGCGCTCCTGCGATCTCGGCCTCGGCTTTCCGTTCAACATCTTCGAGGCGGCGGTGCTGATTCGGATGCTCGCCCAGCAGACCGATCTCGAACCCGGCGAACTGGTGTGGATGGGCGCCGACACCCATGTCTATTCGAACCACGGCCATCTCGTCGAGGAACAGCTGTCCCGCGCGCCGCGCCCCTTTCCAACGCTCAGCTTCATGCGCCGCCCGTCGAGCATGTTCGCCTATGCGATCGATGATTTCCTGATCGACGGCTATGACCCGCACCCCCACATCAAGGCGGATGTCGCGGTGTGAGTACGCCGGAGATCGTCTTCGTGCTGGCCCGCGCGAAAAATGGCGTGATCGGGCGCGATGGCAATCTTCCCTGGCGCCTGCCCGCCGACCTCCGGCATTTCAAGGCACTGACGCAGGGCGCGCCGATGCTGATGGGGCGCAAGACCTTCGAGAGCCTGCCGGGGCTGCTGCCGGGCCGCCGCCATATCGTCCTGACCCGTGACTCGGACTGGCGGGCAGAGGGCGCCGAAGTCGTGCACGATGTGGCCGGCGCGCTGGCCGCCGCAGCGGGGGCCGAGCGGCTCTCGGTGGTCGGCGGCGCGGAAATCTACGCGCTGCTGCTACCCCACGCAGACCGGATCGAACTGACCGAGATCGATGCCGAGCCGGACGGCGACACCGTCGTGCCGGCACTCGATCCTGCGGATTGGCGCGAGACCGCGCGAGAGGCGCATCCAGCGGCAGAAGGCCGGCCGGGATTCAGCTTCGTAACCCTGCTACGCCGCTAAACCCGGCCTATTCCGTCATCGCAGCGGAAGCCGGGATCTCGGGCGTCACGTGCCTCCACCTCGTCTCCTTGGCTCCTGCGATCCCGGCCTCCGCCGGGATGGCGAAGAAAGAAGGGAAGCCCTGCTAATTGCGCGAAGCTCCGCCACTTTCTATAGCGCCATCATGGAGCGTCTGACATCGGACCGCCCCGTTCCCGACCATTTGCGCGGGGGCGTGGTGGCATTGGGGAATTTCGACGGCTTCCATCGGGGGCATCAGGCGGTTGTCGGCGCGGCGATCGCCCATGGCCGTGCGGCCGGCCGGCCTGTGCTCATCGCCAGCTTCGATCCGCATCCGGTGCGCTATTTCCGACCCGAAACCCCGCCCTTTCGTCTGACCACGCTTGATCAGCGCGCCGAGCTGTTCGCAGCCGCCGGTGCCGACGCGATGCTGGTGTTCAACTTCAACGATGAGCTGGCCAATGTTCAGGCCGACGATTTCATCACCGACTGGCTGATCGACCGGGCGGGCGCGAGCCACGTCGTCACCGGCGAGGACTTCACCTTCGGCAAGAGCCGCAAGGGCAATGTCGCGATGCTGGCCGAGGTCGGCGCGGCGCATGGCCTGACCGCGCAGGCGATCGGCCCGGTGAGCGATGCGAAAGGGCCCATTTCATCGAGCCGAATCCGCTGGGCGCTGGTCGAAGGCGATCCGGTCGAGGCGGCGCGGCTGCTTACACGTCCGTTTCGCATTGGGGGCACCGTCCAGCATGGCGACAAGGTTGGCCGGACGATCGGCTTCCCGACCGCGAATATCGATCTTGGCGGCTATCTCCGCCCGAAATACGGCATTTACGCGGTGCGCGCGCTGCTTCCTGACGGCCGGGTCGTCCATGGTGCCGCCAATATCGGCATTCGCCCGACCTTCGATCCGCCCAAGGAACTGCTCGAGGTCCACCTCTTCGACTTCGCCGAGAACCTCTACGATCAGTCCGTCGAAATCGAGCTGATCGCCTGGATCCGTCCCGAGGCGAAGTTCGACAGCCTCGATGCGCTCACTGCGCAGATGGACCGGGACTGCGCCGAGGCGAAGCGCATACTTGCCGCTTACAGCCCGGTCGCGTAGGGCCACCCCACCTGATTTCCCGCGCATCTCGGACGATGCGGCATGAGATTGTTTGATGAGCGACGCACCCGAAGCCACTGACCGCGATTGGCGCGACACCGTCTTCCTGCCGAAGACCGATTTCCCGATGAAGGCCGGCCTCGCCCAGAAGGAACCGGCCATCCTCGCGAAATGGGCGGCCGAGGACCTATACGGTCAGCTCCGCAAGGCCCGCGCCGGCAAGCCGCGCTTCATCCTCCATGACGGCCCGCCCTACGCCAATGGCGATATCCATATGGGCCATGCGATGAACAAGGTGCTGAAGGACATCATCGTCCGCAGCCAGTCGCTGCTCGGCAAGGATGCGCCCTATGTTCCGGGCTGGGACTGCCATGGCCTGCCGATCGAGTGGAAGGTCGAGGAAGCCTATCGCGCCAAGAAGCTCAACAAGGACGAGGTCGACCCGGTCCAGTTCCGCGCCGAATGCCGCGCCTATGCCGAGAAATGGGTCAGCGTCCAGCGCGAGCAGTTCAAGCGGCTCGGCGTCGAGGGCGACTGGGACGATCCCTATCTGACGATGAACTACGACGCCGAGGCGGCGATCGTCGCTGAGCTGCTGAAATTTGCCGAGAGCGGCCAGCTTTATCGCGGCGCCAAGCCGGTGATGTGGTCCCCGGTCGAGAAGACCGCGCTGGC
>CANJRZ010000419.1 GCA_947476735.1 Sphingomonadaceae bacterium
AGCATGTGCGCGACCGTCTCGGGCCTGATCTGCTGGGAAGGATCGCCCCATCCGGCGACCATCGGCGTGACGGTGACGCCCGGGTGGACCGAATTGACCCGGATACCGAGCGGCTTGAGTTCGATGGCGGCGACCTTGGCCATGCCGCGCACTGCCCATTTTGTCGAGCAATAGGCGATCGACATGGCCGCTCCCTCCAGCCCGCCGAGCGACGACAGCAGCGCGATCGATCCGCCCCGCTCGCGCATCAGCGGAATGACCTGCCGGATCGCGAGGAAAGTGCCGAGCTGGTTGACCCGCATCACCTCGCTGAACACGGCGGCGTCCTGATCCTCGATCATCGCGGTGCGCAAGATCGCTGCGCAATGGATCAGCGCGTCGATCCGGCCATGGCTGGCGGCGATGCTGTCGCCGAGCGCCGCCCAGCTCGCCTCGTCGCCGACATCGAGCCGGCGGCGCAGTGGTCCATCATCGGCGATGCTGATGTCGGTCACGATCACCTCGGCGCCTTCGCGCTCGCACGCTGCCACCGTCGCCGCGCCGATGCCGCTGGCGCCGCCCGTGACCAGCACGATCTTGCCCGCCAGCCGCCCCGCCTTGTCGTCGCTCATCCCCTCACTCCCTTGCTTTTTGGCGCTGGCAGTCGAGATAAGAGACTTTCCGCCTTGCCGCTTGACTGAATGTGCTCAACAGCGGGTGGTGTCATGAGGCGAAGCGAGCCTCCTTGGCGGTCTCCTCGAGCCGGCCGAGGCCATAGTCGCCGACGATCGTGGTGCGGTGCATGTGGCGGCGTGAGCCGGCCGGCACGCCGCACGCGCAGTGGATCAGCCGCCAATTGTCCCACAACACCATGTCGTCGAGCGACCAGGTGTGGAAATAGGCGCGGACGGGGTCGATGCAGTGATCGATCACCTCGCGGAGCAGCGCGTCGCCCTCCTCATTCTCCATGCCCTCGATCGCATCGGCCCACCAGGGCGAGATGTTGAGCACCTTCCGGCCGGTTTCGGGCTGGGTGTAGACGAGCGGGTGGATCGAGCGGGCGCGCACGGTTTTGTGTTTCCGGGCCATGTCCATCTTCGCAGAAAGACGGACCAGCCGATCGGCGCGCCAGCCGAATTTCGCCTGCGAGCTGTCTGTATCATAGAAATACAGGACCTTGAGACCCTCGATCCGCTCCTTGAGATGCTCGGGCAGCGCTGCATAGGCGGCGATCTGGTCGATGAAACCCGTCCGCCCGCCATCGCCCGCCGGCAGTTCGACAGGCCGCAAAATGCCGCCATGGTTGATCTCGGCCGCAAAGGCCGCGTCGGAGTGCCAGGGCAGCCAGGCGCCCACCAGCTTGCCGTCGATCTCGTACAGATCGCCTTCGCCAGTGGTGTCGTCATATTCGATGTCGGTCAGCAGCGGGTGGGCGGGCTTCCAGTCGGCGGCCTTGAGATAATGCTCGACCGGCTGGCCGAATACGGCCGAGAGCCGCACCTGTGCGTCGATCCCCTCGACCCCGCGGAAAACGACGAGTCCCTTGTCGATCCACAGATCGTTGAGCGCCTTGCGCACGGCCGCATCATCGATGCTGTCGATCGAGAGGCCGGTTACGACCGCGCCGAAACTGTCCTGGCCGGGAAGGGGGGCGACGTCGAAGGCCATGATTTTTTTCTCTCCATATCGCGTCTGGACGCGTTTGCAGCGGATGCTACCATGATCGTGCCGCCGGCCAACGATCAAATATTGGGAGAAGGTGCCCCGAAGGTCCAAGCCATCGCGCTTGCGATGACCGAAGGGAGGTACTGTTTGACCGACGTTGCAACGAACAGGGGCGCCACGCGGCGCGATCTGTTGCGAGGCGCGGGTGTCGCCGCCGCAATGCTTCCCGCCGCCGCGATCGCAGCTCCCGTTGCCGGGTTCGGCGACGATTTTGCGATCACAGGGACCTATATCGATGCTGCCTATTGCCACCCGCAGCCGCGCAAGGCGATCGAAGCCGCGCGAGCCTATATCGACCAGCGCTTTGCGAACCCGCAATCGGTTGGCCCGCGCGCCAATCCGCGCAACCTCGCGGTCGGGCGCTTCGCGGGACTGACGAATGTCGCACCCGCCGATATCGCGGTGGTTCCGAGCACGATGGTCGGAGAGAATATGCTCTGCGCCGCGCTTGGCATTGGCAGGGATGCGGGAGTCGTCACCGATATCATGCACTATGACGGATCGCTCGCGGTCTATGGCGAACTGGCCGCGCGCGGCACGCCGGTCGAGGTGGTGCCAATGCGGCCCGAGGGGATTGACCTTGTCCATTATCGCGATGCTATCAGCCCCAGGACGAAGCTGATCGCCATCTCGCTGGTGTCGAGTACCACCGGACAGATGCACGATCTCGCCGCCTTGTGCGAGATCGCGCATGCTAAAGGCGTGCTTGTCTATGCCGACATCGTCCAGGCGGCTGGCGCGGTGCCGATCGACCTGAGCGCCAGCGGCGTCGATTTCGCCTGCTGCGGCACCTATAAATGGCTGATGGGCGAATATGGCGTCGCCTTCCTCTACATCCGTCCGGACAGGCTAGAGCGCTTGAAACGCACCCAGGTGGGCTGGCGTCAACTCAAGAACTTCGAGAGCCATGTGTTGCCACTCGATACTCCGGGGCCGGCGATCGGTCCCTATGAGCTTCGGGATGGTGCTGTCGGCCTGTTCGAGGTGGCGACCCCGGCCTGGCAGGCGCTTGCAATCGCCGCCGCCTCTATCGAGCAGCTTGCCAAGGTGGGGCCAGAGGCGATCATGCGTTGGCGTGCACCCCAGATCGCGCAGCTCCGCGACGCTTTGAAGGGCCGTGGCTTCTCGCCGCTGGCGCCAGCGGATTGCCCCGGCCCGATCGCATCCTTCGCTGTGGCGGACGCCGCGAAGCGGTTCCGGGAGCCGCTCGCCAGGGCGGGGATCACCGTCTCGCTTCGCGACCATTGGCTGCGCGTTTCGCCGTCCGTGTACAACAGTGCAGAGGATATAACCCGGCTGACAGGTGTACTGACTGCGTATTGACACGTGTTTGCGGTTGCGGGTTGCGAGGGTGATGTCATCCTTCCGCCACGAATAGCGCAACAAGGGCCGGTGCTATCGGCCGGGGACGAGGATCTTGCTGGGCAAAGCTGAGGGAGGCTTTGCATGCGTGATCATCTTTTGCCGTCCGGGGCGACGGTTTCGCGGCGCGGTATCGTTCGAACCCTGTTGGGATCGCTTGCTGCGTTGCCCGCCCTCGCGCAAGCGGCTTCCTTGCGCGGACGGGGCGATCCGGTGACCGGCATGCCTCGGAGCGCTGACGAGTTGTTGGCCTCGCTCGGCGATGGCGTGTTCATCAACGCCAATGAAAGCCCGCTTGGCCCCTGTGCCGCGGCAAGGGCCGAACTCGCCCGCATCCCGCCGATCGCCGGCCGCTATGGCATGTCGTTCGCGGCTGATCTCGAAGCCTTGTTCGCAGCGCAAAATGGGTTGAAGCCCGCGAATGTTACCGCGCATCCCGGTTCTTATGTCCCGCTGCGCCATGCCGCGCTCACCTATGCCAGCGACGCCCGGCCGCTGGCCTATTGCACGCCGACCTTCGACTCCGGCTTCTTCGGCGCGGACAATCAGCCGATCGTCCGCACGGTCACCATTCCCCATGACAAGCAGCACCGCATCGACGTGCGTGCGTTACTCGCGGCCGCGCCTGATGCCGGTGCCTATTATCTCTGCAACCCGAACAATCCGACCGGCCTCGTCACATCGCCCGAGGACATTGCCTGGCTGCTCGCCAACAAGCCGGCCGACGCCAAGCTGATCATCGACGAAGCCTATATCCA
>CANJRZ010000420.1 GCA_947476735.1 Sphingomonadaceae bacterium
AAGGAAGAGCGCTATGCACGGATCATGGAAAAGACCGCCGCGATTTCAGCCGCCAAGCTCGCGGCCAAGATCGGCCGCACCCTCGACGTGATCATCGACGTCGTTGACGATGAAGGGGGCGCCACTGGCCGTTCGAAGGCCGATGCACCTGAGATCGACGGTGAGGTTCATTTGCGCGACACCACTGGCCTCACCCCGGGCGATGTCGTCCTTGTCGAGATCGAGGATGCCGACGACCATGACCTATTCGGGGTTCCGATAGCCTGATAGCATATGCGAACTGGCTACCCGCCTGTCGCACGCCTAGGACTCAATTGGTTGGTGCAGGAGAGCAGCCGATGATCGTCATGTCCGCATCCTATCCCTTTACCAAGGGCAAGAAGTTCGACGAGACCTATTACACCACCAAGCATATCCCGCTCGTCAAGGAAGTGCTTGGCGATCTGGTCAAGGATGTCGCCATCTATAAGGGCCTGCCTGGGCTGGATGGCAGCGACCCGGCCTTCTTCTACCGCGCTGACATGTGCTTCGCCTCGATGGAGGATGTCGGCAAGGCGTTGAGCGGTCCCCGCGTCGCCGAGATGGTGTCCGATTCCGCCAACTACACCGACGTCGAGAGCATTCTCGCGGTCTGCGAGAAATAGAACCTAGCGGAAGCGCGGCATCACATGTTCCGCAAAGTCACGGAATATTTCGCGCTGGAAATCGGCCGGCGGGATAAGCGCGATCTCGTTGACATCTGCTGAGGCCATCGCCTCGATCTGCTCAACGATCTCGGACGGTGATCCGATCACGACAGATGCCCTGATCCCCGCCGGCGTCACGAAGCGGCGTTCCTCCTCGACCAGATAGGTCGCATGTCCCTCGTGAATCTGACGAAAGCGCGCGCGTGGCGGGAGCGAGAAACCGTCCACCCGGGCGACGTATTCGTCCCAGATATCGGCGAAATGGGCCGGGATCAGGCTATCGGGTCGACCCGCCTGCAGCCATATTTCATAAGCGAAGTGAAGGTTCGCGGTGACCATCGAACCGGTCTGGTCGACGATTCTGCGGTCGGTAAGCTTGTCCCCGGATCTCAGCACGCAGGCGCTGATCGTATTACAGGCGACGAAGTCCGGCGACAACGCCCTTCCTGCCAGCGCCGCGCCCTCGCGCACGCGCGCCATGCCATCACGCGCAGCGTCGGCGGTCATGGCTGCCGCGATCCAGCCCTCGCCCAGCTCCCCAGCCAGCCGAAGTGCCCGAGGCCCGTTCGCGCCGACGAAGATGGGAATGGAGCTACTGATATCGATATAGCGCCGGTCTAGCTGCAGAAAAGCGATCTCGGCACTGTGCTTGCCTTGGGCATATTCGATGGCTTCGCCGGCCAGCAGACCCCGCACTACCCGAACATATTCCTGCAGCGCCGCTATGGTCGCAGGGGGTTGACCGATCATCCGCATCGAAGTGTGTCCCGTGGCTAGCCCTAGGAAAGTCCGCCCGGGCGCCAGCGCGTTGATGCAGGCGATCGCATTGGCAGTGACCGGGGCGATGCGCGTACCCGGATGCGTCACGCCGGTGCCGATTTGAATGCGCGAGGTGCGTTCGGCGGCGAGTGTCATCGCGACGTAGGGATCGGACCAGATCATCTGTGAATCGCAAAACCATGCGCGATGAAAGCCGAGCGATTCCGCCTCGACGACGACTTCCGCCTTGCTGACGTGCGAGTCGAGCATCACTCCGAATTTCATCTCGGAAACCTCTCCCGGTTAACCCCAGAGGCTTTGTGGCGCAGCCTCTGCGATGCCATTGTTGAAGCGAACCGGATCCTCACGATCCCTGGCAAGGAGTAGCGGCCCGTCAATATCGACCCAGCGCGCCAGCTGCCCCACCAGGATAGCCGGTGCGATGCCAAGCGAGGTGGAAAGCATGCAGCCGACCATCAACTCCAGCCCTGCCTGCCGCGCCTCGGCTGCGAGCGCAAGGCTTTCGGTCAGTCCACCCGCCTTGTCGAGTTTGATGTTGATCGCAGAATAGCGACCGATGCAGCGCGCCAGATCGGCGCGGTCCTGGCAGCTTTCATCGGCACATAGTGGGATTGGCGAGCGAACCCCGTCAAGCAGGTGATCCGAACCCGCTTTGACCGGTTGTTCGATCAGTTCGACGTCGAACGGCAGCAGCGCGGCGGCCTCCGCGGCAATATCACGCTCCGTCCAGCTTTCATTGGCATCGACGATCAGTCGCGCCTGCGGCGCCCCCCGTCTCACCGCCGAGACGCGATCGATATCGCCATCGCCCGCCAGCTTGAGTTTGAGCAGCGGGTAGACGGGTGCAGCCTTCCGCGCCGCAGCTTCCATTGCCTCCGGCTCGCCCAACGAAAGTGTGAAGGCTGATTGCAGTGGCCTGGGCCTGTCGAGTCCGGCGAGCTCCCAGGCAGGCTGCCGCGAACGCTTTGCTTCAAAATCCCAAAGTGCACAGTCAATAGCGTTGCGCGCCGCGCCACGGGGCATCTGACGCAGCAGCTCATCGCGTCCAATTCCGTCGGCAATCCTGGCGGCCATCGCTTCTGCCTGGGCGAGGACGGACTCAGCGCTCTCACCATGATAATAGATAGCGGTTGCTTCGCCCCGACCGACATGCCGACCGTCATTGATCTCGACCAACACGACATCGACCTGCGTCTTGGCGCCGCGTGCGATGACAAAGCTACCTGCGACGGGCCAGGTCTCGATCCGCGCGGTTAGCCGCGCCCGGTTATCCGGCATCAGGTCAGCGTAGCTCCTTTGGATGGCTGGCGAGGAACGGCGCGAGGCTTAGGATCGGGCCACAATCCGCGTGGAAGAATGCGACCATGGCGCTCAAACATGGTCTTGATCTCAGGTCGGACAAGGAAAGCTGTCCACAAATCGCGTAGCCGCGATGGCGCTGGCGCCAGCAGCGAACCCGCCGGCTGGAACTGAAGCAGCAATTCGCTCGCGACCTCACTATCGCCGAATGCCTTTAAGGCGATTTGCGATGCCTCGGCATCGCGCTTGGCACAGAGCAACGCCTCAATCACCGCAGGCTGATTATGCTCGGCCCGCTGTTTGATACGCTGAATTGCGCTGTTTGCCTCGGCGACACGGCCAAGCGTCGAGAGTGCGCAGATTTCCGTCCGGTCGAGCCAGAGCTTGCCCAGGTCGGTGAGCAGTTCACCGGCTTTTGCACGGGCATCGCGAGCCGCCGCTAGCGCCTGTGCGGGCCGGCCCACCTCGTCCAGGAACTCAGCATAGCTGACCAGTGCGGTCGCGGCTGCGGGTGAATGCCGCAAATCGAGTTTCATGAAGCCGCCCAGTAGCTGGTCGACTTCATCATTGCGCCGCATCGCCGCCAGCGCCCGCGCCCTGTATAGCAAAGTTCGGACAGCGTCCCGGCTAATTCCTTCGTTGACCTCGACGGTGTCGGTCATGTCCAGCACGTCCTGATAACGACCGAGCAGCAGCATCGCATTGGTAGAATCGCGCAACGCAGTCTCCGAATCGGGAGCGTCACCGAGCAGCGCGAACTTGCTGCGGGCAAAGCTATCGACCGAGGTCGCACTACCAGGCCCTAGTCGCTCCTCCAGCGCCGGCCACAGCTTGATGTAATGACGATCGATCGCCATCGCCGAAAGCATTTCTGGCTGTTCGATCCGAGCCAGGAGCCCCTCGGCCTCGTCGGCCTCACCTCGGTCAATCAGCGCGCCGATAGCGCTTTCGGCGAAACCAATGCGCATTTCAGGAAGATCCGACGGTTCCCAATCCGCGCGAGCGAGCGCTATCATCATCCGGCCACGCACCTCA
>CANJRZ010000421.1 GCA_947476735.1 Sphingomonadaceae bacterium
AGCGAAAGCCTCAGGTCGGAAACCAGCGAGCACAGGGTGCCGGGGATGATCAGCAGCGACAGGGCGACCAGGATCCGGACCGGCGCATCTGTCTGTCCGCGCCGGGCGAGATGCTCGGTCGCCAGGGCCGTCATGACGGTACCGAACGGTGCCACGGTCAGCATCACCGTGCCGATGATGAAACCGGCATCTGCCGGTGGCATGGCGAAGATGCGGAACAGGTGGGTCGGATACCAGAGCAGGCCTGCATAGGCCGTCATCGAGAGGAAGGCTGAGGTGAAATAGAGCGGGAGATAATCGGCGCGCCTCCCCCAGATATATCGCAGTCCTTCGGCAAGCGACGGTGCCCCGGCGTCGCGTACGAACCGCCGCGGCGGTTCGCGGGCGATCAGCAGGGCGACGATCGCGAACAGCCCGAGCGACCCGGCGGCCATGAAGGTCAGGCGCCAGGGCTCGAGCCCGAACGGCAGATCGCCGAGACCGGTCACAAGGGTGATGACCGAACCGCCGAACAGAAAGGCCAGGCCTGTGCCGATGATCGATCCGAGCGAATAGATTGCGTTGGCCCTCACAATGCGCTCGGGAGGGAAGGCATCGGGAATGATCGAATAGGCGGCCGGCGACAGCACCGCTTCGCCAATTCCGACAAACATCCGCGCCATGAACAAGGTGGCGAAGCCGCCGACCAGCCCGCACATCGCGGTGGCGACGCTCCACATCGCCAGCCCGCCGACCACGATCAGGCGTCGGTCAAACCGATCGATGAGCCAGCCGACGGGAATCGCCGCAATACAGAAGAAGACCGAGAATGCCGGACCCTGGACAAGGCCGATCCTGAAGTCGCTGAGCCCGAGGCTCGCTTTGATCGGCGTCACCAGCAGGGCGAGGATCTGCCGGTCGATGAAGGAGAAGATATAGGCGAGGACGAGGCAGAAGAGCAGAAAGCCTGCCTGGGCGCCGGGCAGATACCCGCCCTTTTCGCGATCGCTCATCATCCCCCCTTGCTCTTGTCGTGGCGTCCGGTGTTGCATATCGGACGATCACGGAGAAGGGGCCACTGGCCCCCGTTCAACGGAAGGCCGATCTCATGTTCACCCCCGCCGTCGCCGAGCAGAGTTTCCTGCTCAAGCATGTCGTGAAGTTCGACGAAATCGCGGCAAGCCAACGCTTCGCCGCCGCCACGCCAGATCTGGTCGAAGCGGTGCTCGAAGGTGCGGGCGATTTCGCGGCGGGCGAGTGGGCGCCGCTGCATCGGATCGGCGATCAGGTCGGCGCGCGGTGGACACCGGAGGGCGTGGTCATGCCCGATGGTTTCAAGGCGGCCTACCAGGCCTATGTCGAGGCGGGATGGGGAACGCTGACCGTGCCCGAAGCGCATGGCGGGCAGGGCATGCCATATGCGCTGGGCGCGGCGCTGTTCGAGACGCTCGGCACCGCCAATATGGGGTTCGGCCTCTGCCCGATGCTGACCGTTGGTGCGATCGAAGCGCTCCACCATCATGGTTCGCCGGAACAGCAGGCGCTCTACCTGCCGAAACTCGCCACCGGTGAGTGGAGCGGCACAATGTGCCTCACTGAACCGCAGGCTGGCTCGGACGTGGGCGCGCTGCGTTCGAAGGCCGAGCCCCGCGGCGACGGGACATGGTCGATCAAGGGGACCAAAATCTACATTACCTACGGGGAGCATGACCTCACGGAGAACATCATTCACCTCGTGCTGGCGCGCACGCCGGGTGCGCCCCCCGGCACCAGGGGGATCTCGCTGTTTCTCGTGCCGCGCTTCCGGGTCAATCCGGATGGCAGCCCTGGCGCTGCGAACGATGTCCGTGCGGTTTCGATCGAGCACAAGCTCGGTATCCATGCCTCGCCGACCTGTGTGCTGAGCTTCGGCGACAACGACGATTGCATCGGCGAACTGATCGGGGCCGAGGGCGCCGGCATGCGGGCCATGTTCACGATGATGAACAATGCCCGGCTGAATGTCGGTGGGCAGGGTGTCCAGGCGGCCGAGGGCGCGACCCAGAAGGCGGTCGCCTATGCGCGGGACCGGATCCAGTCGCCGCGTGCCGGTGCGCCGGGCAAGGAATCGGTCGCGATCATCGAGCATCCCGATGTGCGGCGTATGTTGCTGCGGATGAAGGCGTTGACCCAGGCTGCGCGGGCGCTGGTCTATTATGCCGCCGGAATGGTCGACCGCGCGGCGCTCGGCGACAAGGCGGCGCTGGCGCGGCTGGAACTGTTGACCCCGCTTGCCAAGGCCTATGGCACCGATTGCGGGATCGAGGTCGCCAATCTCGGCATCCAGGTTCATGGCGGCATGGGCTTCATCGAGGAGACCGGCGCCGCCCAGTTCCTCCGCGATGTCCGCATCACCGCGATCTACGAGGGCACCAACGGCATCCAGGCGGCCGATCTGGTCGGTCGCAAACTCGGTCTCGAAGGCGGCGAGACTCTCGCGCGGCTGATCGCCGACATGCGGGCCGAAGCCAGGGAGGCGGGCCTTTGCGCGCTGATCGACGCTTGCGAGGAGGTTGCGCAGCGGTTGGGCTCGTCGGAGATCGATGATCGGCTGGCAGCGAGCTATCCGTTCATGACGATGCTCTCGGTCGCGGTCGCGGGCTGGTTGATGGAGCGACAGGGCCGGGCGGCCGAGGGTGACGGCGCCTTCCTCAAGGCGAAGCGCGCGACCAGTCGCTTCTATGTCGAGCAGGTCGTGCCCGAGGCGATCGGCCTGATGGCGGCGGCGATGGCGCCGGCCGAGATCCTCTACGCGCTCGATGCGGCGGAGTTCGCCGTATAATCTCCCCGCCCTCCCAGGGAGGGGAGTAGTCAGGTCTCAGCCCTTTCCGCTGGCGGTATCCTCCCCAGCAGCAGGAACAGCGCGGCCCCGATCAGCGTCGAGATCGCGCCGCCGATCAGGAAGGGGACATAGCTTTCGGTGAGCTTGAGCGTCAGGCTCAGCAGGCCGGCCCCGGTGGCCGACGACAGCGAGACCATGATCGCGACCGAGCTGTAGACGGTGCTGTAGATCTCGACCCGGAAGAAGCGCATCGCGAGATAACCGAGCACGTCGAACTCGGCGCCGGTCGACATGCCGATCATCATTACCGCCCCGCCGATGACGATCGGATTCTGGACGCCCGACAGCAGGATGAAAATGCCGATCGCCGGCAGGCCCAGCGCGATCGCCGAGACGATGTGCGGCGGGAAGCGATCGAGCGCCACGCCGCAGCCCAGCCGGCCGATCATGATCCCGAACGCGAACAGCGACAGCATGCCCGCGGCCCGCTCTGCCGTCAGGCCATGTTCGAGCAGCATCAGCTTAAGCTGGGGTGCCATGGTCATGTGGGTGACATTGGCGAGCAGGACCCCGGCGACGATGATCTGGTAGGCGCGGTTGGCGAAGATCTCGCGATAGTGGAATGGCTGTTTTGCGCTGGCGGTGGTCGGCTCGGCCGTGGCGCGGAGACCGCGCGGTACCAGCAGCATGGCGATCATGCCTGTGATCGCGGTGCCACCGGCCAGCACAAGATAGCCGGCCCGCCAGCCATGGCTTTCGATGAAGCCTGACAATAGCGGAATGATGACCGCCGCCGCCGCTGCGGGCGAGCAGGCGGCGAGCGACAGGGCCATGCCGCGGGCACGCACGAAGCGCTCGGCGATCAGCCGGCTGTAGACGGTCGAGGTGGTGGTGGCGCCGACCAGTGCGGTCTGCGCCACGTTGATCGCGAAGAACATCGCGAAGCTGCCTGGCATGGCCGCATAGGCTAGGTAGAAGAGCGGGGTGAGGGCGAC
>CANJRZ010000422.1 GCA_947476735.1 Sphingomonadaceae bacterium
CCCAGGATTTCCGCAGCTTCGATTTCATGAGCCCCTGGGAAGGCGCCGATTATATCCTGCCCGGCGACGAGAAGGCGCCCGATGCCGGCGGGGAGAAGAAGTGATGGCTGCTCTCCGTTCCCTCGTCATCCCGGCGGAGGCCGGGATCTCAGGCGGCTTGCGCGCACCCTCATCTCCTGAGACCCCGGCCTCCGCCGGGGTGACGGAATTGGTTGGAGGGCGCCGCTAATGGCTTCGACCTACGAAACCCTGACTCCCGAAGCCCAGAAGGGCGAAGTCGAGATCCAGAACTACACGATCAATTTCGGTCCGCAGCACCCGGCCGCGCATGGCGTGCTGCGCATGGTGATGGAGCTTGACGGCGAGATCGTCGAACGGGTCGATCCGCATGTCGGCCTGCTCCATCGCGGCACCGAAAAGCTGATCGAGTATAAGACCTATTTGCAGGCGTTGCCCTATTTCGATCGGCTCGATTACTGCTCGCCGCTCGCGATGGAATATAGCTATGTCCTCGCGATCGAGAAGCTGCTCCAGCTCGAAGTGCCGCTCCGCGCGCAATATCTGCGGGTGTTCTTCGCCGAGCTGACCCGCATCTGCAATCATATGCTCAACCTCGGCAGCCATGTCATGGATGTCGGCGCGATGACGCCGAACCTGTGGCTGTTCGAGATTCGCGAAGACTGCATGAACTTCTTCGAGCGGGCCTCGGGCGCGCGGATGCACGCGGCCTGGTTCCGGCCGGGCGGGGTCCACCAGGATGTCCCGCTCAAGCTCCTCACCGACATCGGCGACTGGCTCGATACGCGCCTGCCGCGGCTGTTCGACGATGCGATCAGCCTCGTCGCCGACAACCGCATCTTCAAGCAGCGCAATGTCGATATCGGCGTCGTCTCGAAGGAAGACGCCATCGCCTGGGGTTTTTCCGGGCCGATGATCCGCGCTGCGGGCATTCCCTGGGATATCCGCAAGAGCCAGCCCTATGACGTCTATGACCGGATGGATTTCGAGATCCCGGTCGGCACAAGGGGCGATTGCTATGATCGCTTCATGGTGCGGGTCGAAGAGGTCCGCCAGTCGGCACGGATCATGAAGCAGTGCCTGAGCGAAATGCCCGAGGGCGAGATCGCCAGCCTCGATCGCAAGGTCGTCCCGCCCAAGCGCGGCGAGATGAAGCGCTCGATGGAAGCGCTGATCCACCATTTCAAGCTCTACACCGAGGGCTTCCATGTGCCGGCTGGCGATGTTTACGTCGCGACCGAGAGCCCCAAGGGCGAGTTCGGCGTCTATCTGGTCTCCGACGGCACCAACAAGCCCTATCGCTGCAAGATCCGGCCGACCGCGTTCAGCCATCTCCAGGCGATGGACTTCATGATGAAGGGCCACATGCTCGCCGACACCACCGCCGTTCTTTCGGCGATCGACGTCGTGTTCGGGGAGTGCGACCGGTGAGCAAGCTCTCGATCGCCGAGCAGATGATCGCGCATTACAACGCGCAGGATGCCGACGCCTATGTCTCGCTGATGACCGACGATGCCGCCGAGGCGGGCTATCGCGGCGATGTGCTGCGCGACGGCAAGGAAGGCGTGCGGACGGGCCTCAAGGCGATGTTTGCGCAATTCCCCGAGAACCGCGCTGACATCATTTCGGGTCACCAGCTCGGCGACTATGTCGTGCTGCACGAACGGGTGTTCCGCTCGAGCAATTCCGAACCGTTCGAGGTGATGAGCATCTACAGTTTCGAAGGCGACAAGGTGTCGCGCGTGGAGTTCGTTCGCTGATGAGCAACGCAGCCCATATCCCCGATACCACCGCTGTGCTCTCGGCGATCGACGTCGTGTTCGGGGAGAGCGACCGGTGAATTGGCGCAGAGTACAATGGGGTCTTTTGGCGGCCTTGAGCGCGCTGACATTTTGGGCTCCGGGGCCGGGGGACGTCCCGACATGGATCCGAGCAATCAAGGCCGGTTTGATCGCGCTTCTTCTTGGCAGCTTCGTTGTCGAGTTTGTAATTTGGCGTCGGAGTAAGGCCATTGGCTGACGCAATCCAACTTCCCGACGAGGCCGAAACCCGCGCGCGCTGGGGCGGTTTCGCATGGACGGCCGAGAATGCCGCGCAGGTGAAGACGATCATCGCCCGCTATCCGACCGGCCGGCAGCAGTCGGCCGTCATGCCGCTGCTCGATCTCGCCCAGCGCCAGGTCGGGGCCGAGACCAATACCCAGGGCTGGCTGCCGGTCCCGGTGCTGGAATATATCGGCCGCGAGCTCGACATGCCGTACATCCGGGTGCTTGAGGTCGCGAGCTTCTACACCATGTACAACCTCGCTCCGGTCGGCCGCTTCCATGTCCAGGTGTGTGGCACGACGCCCTGCATGCTGCGCGGCTCGGACGGCGTCCTCGACGCCTGCGCCAAGAAGGGCATGAAGAAGGGGCATACGACCGCCGACGGCCTCTTCACCCTGACCGAGGTCGAATGTCTCGGCGCCTGCGCCAACGCCCCGATGGTCCAGATCAACGACGATAATTTCGAGGATCTGACCTTTGACAGCATGACGTCGATCCTCGACACGCTCGCCTCGGGCGGCACGCCGAAGATCGGCCCGCAGATCGAGCGCAAGACGAGCTGCCCCGAGGGCGGCCCGACTACGCTCAAGGAGATGGTCTCCGAAAATCATGACTATCGCGGTGGATGGAATGCACCGGCATGAGCGGGCTCCTCGCCATCATCGTCACGATCGTCGTGGCCGTCATCCTGCTCAAGCTGGCGTTCAAGCTGCTGGGCATCATGATCGCGATCGCGATCGGCGTGGCCGTGTACTTTGTGGCGGCGAAATTCTTCGGGAAGACAGTATGAAGGCGCCACTTTCCGTCATGCCAGCGAAGGCTGGCATCCATGTCTCTCACGACATGCGGTGCCGCTCGTGGATTGAGACATGGACCAGTGACACGCAGATCGAGGTTATCCATGCCCCCGGCATGGATAAGGGATTGCCGGGGGCAATCCCGACCTCGATTGCATTTCACTCCTCCGCTGGGGTGACGGTTGAGTTTGGGGCGAAGGATCTGGCCCGTGCTTGAAGACAAGGACCGCATCTTCACCAATGTCTACGGTTTCCAGCCGTGGAACCTCGCGGCTGCGCGCATGCGCGGCGACTGGGACGATACGAAAGCGCTGATGGCGCGCGGCCAGGACCAGATCATCGACGACATCAAGGCGTCGGGCCTGCGCGGCCGCGGCGGTGCAGGCTTCCCGACCGGCATGAAGTGGAGCTTCATGCCCAAGGAGCCCAGGCCCGGTAAACCCGGCTTCCTGCTGATCAACGCCGACGAATCCGAGCCCGGTTCGTGCAAGGACCGCGAGATCATCCGCCACGATCCGCACAAGCTGATCGAGGGCGCGCTGGTCGCCGGCTTCGCGATGCGCGCGCGCGCCGCCTATATCTATATCCGCGGCGAGTTCATCTACGAGGCCAAGGTCCTCTTCGCCGCAGTCGAGGAAGCCTATGCCGCCGGCCTGCTCGGCAAGAACGCCGCCGGCTCGGGCTATGATTTCGATGTCTTCGTCCACCGTGGCGCCGGCGCCTATATCTGCGGCGAGGAAACCGCCCAGATCGAGAGCCTCGAAGGCAAGAAGGGCCAGCCCCGCCTCAAGCCGCCTTTCCCTGCCGGTGCCGGCCTCTGGGGCTGCCCGACGACGGTCAACAATGTCGAATCGATCGCGGTTGCGCCGACCATATTGCGGCGCGGGGCAGCCTGGTTCTCCGGCATCGGCCGCGAGGGCAACAAGGG
>CANJRZ010000423.1 GCA_947476735.1 Sphingomonadaceae bacterium
CTTTGGCGCCGACTGCGCCTGGCCGGGTGCCGTCCATGCCAGCGCCGCGATGCTCAGCCCCGCAAGCAACAACGTCCGCGACCGCGCGACAGAATATCCTTGCATCTCGCTTCTCCCCCTAATGCTGACGTTCATATTGGCCCTGTTTCCCCTTCGGCCTTTCGGCCGTCTTTTCACCCGCTGCTGGCGCCTGCGACCGCCAGCGCATCAACCGCAACCGCCCGGTCGGGCGTGACCAGCACCGGATTGAGATCAAGCTCGGCAAGGCGACTGCCGGCGGATTCGCCCAGCCGCGCAACGCTCAACGCCAGTTCAACGAAAGCCTCGAGATTCGCAGGTTTCGCTCCGCGCGCACCGGCAAGCAGTCTTGCCACTTTGAGCCCCGCGACCATCTCCCTGATGTCTTCGGCATCGACCGGCAGCGGTCGTACCGCGACGTCGTCCATGATCTCGGTGTAGATGCCGCCCGCGCCGATCGTCAGCGCCGTGCCGGTCGCCGGATGATAGCTGAGCCCGACGAGCATCTCGACCCCGCCCGACAGCTGCTCCTGAATCAACACGCCATCAATGCGCGCGGCAGGATCAAGCTCAGCCGCCCGCGCCACCAGCTCGGCATAGATCGCGGCGGCATCCGCCGGATCGACCCCGAGCCGCAACAGGCCGACGTCGGACTTATGGGGGAAGGCCGGCGACATCAGCTTCATGGCCAGCGTACCGCCCAGCGACTTTGCGGCAGTGGCCGCCTGCGTCTCAGAGGTAACAATTTGTTCCCTGGCGAGAGGAACACCGGCGCCCGTAAGAAGCGCCGAGGTTTCCTCGCCCGAAACGACGCCCGGCCGGTCGAGCATCGGTGCCGCCAGCGGTGCGGCGAGCGAAGGACGGACCCGGCGAGTCTTTCGCCATGCCTGATAGTCGCCGTAGGAGCGCATCGCTGCGAAGCAATTCCGGAATGAACGGAACACCGGGACGCCGGACTCGACCAGTCGCTGGAAGCCCGGATCGTCGGTCTTGTAGCTGTTCCAGGTCGCGATGACCGGCTTGCTGGCGGTCCTGGCCCATTGGAACACGTCGTCGGCGAGATCGTCGCTGGCCTTGCCGATCGCCCCGGTAATGCCGACGACAATCACGTCGATATTCGGATCGGCGGCGATGATGTCGAGTACTTCGAGCCGACGCTTCTGGGTATCGGCCATGAAGCTGGCGCCGTTGTCGATCGGGTTCGCCACGGTCAGATAGTCAGCGATATAGGTGTGGAGAATGCGCTGGGTCTCAGCTTCGAGCGCGGGCACCTTGATGCCATAGCTCGCAGCGACTTCAGTCATCAGCGTGCCCGAACCGCCGGAGATAGAGTAAAGCGCCACCCGCGATCCGATGTTCGGCGGGAATTTGGCGAAGAGGTTGGCCGTCTCGCACAATTCGTCGAGGTCGCGCACGCGCGTGACCCCGTGCTGCGCGAACAGACCGTCCACCACCGAGTCGGGGCCTGTCAGGTGGCCAGTGTGCGACACCGCGGTGGCCGCGCCCTCCTCGGTCGAACCGATCTTGAGGATGGTGACCGGCTTGTCATGCTCATTGGCGCAGATCAGGCTGTCGCGGAGCAACGCAAAGTTTCGGAAGCCTTCGATATAGCCGGCGATCGAAGCCGAAGCGGGATCCTCCGCGAAGAAACGAATGAAGTGGGCGGCCTCCAGATCGGCTTCGTTGCCCCCCGCGATCCAGCGCGTGAAGTGGGCGCCGATGACATTGCCCTGGACAATCGGCCGGCCATTATGGCCGCTCTGGGTGATCAGCCCGATCAGTCCACCCCGGTTGTATTCGGGCACATCAAAGCGCTCGAACGCATTTTCGTTGGTGTTCGGGCCAAGCACCCTGATGCCATGGTGCTTGGCAAGGGCGGTCAGCTTTTCTTCATAAGCGCGTCCCTCAGGCCCGACTTCGCTGAACCCGGAAGAGAATACCAAGGCATTCGGAACGCCGCGACGACCGCATTGATCAATCAGCTTGAGAACGGTCGCCGGAGCCGTCCGGATCAGAGCAAGATCGATGGTACCTTCGATCTCGTCCAGATCGCGATAGACAGGAAAAAGGTCGCTATCGCCGCCCTTGGGATTGACGAGATAGACCGGGCAGCCAAACCGCTTATAGCGTTCGACGGCGCCTCGCTGACCACTGATTGAACCAAATACAACGACACCACGCGGTTTGAAGAAACCGACAAGATCAGGTCGATCCATTACTTTGACATCGGCACGAATTTCCGTCGCCGATGCCTGCCTATTGGACATGCAATCGCCCCTCTCCGCCATTTTCCCAGAGACTTTTCTGCTTTCCCGTCCGCCTGATTTACGGGTTGTCTCTAATTCGATTTACTTATAAGACTCGGCGCCAGCACAAGCCAAGACGATAGTGCTGATAAACTATATCGAAAAATCGAATGGAGGGTGTTTCGATGCGGATCAGCCTGAGGCAATTGGCCGTATTCGAAGCCGTCGCGCGTCATGAAAGCGTCAGCCGTGGAGCGGACGACGTCGCGATCAGCCAGTCGGCTGCCAGCATGGCCATCAAGGAACTCGAGGAGAGCCTTGGCATCACCCTGTTCCACCGGCAGGGGCGCAAGCTGACGATCAACGAGAATGGCCGCCGGCTCCAGCCGATGGCGCGGTCACTGCTGGCCCGGGCGCGGGAGATCGAGCGCTTCTCCTCTTCGGACGAACTGCAAGGCCTGTTGCGGATCGCTGCTACCGAGACGATCGCCGATCATGTGCTCGGTCCGATCTGCGGGCGCTTCCTCAAGCAACATCCTGGCGTTTCGATCAAGATCGAGACGACCAAATGGCTAAACGTCTTCAACATGGTCGAAAACATGGCCTGCGACCTCGGCTTTGCCGAAGCGCCATGCAATCGCGGCGGCCTGATCTTCGAACCGTTGATGAACGACGAAATGGTCGTCTTCTGCGCACCCGACCATCCCTTTGCCGGCCGCGATCAGGTTTCACGGGCCGAACTCGCCAAGGAGCGCTGGTGTCTGCGCAGTGCCGGCAGCGCGGGGCGGCACAAGCTCGCACTCGGCTTCGATGCGGTGACGGCAGCGCTGCAGATCACCTTCGAGGCAGATACCGGCAACGCCGTCAAAAATGCCGTGCGCAGCGGCTTCGGCATAGGCTGCCTTTCCCGCCGTACTCTCACCGAGGAGTTCGCCTCCGGGGCGCTGGTTCCAATCACCACACCCGATCTTCCGCTGGAGCGGGTCTTCGGCATGCTCCATCCCCGCCATGTCTATCGTGGCAGCCTGCAGGAGAGCTTCAGCGCGATAGTCCGCGAGAGCGCCGACCATGATATCGGCCAGCGGTTCGGCAATCAGGCGCTTGATATCTCGTCAGACGTCGGCGACGGCCTGACCACGCATTAGAAATTGAGCCCTAAATCCCATCGTCAGGCCGCCACATAGGCAGCAAGACGCCATCCGCGATCGATTCAAAGCTCACCGAGACCGGCATAGCGATCGCGATGCGATCCGCCGGCACGCTATTGATCGCAGCGCCCGGCGCCGCGACGAGATTGCCGACCAGGCGGATGCCGGGCATGTCGTCGAGTTCGACCACCACCACCGGATAGGGCACCCGGTCGGCAAAGGCCGGCAGGGTCGGGCCGTGCGCGATGATCCAGGACCAGATCCGCCCGCGTCCAGCGCTCGGCCGCCAATCGATCCGGCCTGAACGGCATCGCCCGCAAAATAGCCGCGGCGGGAAGCGCGGCGTTCCGCACGCGCCGCAATGCTGGACGA
>CANJRZ010000424.1 GCA_947476735.1 Sphingomonadaceae bacterium
ACCAGGCGATGACGGCGCTCGGTCACGCTGCGGAGACGCAATTCACCGGCCCACCCACGCTGAGCGGAGCAAAACCCGGCTCATCTGTTCTGGTGCTCGGGGCCGGCCTCGCAGGACTGGTCGCAGCCTATGAGCTGTCCAAGGCGGGCTACAAAGTCCAGTTGCTGGAATATCAGGATCGCCCGGGTGGTCGTAACTATACGGTACGTGGCGGCGACAAGATCATAGAGGTTGGCGGGGCAACCCAGGATGTCGACTTCGCGCCCGGCAACTACCTCAACCCGGGGCCGTGGCGCATTCCACACCACCATCGGACCATTTTGCATTATTGCAAGGCCTTCGGGGTCGAACTTGAGCCCTTCATTCAGCTGAACCACAATGCTTTCGTCCATCGCAAGGATGCGATGGGCGGCAAGCCGCAGCGCTACAAGGAGCTCGCGGTCGACTTTAAGGGCCATGTTTCGGAGCTGATGTCAAAGTCGCTCAACGCCGGCGCGCTGGACGACACACTGTCCAAGGAAGACAAGGAAAAACTGCTTCAGGCGATGCGCGAATGGGGCGTGCTCGACAAGAACCTCGCCTTTACGAGTAACCTCACTGTCTCGGCCCAGCGTGGCTATGATCAGGCGCCGGGTGGTGGCGTCGGCGGTGCACCGACTCCTTCGAAAGTCAATTCGCTGAGCGATGTCCTCTCGACCAGGGTCTGGGGGCAGATGGGCTTCTATTTCAACAATGTGATGCAGACGACCATGTTCCAGCCCAAGGGCGGCATGGACATGATCAGCAAGGGCTTCGCGAAGCAGATGCCCAGTCTGATCCGTTACAATACGAAGGTGGTCAAGCTGACCCAGAACGCAAAGGGCGTCAGCGTCGACTGGGAAGACACCAAGACCAGCCAGAAGGGACAGGCAAAGGCTGACTGGTGCGTCTGCACCATCCCCGCGGGCATCCTGAACCAGATGGACATCCAGGTCAGTGAAGCCAAGAAGGCCGCGATCAAGGCGCTCCCCTATTCGAGCTCGGCGAAGATCGGTCTCCAGATGCGCCGTCGCTTCTGGGAGGAAGACTACTCCATCTACGGCGGCCACAGCTTCACCGATCATGCATCCATCGGGACGCTCTCTTATCCCAATTTCGATTTCTTCAGGGACGCCCCTGGCATGCTTACAGCGCTTTCGGGCGGTCCCGGCGGCTATACGGTTGCGGGCATGACCCATGAACAGCGCATTGAGACGGCTCTCGGCCAGGGCGAAATTTTCCATCCCGAGTTCCGCAAGGAATATATGAGCGGAGCCTCGTTCGCCTGGTCGCGTCAGCCATGGATCCTTGGTTGCTGCGCCACCTGGACCGAGGAATCCCGCAAGGAGCACTACCAGAATCTGGTTGCGCTCGACGGTCGGGTCGTCCTCGCCGGCGAGCATGCCTCCTATTATGGTTGCTGGCAGGAGGGCGCCTTGCTGTCATCTCTCGATGCTATCACTCGAATCCACCAGCGGGCTCTGGCCGCCTAGGCACTGCTCGGCGGCACAGCGAGGAGGATAAACAAGATGATTGGCCGGACGATCCGGATAGCCACATTAGCTGGTCTGGCGATTTTGGCAGGCTGCGGGTCTGGCGACGCTAAAAAGAAGAAAAATCCGCCGCCGCTCGTGAGCGCCAAACCCGTAGAACGACACCGCTTCGTCAACATCATTGATGCGGTTGGAACCGCCAAGGCTAACGAGCAGGTTACGATCGCTTCTTCGGTAACCGAGCGAGTCGACCGCGTGCTGTTCGATGACGGCATGGCCGTCCGCAAAGGCCAGTTGCTGGCGATGCTGTCTCAAGGCCAGGAGGGAGCTGCGCTCAATGGCGCGCTGGCCGCCGAGCAGCAGGCCGCAAGCCAGTATCAGCGCATTCGCGCGATCCATGATCGCGGATTCGCTACCAAAGCCCAGCTCGACGTTCAGCTGGCCGCCATGGAAAGCGCTCGGGCTGCGGCAGCCGAAGCGCGTGCACAGATTGGCGACAGAATGATCCGCGCGCCCTTCGCCGGCTATACCGGGTTACGCAATATCTCGGCTGGCGCGGTTGTCTCGGCGGGCATGCCGTTGGTCACGGTGAGCGATATTACGCGCATCAAGCTCGATTTCACTGTGCCGGAGACCGGCTTATCGGGCCTGAAAGCCGGACAATCGATCCAGGCAATCGCCGCTGCCTTTCCCGGAGAGGTTTTTGACGGGACGATCCGCACAATCGACCCGGTGATCGACCCTTCGAGCCGGGCGGTGCTGGTCCGTGCTATCCTTCCCAATCCCGGCGCCCGGCTGAAGCCTGGCATGCTACTCTCGGTAAAGGTTCAGCTTTCGGAACGCATCTCCGATGCGGTGCCCGAGCTCGCCGTCACCGGCGAAGGCGCCGCGCGCTTCGTCTACGTGGTCGGTCCCGGCGGCAAGGCGAAACAGGTCGAGATCAAGACCGGATTGCGGGACGGAGGACTCATCGAAGTTCTCGGGGTCCCACCCAAATCCAAGGTCATCGTCGAAGGAGTGGTCAAGGTCGTCGACGGTATGAAGGTCCGCCTTGCCGGCGCCAAGGGCATGAAGCGGCCATGATGCTGTCGGATCTCTCGGTCCGCCGACCGGTCGTGGCCGCAGTGGGCGCAGTGCTTCTGACAATCGTCGGCGTCGTGGGCTATCTCAGCCTCGCTGTACGCGAATATCCGGACACCGATCCCCCGGTCGTCTCGGTCTCGACGGTCTATACGGGGGCCAGCGCCCAGGTGATCGAGAACCGGATCACCCAGCCGCTCGAGGATCGGCTTGCCGGAGTCGAGGGAATCGAGACGATCGCCTCGCGATCGACCGACGGCCGCTCCGAGATTACCGTCGAGTTCCGTCCAGGCCGCGACGTTGAGGCAGCTGCCAACGATGTCCGCGACAGGGTTTCAGGCGCGATGAGCGACCTTCCGGAAGATGCGTTGCCATCAGAGATTCGCAAGGTCGACACCGATGCTCAGCCGATTGTCTTCTTTTTCGTGCGTGCCACCAATTGGGATCGGATCAAGCTGGGCGAATATGTCGATCGGGTCATTGTCGACCGGCTTGCCACGGTGGACGGCGTTGCCCAGGTCAACACGCCGGGACTGGCACGCCCGGCCATGCGGGTCTGGCTCAATCCGGGAACCCTCGCCGCCTACCGGCTGACCCCGCGCGATGTCGAGAACGCCCTGCGCAGCCAGAATGTCGAGCTGCCCGCGGGCAGGATCGAGTCGGTCGAGCAAAATGTCAGCCTGCGGGTCAGACGCGGCTTCACCACGCCAGCCGACTTTGCCTCGCTCGTGATCGGACGCGGACCCGACGGATATCTGGTCCGGCTCGGCGACGTCGCGCGGATCGAGGAAGGGCCCGAGAATATCTATACGAGCTTCCGGTCGAAGGGCGAATCCGGGGTCGGGCTCGGCATCGTCCGGCAGTCGGGCGCAAACACGCTGCAGGTTGCGCGAGCCGCCAAGGCAGTCGTGGCGGAGCTCCAGAAAGATTTGCCACCCGGGGTCGAGATGGGCGTCGGCAGCGATAGCTCACTGTTCATCGAAGCAGCGATAAAGGGCGTGTGGAAGACGCTGATGGAAGCGGCCGTCCTGGTGACCGTGGTGATCTTCCTGTTCCTGGGCTCGGCCCGTGCGACCCTCATCCCGGCCATTACCGTACCAATCTGTCTGCTCGCTACCTTTGCGGTCCTTTGGGCTTTCGGCTATTCGATCAACCTCCTGACCTTGCTCGCGATGGTCC
>CANJRZ010000425.1 GCA_947476735.1 Sphingomonadaceae bacterium
CGCCGGGCGTCGGCGGTCTCACCATCGCCGATAAGCGCGACCTTGCGGCCCGTCAGGTCAAGGAAGATGGGCAGGCTGTGCATTAGAGGCTTGTCGCGCGGGCGGACCCTTTTGCCAAGCCTCGCTATCGACCGCTTCTTGTCAGCGAAGGCTGGCGTCTCGGGAGGTCGGGAGACTAGAGTGTGGCAAGAAACGCCCGAGACCCCGGCTTCCGCCGGAGCGACGATGATATTCAGGAGACAGGCATGATAGCCAGGCGCAAGGTCGGCAAGCACATGGTCAACCCGCTGGGGCTCGGCTGCATGAGCCTGAGCCATGCTTATGGATTCAAGCCGGAGGATGCCGATGCCGAACGGCTGCTCCACCGCGCCCTCGATATCGGCTATGATTTTCTCGATACCGCCGCGATCTACGGGCTCGGCCATAATGAGAAGCTGATCGGACGCGCGCTCAAGGGCCGCCGCGACCAGTTCACCCTTGCTTCGAAATGCGGCTTCCGGGTGAATCCTGACAATTCCCGGTCGCCGAGCGGCAAGCGCGCCGACATATTAAAGGTTCTCGACGAGAGCCTGAGCCATCTCGGCATGGACCATATCGACCTTTATTATATCCACCGGCCCGATCCCGAAGTGCCGATCGAGGAAGGCGTCGGCGCGCTCGCCGATGCCGTCAAGGCGGGCAAGATCGGCGCGATCGGGCTGTCGGAAATGTCGGCGGACACAGTGCGCCGCGCTCATGCGGTCCACCCGATCGCCGCGCTTCAGACCGAATATTCGCTTTGGACACGCAATCCCGAGATAGCCGTGCTCGAGACCTGCCGCGAACTCGGCATCACCTTCGTCGCCTTCTCGCCGGTCGGCCGTGGTTTCCTGACCGACGGCTTCCCCGAAAGGGTGCTGACGCCCGATGATTTCCGTGCGGTGATGCCGCGGTTCGTGGAGCCCAACTACAGCCGGAATCTCGCGCTCCTTGCAGAGTTCAAGGCCTATGCGCGCGACGAGGTTGGTTGCACTGCCGCCCAGCTGTCGCTTGCCTGGCTGCTCCACCGCGATCCGACCCTGGTGGTGATCCCGGGCACCACCAGCATTGCCCATCTCGAGGAGAATATGGGTGCGGTCGATGTCACGTTGACGGCGGCCCAGATGGCGGCGCTCGATGCGATGATCAACCAGCAGACGGTGGCGGGCCCGCGCTATACTCCGGGGATGCAAGCCACGGTGACGACCGAGCAATTCGTATAGCCTGCGACTCTTATTTCCTTCTCCCGCCTGCGGGAGAGGGAAGAAGGAGGCCGACGGCTAGACGATCTTTCGGATGAACGCCCGCACCGAATCCGCGATTTCGGGCCGTTCGAGCGCGAGCGCAATATTGGCCTGGATGAAGCCGGCATTATCGCCGCAGTCGTGGCGGTCGCCGTCGAAGGTCACGGCGTGGAACGCCTGGCTACCGATCAGCTTGGCCATTGCGTCGGTCAGCTGGATTTCGCCGCCGGCGCCGCGCTCACCCTTGTCGAGCAGGGCGAAAATCTCCGGCTGCAGGATATAACGGCCGACGAGGGCAAGCCGTGACGGCGCGGTTCCGGCTGCCGGTTTCTCGACCATTTTGCGGACTTCGGTGACGGCACCATCGACGGCACCCGGGTCGACAATGCCATATTTGTGGGTCTGGTCCTCGGGGATCTCCAGCACGGCAACGACATTGCCACCCTTGTTCTCGTAGGTGGCGATCATCTGCTTCAGGCAGGGGTTTCCCGGGTTCCAGAGCAGCTCATCGGGCAGCAGCACCGCGAACGGTTCGTCGCCGACCAGATCGCGCGCGCAGCCGACGGCATGGCCGAGGCCCAGCATCTGCTGCTGGCGCACGAAGGCGGCCTTGCCGGGGGCAAGGCGGGTGCTTTCGAGGATGTCGAGGAACTGGGTCTTGTTCTTGGCAGCGAGATCGCTCTCAATCTCATAGGCGGCGTCGAAATAATCCTCGATCGCATATTTGTTGCGGCCGGTGACGAAGATCATCTGCTCGATGCCGGCCGCGCGCGCCTCGTCGACAGCATATTGGATGAGCGGCCGATCGACGACGGGCAGCATTTCCTTGGGCACCGCCTTGGTCGCGGGCAGGAAACGGGTGCCGAAACCGGCCACCGGGAAAATCGCCTTGCGGACAGGCTTCATGCGAAGGTCCCCATATTGCTCGTCAGATCCATGGCGGCAATGTGTCCGCCGCAATCAGCGCCTCGACCGGCTGTCTTGCCCGAACCACCGCCCACTGGTCCCCGTTTACCAGCACTTCGGGGGTCAGTGCGCGCGAATTATAGGTGTTGGCCATTGTTGCCCCATAGGCACCGGCGGTCTTGAAGACGACAAGGTCCCCCGGCTCCACACTGTCCATAACCCGCTTCCTGGCAAAGGTATCGCCGCTCTCGCAAATCGGTCCGACCACATTGGCCGTCATCGCTGTGCCAGTGGGGGAAACCTGCACGATGTCGTGCCAGGCATCGTACAGGCTGGGACGCATCAGATCGTTCATCGCCGCGTCAACGATCACGAAAGGATCGGTGACACCTTGCTTGACCCGGATGACGCGGCTGAGCAGCACGCCGGCATTGCCGACGATCACCCGGCCCGGCTCGAAGACGAGGCGGACGTTCCAGCCTTTCGTCACCTCGCTCACCATCGCACCATAAGCGGCCGGGAGCGGGGGCACCGGCTTGGCGGGATCGTAAGGAACGCCCAGGCCCCCGCCGAGATCGGCGGTGGCGATGCTGTACCCGGCGGCGCGGAGCTCGGCGATCAGCGTGCCGATCTTCTCGAAGGCCGCCCGCGACGGAGCAAGGTCGGTGAGCTGGCTGCCGATGTGGACGGCGACGCCGCGGATATCGAGGCCGGGGAGCTCGGTGGCGCGGGCATAGGCCGCCAGCGCCCGGTCATAGGCGACGCCGAATTTGTCTTCGGATCCGCCGGTCGAGATCTTGGCATGGGTGCCGGCGATGACATTGGGATTGATCCGGAAGGCGACCGGCGCGCGGACGCCCATGGCGGTTGCGACTTCCGCCAGCATCTCGGCCTCGGGCTCGGATTCGAGGTTGAACTGGAAGATGCCCTCGGTGAGACCGAGCCGCATTTCTTCTGCGGTCTTGCCGACGCCGGAGAAAACAATCCTGTCCGCCGGCATGCCTGCGGCCCGCGCGCGGAGCAGTTCGCCGCCGGAGACGACGTCGGCGCCGAGCCCCATATTGGCCATGGTGGCGAGTACCGCGCGGTTCGGGTTCGCCTTTACCGCGAAGGCGATCAGCGGGCCCGCTGGACCGGACTCGACATCGGCGAGCGCCGCCTTGAACACCTCGACATGGCGCTCGATCGTGGCCGTCGAATAGACATAGACTGGAGTGCCGACCGCCTCGGCGATCGCGGGCAGGGAGACGTCCTCGGCGTGGAGGACCCCGTCCTTCAGGTTGAAATGGTCCATGCTCGTCCCTGCGATCGTTTCGCCGCCTCCCTAGAGGGATGACGGGACAGATCAACCCTTACCGGTCATGCCAGCGGAGGCTGGCATCCATGTCTTTCTCCGCAGGTGTTGGCATCTGGGAATGAGACAGACATGGACCCCGGCCTGCGCTGGGGTGACGAACAGGCCTCAGCCTGGCGGCGGCAGGTTGAACCTGTCGTCGGGCCGCTCCTCCGAACGGCGCAGCACGTCGTCGCTGCGGCCGGGGCGGGATTCGACCGGCGGGCTGAGCAGCTGGTCTACGGTCGGCTGGGCGGCTGCGGTC
>CANJRZ010000426.1 GCA_947476735.1 Sphingomonadaceae bacterium
AGCGCTTCGATCAATATCTGCACGATCGGCTGGAGCACCCGCGCGACGACCTGCTGTCCGAACTGATCCATTCGCGTTTCAAGGATGGCTCGGAGCCCGATTTCGATGTGGTGTCCGGTCTCGCGCGCTGTCTGTTCGGCGCGGGCCAGGACACGACCTCGCGGTTGATCGCGATGGGCATCCTGCATCTCGGTGACGATGCCGATTTGCAGGCCAGGCTGCGGCGCGAGCCTGGACGCATTCCCGATTTCCTTGAAGAGGTCCTCCGCTATGATGCGCCCGTGAAGGTGGCCTACCGGATCGCCCGGCGAAGCACCACGGTGGGCGGTGTCGATGTCCCGGCCGGCACGATCATGACGCTATGCCTGACCGCGGCGAGCAACGATCCTCGCCAGTTCGAGAATCCGGCCCGGTTCGATATCGATCGCTCAAACCTCCGCAACCATCTGGGCTTCAGCCGGGGAGCGCATGGTTGCCCGGGCGCACCGCTCGGGCGGATGGAAGCGCGGATCGCGATTGAACGCATCCTTGCGCGAACCACCGAAATCCGGATTTCGGAAGAGCATCACGGCCCCGCCGATTCCCGGCGCTACCGCTACGAGCCGACCTACAGCTTCCGCAGTCTCTCGGACCTTTATATCGAGTTCACGCCCGCCTGACGGTCAGATCGTCTCGCCGGCGTCGACCAGGATGGTGTTGCCGGTCATGAACATCGCCATGTCCGAGGCGCAGAACAGGACGACCCGACCGATATCGTCGGGCACGCCGATGCGACCCAGTTTCGAGGTCAGCGTCGCCGAAATCTCGGACTGTACGCGCTCCGGGAGCTGAGCGAGCGCGGCCATATTGCCTTCGGTCGCACAAAAGGTCGGGGCTACGCCGAGGACACGGATGTCGTGCGGAGCGAGTTCGAGCGCCATCTGTTTCGTCAGGCCGCGCACCCCATGCTTGGAAGCAACATAGGCCGAGACCCCGGGCGCGACACCACTGAACCCGGCGGTCGAGACGACGTTGATGATCACGCCGCCATCGCCGGCTGCGACCATATGTCGGGCTGCCTCGCGTGCACCGGCGAAAACGCCGCGAATATTGACCGCCATGACCTGGTCCCAACCTTCGTCGGTCATGTCGAAGATGCCGACATTGGGGTAGAGCCCGGCATTGTTGACCCAGATGTCGAGGCTGCCGAAGGTGGCGACCGCAAGATCTGCCAGGGCCTTCACCGAGGCGCTGTCGGTGACGTCGAGCCGGGCTGCGATGACCCGCGCGCCGTAACGTTCTGACAACTCCTTCGCTGCCGCTGCGGCCGGCGCCAGGTTGATGTCACCGATCATCACCGATGCGCCCGCCTCCGCGAGGCGCCGCGCCATTGCCCTACCCAGCCCCTGCGCGCCACCGGTAACGACGGCACATCTTCCGGTCAGCGAGATCAGTTCGGCGATCGTCTTTCCCGCTACGTCGGCAATCGCCATCAGGCGTCGCCGAACGGAATCAGCCCGTCGGCATAATCGATATCGCCGAGGACGAAAGTGCTGTTCATGACGGTGCCGGCGATGCGTTCCTGGAGGTTCAGCTTATGGTGCCAGGGCGAGTCCGGGTGATCATCCATCGGTGGGCCGACCTCGAAACCAAGCTTCTCCAGCCGCGCCTTGTGCGCATCGAGATCACGCACCCCGAAAACGACCGACATCACGCCCTCGCCACGTGTGTCGAGCCAGTCGTGGAGCAGCTGGTTGAAATCGGTGCGCTCGGGCATCGGCGAGACGACTTCGAGCCCGGCTTCCCAGTTGAGGTACATGACGAAGCCCATATCCTCGCGCTCGAAGCGCTGGAGCTTGGCATCGGCCAGCTTCTCCAGTTGGGCAATATTGGCGTCGAGATTTTCGGGCCGCGAAATCCAGGCGACATGATCGATATGATTGGTGAATTTCTTCATGCGAGCCTCCCTCAGAGCATCGTCGCGCCGCCCTCGACGCCGATCGTCTGGCCGGTGACATAGTTGCTGTCATCGCTGGCCAGGAAGATCGCGGTCGGGGCGATATCCTCGTTGGTGCCGAACTTGCCCATCGCCACCTTGGCGAGCTCGAAATCGTAGGTATTGCTTTCCTTCAGATACCATTCGGCCTTGGGTGAGAGCGCGGCCGGCAGAATGGTGTTCACCCGGATCGCATGCTTGCCCCATTCGCGCGCGGCCGTCTTGGTCAGCGCGCGGATCGATTCCTTGGCGGCGGCATAAGCGAGGAAGCCGGGCTCGCATCTTATGCCGTAGCTCGACCCCATGTTGATGATCGATCCGCCGCCCTGCGCGACCATGTGCGGGTAGCAGAGCTGCATCAGCTGCAGCGAACCGAGGAAGGCCGACTGCAGGTCGATCAGGCAATGCTCCTCCATGCGCGGATCCTCGACCGGCAGATAGTCGGTGAAGGTGTGGGCGTTGTTGACCAGCACATCGACCCGTCCCCAGTCGGCGATCGCGCGCTCGACGGTCGCCACGGCATGGTCCCGGTTGCCCGCCAGATTTTCGAGCGGGGTCGCCTCACCGCCGCCGGCGCGAATACGACCCGCTACATCTTCCAGCTTGGACAGGGTGCGGCCGGTGATCACCACCTTCGCCCCTTCGCGTGCATATGCTTCAGCGATCGCTCCGCCAATGCCCTGTCCCGCGCCGGTCACGATCGCGACCTTGCCGGCAAGGCGTCCACCCGTTCCCGCCATATCGACTCTCCTATTCTTGTTCGTCAGTTTGATAGCGAGCGTTGCAAGCGAGTCAATCGACAGCTAACAAGATGACGAGCAAGCGTTGGCCGGGAGAGGGCAGGCATGAAGTTCGGTATCATCGTTTCCGGCAACCGGATCGATCGCAAATCGTCCGATCCCTATGGCAATCTCTTCAGCTATCTCAATGAGATGGAAGATCTGGGTTATGATCTGGCCTGGTGCGGCCATCATCGTTTCTCGCCCACCACCGCCTTTGGCGGCGACCGCGCGACGGAGCCATCGGCGCCGCTGTTGATGCTGGCGCCGCTGATGGCGCGAACCACCCGGATGAAGTTCGCCACCAACATCATGCTGCTGCCGTCGCGTCATCCGCTCGAGGTCGCGGAGGAGATCAACACCCTCAACGAGATGTCGAACAACCGCTTCATCCTCGGCGCGGGCATTGGCTACAAGCCCGACGAGTTCGAGAATTGCGGCTGGGATTTCAAGACGCGGGCAAGCCGCTTCGAGGAATGCCTCGAGATCCTGCGGCTCGCCATTCCGGGCCATCCATTCTCCTATTCCGGCCGGCACTTCACCATCGACGATGTCGAGATCGAGCCCAAGGCGCTGAACGGCCATGTCCCGCCGCTGTGGATCGGCGCGGTCAGCGACCCTGCGATGCGACGCGCGGGGCGGCTCGGTGATGGCTGGCTGATCAGCTTCGCCGAGCATCTGCTTGAGCTCCAGGCGAAGGTCGCAACCTACAAGGCGATCGCCGCCGAGCATGGCCGCCCGTCGACGCTCTGCCTGATGCGTGACGTCCACATCGCCCCGACCCGCCGACTGGTCGATCCCAACTTCCTGCCGAACATCATCAAGGTCTGGCAGAGCTACGATGATATCGGCTCCAGGGCCGACCGCGACGAGCTGTCCAACGAGGTGATGTTCGGCGGCCGGCAGGTGTCGCTCGACGAGTTCTCGCCTAGCCGCGCAATCGTCGGCTCGCCTGACGATTGCATCAGGGAGATGCAGCGGATCAAGGAGTTGATCGATCC
>CANJRZ010000427.1 GCA_947476735.1 Sphingomonadaceae bacterium
GGGATGCGCGCAACCTCATCTCGCTGATGCGCGATATTCCGCGCTACTTCGCGCAGAACATCGCTAACATGCGGGCCGGGCTCAAGCGCGGTTTCACGCCGCCGCGGGTGGTAATGACCGGTCGGGATGGTTCGGTTGCGGCGATCGCGCAGGCGAAGCCTGCCGATACGGCCTGGCTTGCGGCGTTCAAGTCGCTACCGGCGACTATCCCTGCCGACCGCCAGACGGCGATCCGGGTCGAGGCCGAGCAGGTCATCGGCGAGCAGGTGATTCCGGCCTATGCCTTGCTCCTGCATTTCCTGCGCAAAGACTATCTGCCGTATCTTCGCGAGGGACTGGCGGCCGAGGGCCTTCCTGACGGCAAGGCCTATTACCGCGCTCAGATTCGCGCCTATGCCACGGTTGATCTGCCGCCCGAGGAGATTCACTCGATCGGTCTCGCTGAGGTGGCAAAGATACGGACACAGATGAGCGCGGTGATGCGCGAAGTGAAGTTCGATGGCGATTTTCCTGCCTTCCTCCACTTCCTGCGCACCGATGCGCGCTTTTATCCAAAGACGCCGGAAGCGCTGCTGGAACGCGCAGCCTGGATCGCCAAACGGTTCGACGGCGTCGCTCCGCGCTGGTTCGGTCGAATGCCGAGGGGGCGCTTCGGCATCGAGCCGGTCGCGCCCGATATCGCGCCCTATTACACCGCCGGCCGCGGCGGGCAGGATCGATACTGGGTCAACACCTGGAATCTCCCATCGCGGCCGATGTTCCAGCTGACAGCGCTGACCCTCCATGAATCGGCGCCGGGGCATAGCTGGCAGATGTCAATGGCGGCCGAGAATGAGGATCGGCCCGACTGGCGTCGCTACACCTATGTCTCGGCCTATGGCGAAGGCTGGGCGCTCTATTGTGAAAAACTGGGCGTAGAGATGGGAATGTACGACACCCCCTACGACCGGTTCGGCATGCTCAGCTACCAGATGTGGCGCGCTGCGCGGCTGGTGATCGACACCGGCATACATTCCAGGGGCTGGACCCGCGAGCAGGGGATCGCTTTCCTGCGCGATAACAGCGCGCTCAGCGAGCATGAGATCACGACCGAGGTCGATCGTTATATAGGCTGGCCCGGCCAGGCGCTGTCCTATTATCTCGGCCAGCGCCAGATCGAGAAAGAACGCGGCCGTTCAGAGGCAGCGCTGGGCGAGAAATTCGACATTCGCGCTTTCCACGACATGATCCTGTCGCTCGGCTCGGTGCCGCTGCCGGTGCTCACAGTTCGGACTGACCGTTTCATTGCCGAAGGCGGGAAGGGGCCCTGGAAGATCGAGGAATGAGTTGAGGGGTGTATGCCGGGCGGTTGGCGCAGCGAAGGCGTGGCCGATCGAGGGGATTTAGGTTAGAGGAAGCGCCGTCGTCGCGGGAGGCGCCAATATGAGCATCGATAGCATCGAGAGGCTTGAAGCGATTTATCGCGACGCACCGACGCCGGCGTCGACCGTCAAGGAGATCGACCACATCTCACCCGAATATGCGGCGCTGATTGCGGCCTCGCCTTTCGTGGCGCTCGCCACGGCCGGCCCCGAAGGCCTCGATTGCAGCCCGAGGGGCGACGTCGGGCGCGTCGTCCAAGTCCTCGATCCAAAGACGCTCCTATTGCCTGATCGGCGCGGCAACAACCGGATCGATAGCCTCCGCAACATAATCAGAGATGCCCGCGTGGCGCTGCTATTCCTGATTCCCGGATCGGGAACGACGTTCCGAGTCAACGGACGCGCGCGGATAACGGCGGATCCCGAAGTGCTTGCGTCGCTGGCTATTCAAGGTCAACCGCCGCGGACGGCTATCCTCATTTCCGTCGAGACCGCATACTTCCAGTGCGCGCGAGCCGTCATCCGTGCTGGATTGTGGGATCCTGCGCGTTATGTCGATCCGTCCCAACTTCCCACTGCGGGCGCCATTCTCGCGTCGGTCTCAGCCGGCGAAGTCGGCGGCAGGCCCTATGACGAAGAGTGGCCCGAACGAGCGGCCAAGTCGCTCTGGTAGCCGTCAGCCGGCGGCATAAATCCAGGCATCGATCAGTTCGTCGCAGATGGCGACGGTGATGGCCGTGCGCCGATAGCCGGGCCCCTCGAACGCATCGAGGCGAGCCCAATGTGCTGGCAGGTCGGCGGATTCGAACAACAACACTTCGACCGGGGGAGCTTCCGGATCGAGAAACATCGCGGGGAAGCCGTCGGTCGCAGCCCATCCATCAGCGACAAGCCGTCCGCGCACTGTGCCCCTTCGCCATACTCCCTCAAGGCCCGCCAGTTCGTGGTGGTTCGATTGTCCGGGTGCGAGCGTGCCATAGACGGCGAGTCGATGGTCGATAGTCATCTGGTCAGCGCGCCGGGAGGACCATCGCCCGGCATTCGCCGAAGCCGATGGGCACATAGCCATTGGCATGGGCGATCGCCGAGAGGATTACCTCGTCACCGTCGGCGAGAAAGCCGCGCTCCTCGCCATTAGGGAGCTTCACGGGTTGGGTGCCGCCCCGTGACAATTCGGTGAGGCTGCCGAAGCCGTCGTCGGTAGCTGCCGAGATCGTGCCGGTGCCGATCAGGTCGCCGGGGTTCAGGTTGCAGCCGTTTGAGGCATGATGGGTGACGATCTGGGCAACGGTCCAATACATGTTCGACGCCGGGCCATGGCTGAGGCGGTGCGGCGCCTCACCGGCTTCGCGCATCCTGGCGGTCAGAAGATAAGCCTCGAGATCGATCGCGAGCGCGCCCTCCGCCTGGTCGGCTTTGTCCCACAGATAGGGAAGCGGCTGCGGGTCGCCCTCCGGCCGTGGCGGCTGGGCGATTCGGAAGGGGGCCATTGCTTCGATGGTGACGACCCATGGCGAGATGGTCGAATGGAAATTCTTGGCGAGGAACGGGCCGAGCGGTTGATATTCCCATGCCTGGAAGTCGCGGGCTGACCAGTCGTTGAGCAGGCAGAAGCCGGCAATATGAGCGTCTGCTTCGCCAATTGGGATGGTTTCGCCCAAATCGTTGCCGCGGCCGATCCAGACGCCCATTTCGAGCTCATAGTCGAGCCGTACCGAGGCCCCGACGACCGGCGTGTCGGCGTCGGGCGGCTTGCGCTGGCCTTTCGGCCGCACCACCGGCACCCCTGAGGGGCGGATCGAAGAAGCGCGGCCATGATAACCGATGGGCACATATTTATAATTGGGCAGCAGCGGATTGTCCGGACGAAATTGCCGGCCGATATTGTTGGCGTGATGGATGCCGACATAGAAATCGGTGTAGTCGCCGATTCTAGCCGGCAAGTGCATCGTTACCGCCGACTGGTCATGAAGATACGGCGCAAGGGCGGGACGGTGGCTCTCGTTCGACAGAAGCTCGAACAGCTTGTGGCGCAGGTCGGTCCGTCGCTCAGGGGGCAACGCCAACAGCGGATTCAGGGTCGGACCTCTCACGTCGACAGGCAGCAGCGAGGTGATAGCGGCGAGATCGAGCAGTTTGTCGCCGATCGCGACGGCGGGACGGCGCTCGCCACCATCCATCGAGAAGATACCAAAGGGCAGGTTCTGGACCGGGAAATCGCGATGGCCGTCGGCGCCGGGCACCCAGCTCGTCCTGTGCGGATCATGGGTATGGTCAATCGTGTGCATTGCGAGCCTCCTCATGCAGCCAGTCGGCATGGCGCGGCGCCTTCTTTGTCCGGCTCCACTCTTCGAGCATCAGCGGCGCGACACGGTTCAGCTCGGCA
>CANJRZ010000428.1 GCA_947476735.1 Sphingomonadaceae bacterium
TACACCATGCGGTCCCCCGCTGCTGCCTGACCGGCAGCCGCTCGACCTCAGCGTCACGGTCACCGATTTCCACGGCTACAATCAGAAGCTCCGCATCCACAGTCCGCCACTCGCGGAAGAGCGCGAGCATCGCCTGACGATCGCCTTCACCGACCGCGGCATCGGCCCGAGATCGCTGGCCGACGCCGCTGAACTCAGCTTTGCGGCGCGCGCGACCGCAAGCTTCCCCGGCGCCTTTCCTCCCTTCAATGTCGCCGAAATCGACAAGGTCCTGAAAAGCCGCAAGCGCCTCTGGGCGGGGCGCGAGGCCTTCCTCCACCGCATTTTTCCGCGCAGTGCGGCGAACGGAAGCCCGGAGGATCTCGTGCTGATTGACGGATCGGTGCTCGCCAATGCCCCGTTTCGGCCCGCCATCGACGCGTTGCGTAATCGTCCCGCCCGACGCGAGGTCGACCGCCGCTTCGTCTATCTCGATCCGACCGCCAATGTGAACCCGCGGCGCGAGCACTCCCGCGAAGGAATCGTGCGCTTGCCGGGTTTCTTCACGACCATTTTTGGCGCGATGTCGACCATCCCCCGCGAACAACCGATCCGCGACGATCTCGAGCTGATCGAGCAGCGGTCGCGCAGGATTGCCAACACCAAGCGCATCATCGACGCGATCCGGCCGGAGGTTGATGCAGCGGTCGATCGCGCCATGGGCAGGCGGTTGCTGCTCTATCGCCCCAGCCCCGAGCGGATCGGCGACTGGAGGCGGCGCGCTCACGAAGATGCGGCGCGCCAGTCCGGTTTCACCTATGCCGGCTACAGCCAGCTCAAGCTTTCGTTCATCGCCTATGAGCTCACGGCGACAATCGCGCTTCTCGCCAGGACCGAGGATCCCGCGGGCCAGCATGTCATCCGCGGGGTGATCGCCGAGGAGATGCGCAAGCGCGGTTTCGAGGAGCCCGATGCGCTCCGCGGCGGGGCGGCCCGGGAACCGCTGATCCGATTCCTGAGAGACCATGATCTCGGCTTCCGTATTCGTCGGCTGCGTTTTCTGGCCGATCGGCTCACCGAGCTGGAACATGGCAGCGGCGGCAGCAGCGACGCGGCGCTCCAGGCCGCGCATGACATGATCTACAGCTCGCTGGCCCCTTTTCTCGACCTGCAGATGCGCGATCATTATCCACCCGACGTCGTGGCTCTGATCGAGCGGTTCGTCCAGGATCCGCAGGCCGGGCTCGCAGCCATCGCCTCGATCCGCAAACTCGAAGCGCTCGACATCGAGACCGACCGGGCAATCGCCGGGTTGCTTCCCAAATTGTCGGAGAAAGATCGCCGATCGCTGTTGCTCGCCTATCTCGGATTCAGCTTCTACGACCTGACGACATTGCCCCTGACCCGGCTTCAGGGCGGACAGGAATTCCATGGCATTCAGGTCGATCGCATCTCGCCCGACGATGCCGGTTCAATCCGCAAAGGTGGCGCTGCGGCGACCCTCAAGGGCATCGAGTTCAACATGTTCGGAGCCTTCTTCAGCCGGGCCTATCGCGAGAATGACTATCTGTGGGGCAGGCTGCACGGCGCCGAGCGTCTGGTCGACATCGTCGCTTCCACCCTGCCCCCGCAAGACATGATTTCCGGGGCCGAGCTGGCCGATCTCAAACGCACATTGTTTCGCGCCATTCTGGCGGAGGAACGCGAACGGCTGACCTCGATCCCCGATCTGCTCGCCACGATCGATACCGAGGTCGGGTGAACATGACCAACGGCACATCACGAAACGCGCGCGAAGGAACCATGCACCCGCAGCCTTGACCCCGTTGGATCACTGGGCGACAAGCAGGCCATGCAATTCCTCAAGACCTTGTTCTGGGTGATCCTGGCGGTGGTCGCGGTGATCTTCTCGCTGCGCAACTGGATTCCCGTACCGATCAACCTGTGGGCGGGCCTCACCGCGGATGTGAAACTGCCGGTGCTCCTCGTGGTCAGCGCCCTGATCGGCTTCCTGCCCACCTATGCCGTCCACCGCACCAAGCTGTGGCGGCTCAAGCGGCGGATCGACAATCTCGAACGCAACGCACTGCTCGCCGGCACGCCGCCGCCTGCCGCCGAACCGGTCAATCCTCCGGCGGGATCGCCGGAATGACGCGCAGTCCGATCTTTGTTGCCATCGACACCACCGATCTCGCCCGCGCCAAGGAGCTCGCCACGCGGGTCCACCATCATGTCGGCGGCATCAAGCTCGGTCTCGAATTCTTCTCGGCGCACGGCCAGCACGGCGTGCGCGAGATGGCGGCGCTCGGCTTGCCGATCTTCCTCGACCTCAAGCTTCACGACATTCCCAACACCGTGGCCAAGGCGATCCAGGCGCTGAACGGCCTCAAGCCCGCGATCCTGACGGTCCATGCGGCCGGCGGACTCGCGATGATGGAAGATGCCAAGGCCTCCGCTCCGGTCGGCACCAAGGTCGTCGCGGTGACCGTCCTGACCAGCCTCGACGGCGACGATCTCCAGTCGATCGGCGTGGCTTCGGACGCGCATGGTCAGGTCGAGCGGCTGACCCTGCTCGCGAAACAGGCCGGGCTCGATGGCGTGGTCTGCTCCGGCAACGAAGTGAAAGCCGTCAAGAAGCTGTGGCCGCACGGCTTCTTCGTCGTCCCCGGCATCCGACCGGCGACAGGCAGCAGTCATGGCGACCAGAAGCGGGTGATGACCCCCCGCCAGGCTCTCGATCAGGGTGCCTCGATCCTCGTCATCGGCCGGCCGATCACCGCGGCCGAGGACCCAGACGTCGCCGCCCGCGCGATCGAGGCGACCCTCTGAACGAAGTGCCGGTCAACGAAACCGGCATGCTGCTGCGGCAGGATGGTAGCTTCGTGCTGAAACGCGACCAGGGCGGCTATTACCGGCTGGAACTGTCGCGGACCCCGGTCGATCTCGTCGAGAAGCGCGTGCGGGTGATCGGCCGGCGGATTGGAGATGACATTGTCGATGCCGACGGTGTTCAGCCTGCCTGAGGCGAGCTTCGGCGGACTAGCATTTTGCGTCATGCTTCTTCTCGACGGATCACTCTCGAGAGGAGCGGCCCGATAGATTTTCTATCTTCTCTTTCATTTTGATAGAAATAATAGTTGCCACGCCGGTTGACCGATCCGGGCGAAGGGACCTTGGCGAACATGCTCTCACTTCCTGAACTGTCGATCGACCAGCTCGAGGCGCTGCTTCAATTCATCGGCATTGGCTTCCTTGCCCAGCTCGTGGACGGCTCACTGGGGATGGCTTTCGGCGTCATAACCAACACCTTGCTGGTCAGCGTGCTGGGCCTGGCGCCGGCCCGCGCCTCCGCGAGCGTCCATCTCGTCGAGACTTTCACCACAGCGGCGTCGGCCGTGAGCCATATCGCTCACCGCAATGTCGACTGGAAGCTGTTCTCCCGACTGGTCGTCCCAGGTGTCATCGGCGGCGTCACCGGCGCTTATGTTCTGTCCAATATCGACGCCTCGCTCGCCCGGCCGTTCGTGATGGCCTATCTGGTCGCCATCGGGCTCTACATATTGTGGCGGGCTTGGCGGCTCGACCATGGTGGGGCGCACAAGTCACCCAGGGTCATCGCGCCGCTCGGTCTGGTCGGCGGCTTTCTCGATGCCGCAGGCGGCGGCGGCTGGGGTCCCGTCGTTACCTCCAATCTGCTCGTTCAGGGGACTGAACCGCGCAAGACGATCGGCACCGTCAACA
>CANJRZ010000429.1 GCA_947476735.1 Sphingomonadaceae bacterium
CAGCGTAACTGCTCCATGGAGTTCAACGATTATGGTCTCGTAACTCACAGCTTCACTCTCCTTAGATGCAAGTCAGTCAGCCGCTACCTCGCTCAAGCGGGCTGCTTCCAGATGATCAGGGCATCGAGCGCCTCGATCGACTCCGACGTAACCAGCAGGGGATTGATTTCCAGCGTGTCGAGGGAGGGCCCGAGCCCAACCGCCGCCTCGGAAATGCGATGTATGACGCGAGCAAGCTCGTCGACGTCGATGGCCGCATCGCCCCTTACCCCCGCAAACAGCCTGGCGCCGCGCAATCGCGACAGGTGCCTGACGATGTCGACATGGCCTGCCGGCAGCAGAAGTACCGTGGAATCGGACAGGACTTCGACCAATGTCCCGCCGAATCCAAGCGTAAGCGCATATCCCCAGTCGACGTCGTGCGTGACGGCCACCAGCAATTCGATGCCGCGCCCGCGCATCGGTGAGATCAGAACGCCCTCGGGGTGAACCCCGGGGACCGCTCCACGTACGGCTTGCATAATCGTCGAGAAACCATGCTCGATCGCCTCGACACCCTGAACATTCAACAGGACACCACCTACGTCGGTCTTATGGAGGATTTCTGGCGCGGCGATCTTCATGGCGACCGGCCCGTCGATCCTTTCGGCTGCTCGCTGCGCTTCCTGAGCCGTCAGGCACAACGTTTGCGGGATTGTAGGCACTTGCCATTGCTCCAGGAAGCGAAGCGTCGCGAACTCTCCCTTGGGGCGGTCCTGTTCCGATAATCTGGTGGGTGGCTCGATGCTCCAGTTCACTTCTCCACGGGAAAGATTTTCCGTCCAGCGAGCCGCGTTCACGAGCGCTGGTATGCCCGTCGCAATACTCGGAAGGATGAACCCCACGCCGGCATCGATTTTGAACGCGTGATCGCTCTCTTCCATCGCTGCCGCATAGGTCGCCATCATCAAGGCTTGCTTGCCGTTTCGCCGCATGGTGCAGGCAATGTGCCGGAACACGCTGGCGGTAACCGGCGAGCTACCCCACTGCGACGGCGGATCCATATGGGCCACCGCCACGCCAATCCGCGGGTCGCCGATGACCTGATCCATCACGCTTTCCCAGAGGGAAGGATCCCGGGCGACGGCACCGGTCAGGTCGAGCGGGTTGTTGACGCTCTGCCCCATGCCACCCGCGCTGATCTTCTCCAGGAGCACGGCATGCACAGGGGGCGAGAATTCGGGCACATCGAGTCCGCATTCATCGGCAATGTCGGCGATAATCTCGCACGCACCGCCCGATGTAGACACAAAGCCAACCCCGGGGCGCGTCAATGGCCCCGTTTCGGCGATGGTCGCCGCAGTAACGATCAGGTCCTCGAGGTTACGCACCCGCAGCAAGCCGAATTTGTCGCAGAAGGCATTGAACTTGCTGTCGTCGCCAACCAACGCACCCGTGTGCGCGGCCGCCACCGCCCCGGCCCGTTCCGAAGAACCCGCCTTAAGCACGACGATCGGTTTCGTCCCGTTCCGAGCGGCAGCGGCGGCTATCGCCAATCCTTCTGGATCCTTCACCGCTTCCTGGAACATTGCTATTGCACGGACACGTGGATGATCGACAAGATAGCTGAGAATATCCGCCGAACTCACATCCGCTTCGTTGCCCAGCGCAATCGCATGGCTCACGCCGACCGCCTGCCGCTTGCAGAAACGCAGCATCTGACTGGCAACCGCGCCACTCGCCGAAACGATCGCTATCGCCCCCGGATCTGGCAACTCACTGACCGTCAACGCCCCCAGTGCGGTACGATCCAGCAGGTTGAAATACCCCAGACCATTTGGGCCGAGCATATTGATGCCTTTCAGCGCACAAAAGCGGCCCAGTGCTGCCTGCGCCTCGGCAGCCCCGCCACCGACCTCACCAAATCCGCTGCTGACGACTACAAAATTGCGAATGCCGGCCTCTGCGGCTTCTTCGACCGCCTCGATCACGAACCGTGCCGGCACCGCGACATAGGCCGCATCGATCAACTGGCCGATCGCCTTGCAGGAGGTGAAGCCGGGAAATCCGTGTGCGTTGTTGGCACCCGGATTGACCGCGAATACCGGTCCCTCAAACCGAACCGCCGCGAGGCACTGAGCAGCCAGATGCGAGAAAAGGCTCTTTTCCGATGCCCCGATCATCGCCACCGAACGCGGTTCGAACAGGCGCCGAAGATCACGTTTTCCTGCCATCAGACTACTCCAACTTTATTCTGATCATCGGCGAGTGCCGATCTGATCATGGTTTGGGCCTGCTCGCCTCACTCGAAGGCCTGCACCGCCCGGAAGTTGTCGGCATGGTCGCGAAACGGACTATGTTCGAGCCTTCGATGGAAAACAGGAAGCCATAGCTGTTTCTGCGTGTCTTCCCATTGGCAACCCGAATGTTGGGACGTGCCTCCCCGCCAAGTCTCTAGGTCCAGCTAGCTTCGTTCCTGCGGCATATCGGTCATTTTAGCCAGAGGCATCCTCCAAGTTAAGGTCGGTCCCCGTGACAGTATCCGGTGAGGAAATCCGACATTGTCACGATTCCAAAGTTCAGATCTGAGCTTTTTCGGCCTTTCTTACGCCCGGCACCTCGCCAGCAACATGAGCGAGAATCACAAACAGAAGCATCGCCAAGCCAAAGCTTGCCGAAGCACTTCCGAAAAGGAGACGGTACCCGCCCTGTTCGAGCAGCAACGCGCCAAAAGGCGGACCGGCCATGGATACAAGAGTGTATGCCCCGTAAAGCCAGCCATAGATTTCGCCGTAGTTCCGCACCCCGAAATAGCGCAGCACGATGAATGAAAGCAGGTCAACTTCGGCGCCGACAAGCAGCCCCATCGAGATCACTGTCAGCAATGCATATTCGGCACCGGCAAGGGCCAATAGAAGTGACCCAATGGCGCCCACGGCGAAGGTGCCGGCTCCTACCAGACTGGGCGGCCAGCGATCGAGCAGCCAGCCGACCCCAAGCCGTCCAATGATCATGGCTAGACCCATTGACGAAGCGATTGCAGCCGCCCGCGCGGCCGTCAGCCCCTGGGCCTGAAGTATGGGGACGAGGTTGATGATGAGCGCGCTAATGAAGAGGCCAAACAGGATCACCATGCCCATGATCAGATAGAAGCGGGGGTCGCGCATCGCTTCGGCGCGGGTCATACCGGTTTCCGCCGCCTCCTTGGGGCGTTCGGGTTGGCCGGCCCCCTTGGGCGTCGCGCCCAGCCCCCAGTAGATCGCGGGCAGACCAACGAGGATGATTACCGCGCCGAGGAGGACGAAGACGCCCTCCCAACCGAACACAGCGTTGATAGCATAGGCCACCAATGGCACGGAAAAGGCGGCTAGGCCTGTCCCACTCAGAGCGACCGCCAATGCTACGCCGCGGGCTGCCTGAAAGCGGCTACCGATAGCGCGCATATAGGCGATGCCACCACAACCCGCCCCCAGCAATCCTGCGGTAAAGTAGAGCAATTGAAGCTGCCAGAGCGCACTGATCATCGGTGCAAGGAGCAGCGAGAAGCCGAATGCCGACAGCGAAACAAGGGCAACCTTGCGAACTTCGATCCGATCCGAAACGCGGCCAAACAGGGCCGCGCCGATGGTCGCTCCTATCGACAGGGCGGAGGCTGAAAGGGCCAACCCCGACTTGGACCAGCCGAACTGTTCCATCAGTGGCAAGGTCAGCGGCCCGAGCAG
>CANJRZ010000430.1 GCA_947476735.1 Sphingomonadaceae bacterium
AGCGGTAGTCATCCTTGGGAACGGTCAACACACTCCACACCGGTTTGCCGCTCTTGGCATTGACCGCGACGAGCCGACCATCCTGGGTGCCGACAATGATCTTGCCGTTCCACCAGGCGAGACCGCGAATGCCCCAACCCTCGCGCAATTTCCCGCCGGCTGCTTCGCCTGCCTTGGGATCATAATCCCACAAGAGCTTGCCACTGGCCGCATCAAAGGCGCGGACGATGCTGTAGCCGGTCGCGGTATAGAGCACGCCGCCGACCGAAATCGGCCCGCTCACCGGATTTCCGGCCGGCAGGTCGTAGGACCAGGCGAGCCCCAGTTTGGCGACATTGGCAGTGCTGATCGCGGTGAGCGGGCTGTAATGCTGTTCGCCATAGGTCCGGCCATAGGCGGCCCAGTCATCGCCTTGATTGCCGTCCACCAGGTCTGCAGCGGCCGGCGGCTTGGCGGTGATCTGGATTGCGCTTGCGGCGAGAGCCGCGGCGGCGGTGAGGCTGATAGCCTTGTGCAACATGGTCATGGAGTCTCCGTCAATCAGGCTCAACGCGGCAGCGCATAGGCGATCAGATAGTCACCGATCTTGGTTTTCAGGATCTGGTGGCCGCCGGCCGCGACGACGACATATTGCCGCCCGGTCTTGCTGACATAACTGATCGGCGCGGCCTGGCCGCCGGCGGGTAAGCGCCCGCGCCACAGTTCCTTTCCGGTCTTCGCGTCATAGGCCCGCAGATAGTTGTCGATCGATGCGGCGATGAAGATCACCCCGCCCGCCGTCACCACCTTGCCGGCGATATTGGGCGCACCGGGCACGGCGAGCCCGAGCGGTGCATGGTCCTTCGTCGTGCCGAACGGTACCTGCCAGAGGACCTTCCGGCTGGCGAGATCGATCGCGGTCAGCTTGCCCCATGGCGGCGCGTTGCAGGGGATGCCGAGCGGCGACAGCATCATCTGGACGTCGGCGCCATAGGGGGTTCCCGCCTGCGGCGAAAAGAGCACGTGGCGCGAGCCGTCCTGCTTGATCTTGTCGGCCTTTTCGCGGGGGATCAGCTGGTTGGTCATCGCCAGATGGCTGCTGTTGATGAAGAACACGCCGTTCTTCTCGTCGACTGCCCCGCTGCCCCAGTCCATTACCCCGAAATTGCTCGGAAACTGGATCGTCAGATCCTCGCCCGGCGGCGTGTAACGGCCTGTATAGCGCGCCGACTTGAAGCGGATGCGACAGTAGAGCTGGTCGAGTGGGGTCGCCCCCCACATATCCTTCTCGCGCAGCACCTCGCGATCGCCGAGCGGCGACGGGAAGCCGGTCGAGACCGGCTGGGTCGCGGAGTAGCGCTCGCCCTTGACGCTCCCTGCCGGCACCTTGCGCTCGGCGACCTCGGTCAGCGGCTTCCCGGTGCGCCGGTCGAGGATGTAGATGTCGCCCTGCTTGGTCGGCTGAGCGAGGGCGGGAACGGTGCCGCCGCCGGGCATCGGCATGTCGAACAGCACCGGCTGCGAGCCGATGTCATAGTCCCAGATATCGTCATGGACGGTCTGGAAATTCCAGACGCGCTTGCCGGTCTTCGCGTCGAGGGCGACCACAGAGCTCGCATAGCGACGGTCTTCCGGCGAGCGATGGGCATTGACATAATCTGGCGTGGCATTGCCCATCGGCAAATAGACCAGGCCCAGCGCCGGATCGGCACTTGCTACTGACCAGCTGTTGGGCGAACCGCGCGAATAATGCTCGCCCGGTCCGGGAATGCGATTCTCGTCGACGGCTCCCGAATCCCACGACCAGAGCAGCGCGCCGGTGGTGGCGTCATAACCGCGCACCACGCCCGAAGGCTCCTTGGTCTCGATGCCGTCGAGGACGAAGCCGCCGACCACCGCGACGCCGTTCACCATAGCCGGCGGCGAGGTGACCACATAGAAGCCGTTCGGATCGACGCCGAGGCCGTCGCGCAGCGCGACCGAGCCGTTCTTGCCGAAGCCGGCGCAGGGCTTGCCGGTGAGCGCGTCGAGCGCGATCAGGCGTGCATCGAGCGTGCCGTAGAGCAGCCGGCTCGCGCACTGGCCATTTGCATCGGGCGCCGCAGCCTGGAAATGGCTGAGGCCTCGGCAAACCGCCATCTTGACCGCCTTGATCTGGAGCTTGGGATCAAACCGCCAGGCTTCCTTGCCGGTGTCGGCATCGACCGCGATGACATTATCGTGCGGCGTGCAGGCATAGACGAGGTCGCCGACCTTGATCGGGGTAACCTCGAACGTGTGCGCATATTGCGCGCCCGGATAGGCCGAGGGCAGGTCGCCGGTCTGGACCTGCCAGGCGACTTGGAGCGCGCCGGCATTGGCAGGCGTGATCTGCGTTGCGGGCGCATAGCGGGTACCCGACTGGGTCCGGCCATAGGCGGTCCAGTCGTCGGCAGCGCCGGCGGGCAATGCGGCGGCGGCTGTTCCGCCGCTCGTCTCGCCGAGACGGGTGAGCGAGCCGACGAACAAGGCGAAGACGAGGAGGGCGACCGCTGTCGCTCCCCACGAGACCGCCTTTGAACTGCCGCGCACGAAGAGACTGTGAATCAGAAGGGCCGCGGCGAAAACGCCAGGCCCGACCACCCGCGGCATGAGCTGCCAGTGATCATGACCGACCTCTGCGAAGGCCCAGATCAACGTTCCGATGAAGACGGCAAGGTAGACATAAAGGCCGTAACGCCCGCGTCCGCGGAGATAGAGCCACGCCGATGCCAGGCAGCCGATCCCGCAGAGCGCATAATAAGGCGATCCGCCGAGGCTCAGCAGCCAGGCGCCGCCGCCTGCCATCCACAGGCCGATCAGTCCGAGCAACAGGCCTATGAGCTTTGCTCCCCAGCCGCTGCGCTCCGTGCCCGCTGCATCCGCCATCATCCGTCTCCCTTCGGCCGCGTCGGCCTGTTCGTTCGGCGCTGTTTGCCGCGCCTCGTTTGGTCCAGCATATGGATCGCCGCCCGGTTGGGCAAATTACGAAGCATTATGCAGATATTGCAGATTTCCCGATGAATCTTGTGCTGGCGGGTCAGCCCTGCAGCGCCAGCATGGCTTGGGCGAGCTGAACCATGCGCGGTTCGCTGTCCGGTCGGCCCATTATCTGAAAACCGACCGGCAATCCGTCGACGAAGCCCACCGGAACGGTGATAGCCGGCCAGCCCAGGACGTTCGCCGCCGCTGTGTGCGGCGTGTAATGGCCCATATGCGCCGGCAGCTTGCCCTCCTCGGGTGCGGTCCAGCCGGCGGCCCAGGCCTCGCGGGTCGGTGCGACATGCGGCGTGGTCGGCGAGATGATGAAATCCCGGTCGCCGAGAATGCGGCGATAGGTCTCCCACAATCGCTGCCGCGTTTCGCGGGCATAGATGACATCTTCGCGGGGCAGTTTCCGGTAGATGGCGAGGCCGGCATCGCCAAGCATCATCCCGCTGCCGGTAGTATAGGCTTCGCCAAAATTCTCGCTGGTTTCTTCGATCCCGGCACCGAGGGACAGAAGCCCTTCGGCGGCGCGACGGACGGTTTCGACCACCCGGGGCGTCTCCGCCGTCGCATAGGCACCCGCATAGCCGAAATCATTGGTCCAGACGAGGCGCATGCCCCGGGCTCCCTTGTCGATCGCACCGAGATAATCGGGCGCCTC
>CANJRZ010000431.1 GCA_947476735.1 Sphingomonadaceae bacterium
CGGCGGGATCGTCAGCCGCTCCCCGACCGAACAGATGGACCTGATCGGGCTGCTCGCGATGCTGCGCAGATATTATGACATGCGCGCCCAACGGCCGGTTGCTGCCGTGACAGACGCGCTCAACCGGGCGGTGCCGCCACTGCTGGGATTGACGCTGGGCGACGGCGGCCTGTCGAGCTGGCAGGGTTCGGCACCGATCGACGGCGGCCGGATCGACGCAGTGGTTACGGCATCGGGTGTGCGCACACGGCCGCTGCGCCAGTCGCGCGAATGGGGCTATCAGCGGCTTCAGGTGGGCCACACGCGGATCATCGCCGATGCGGCGCCGCCGCCCATCTCGCGCTTCGCGGCGCATGCCTGCGCATCCACGATGGCGATCGAGATGTCTGACGGGCCGCACCGGCTGATCGTCAATTGCGGCGGCGCGCGCGGCGCCAACAACGCGCTCCATCCCGAACTCGCCAAGGCGCTGCGGAGCACTGCCGCCCATTCGACGCTGATCATCGACGACAGCAACTCCACCGCTGTCCATCCTGACGGCACCCTCGGCAAAGGTGTATCCGAGGTCGAGGTCGAACGGCAGGAGGATATGCATGGCAGCAGCATCGAAATGCGCCACGACGGCTATATCCGCCGCTTTGGCTTTGCCCACCGTCGCAAGATTGTGATCGGCGCCGGCGGCGGCGAAGTGCGCGGGCAGGACTTTCTGATTCCAAGTGGCCGTCCAGGGCGGACCAAGCCGGTCGACTATGCGATCCGCTTCCACCTCGCTCCCGGCGTCGAGGTCTCGGCGACTGCCGACGGCAGCGGTGCGCTGCTTCGCATCTCGGCAGGGGCGCTGTGGCGCTTCCGCGCGGTCGGCGGCGAGGTCGGGATCGAGGACAGCCTGTGGATCGACTCACGCGGCCGTCCCCAGCAGATTCGCCAGCTGGTGATCGCCGGTACCGCACCGGCCGAAGGAATCGAACTGGGCTGGATCCTGACGCGATCGGGCTGAGGCAAGGGAAGACAAATATGAAAATCGGCAAGCTCGGCGTCTGGGCGCTGACCAACGAGTTCACCGCACCCGACGCCGCGGCCTTTGCGCAGAGGGTCGAGGCCTGGGGCTACAGCACCCTCTGGACCCCCGAGGCGATCGGCCGCTGTGCGTTGGTCGGCTCGTCCTGGATGCTCGCCAATACTAGCCGGCTCCAGCTCGCAACCGGCATCTGCAACGTCTATGCCCGCGACGCCTATGCCGCGCTCAACGCGCAATATGGCCTCGCCGAGCAATCGGGGGGACGCTTTCTGCTCGGGCTGGGTGTCTCGCACGCGCCGCTGGTCGAAGGGTTGCGCGGCCATGTCATGCAGAAACCGATCCCGACGATGAAGGCCTATCTCGAGGCGATGGCGGCGCACGAATATAAAAGTCCGCCTCCGCCAGAGAAGCCGAAGACCATCCTCGCCGCACTTGGCCCGAAAATGCTCGAGCTGGCGCGCACCCATGCCGACGGCGCTCACCCGTATAATGTTTCACCGGTTCACACGGCGATGGCCCGCGAGATATTGGGCCCCGGCAAATGGCTTTGCCCCGAGCAGAAGGTCGTGCTCGAGACCGACCCCGCCAGGGCGCGCGCGATCGGGCGGCGGACACTCGGCTTCTCGCTGCACCTCCCCAATTATCGCAACAATTTCCTCCGCATGGGTTTCACCGAGGATGATCTCGCCGGCAACGGCTCCGACCGCTGGGTCGACTCGCTGGTCGCCTGGGGCGACGAGGACGCGATCCGCCGCCGCATCCAGGAACATTGGGATGCCGGGGCCGATCATGTCTGTATCCAGTCGCTCGCGCGGGGCGAGAAGCTGGGGCTGACCCGCGACGACGAAAAAATCTTCGAACTGCTTGCCCCGGGACAGGATTGAGCAGCAGCGAATCGCTTATTTGCTTGTCGCGACTCCGAAACTGTTCCTAGCCTCCGCGCCAAAGAATTGGAGAGGGAGTGAAAGCGATGAAAAAGCGGAAAATTGGCAGCCTCGAAGTGTCGGTAATCGGCCTCGGCTGCAACAATTTTGGCACCGGTTTCTTCGGTACCGATACCGATGCGGCGGGCGCAAAGCGGATCATCGATGCCGCGCTCGACAGTGGCATCAATTTCCTCGACACCGCCGAGGAGTACAGCACCAAAACCAAGTTCGGCGAGGGCCAGTCCGAGCAGTTCGTCGGCCAGGCGCTCAAGGGCAAGCGCAACTCGGTCGTCATCGCCTCGAAGTTCGGCATCGAATCGCTCGACGATCCGTCCGAGCGCGGCCGCAAACGGATCATCAGCGCGGTCGAGGGCAGCCTCAGGCGGCTCGGCACCGACCGGATCGATCTCTATCAGCAGCATTTCCCCGATCCCGAGACCCCGATCGACGAAATCCTCGAAGCGCTCGACCGGCTGGTCAAGGATGGCAAGGTCGTCGAGATCGGCTGTTCCAATTTCTCGGGCGACATGATCGACGAGGCCGAGGCAACGGCGAAGGCCAAGGGCTATCGCCGCTTCGTCAGCGCGCAGAACCAGTACAACGTCCTCGACCTGCCCTGGCAGGAGGGCACGATCGAAGGCGTGAAGCGCCATGGCCTGATGCTGCTGCCCTTCTTCCCGCTCGCGAGCGGCCTGCTCACCGGGAAGTACAAGAAAGGCAATACCAGTCCTGAGGGCACCCGCTTCGGCGGCGACACCTTCGTCGCCGGCATGCTGCGCGACAATCAGCTCAACGACGAGCGGATCGACAAGGTCGACAAGCTCAAGGCCTTCGCGGAATCGCGCGGCCACACGATCGTTGAGCTCGCCTTCTCCTGGCTTGTCTCGCAGCCCTTCGTTGCTTCGGTGATCGCCGGTGCGACCCGGCCCGAGCAAATCCAGGCCAATGCCCGGGCGGCGAACTGGGAGTTGACCGAAGCCGACTTCAAGGCGGTTGCGGACATACTCGCCGGGGTGAAGGCTTCGGCCTGAAGCCAGGTCGCGGCACTGGCTGCTGCGGCCTTTATGCTTTCCTTATGCCCGGGCGCGGGATTTCGCATGGAAGCCTAATGCCATCTGCTGCTTTTGCAGCACGATGACCGACAGTTCCTCTGCGAAAAATCCGTCCAGCCCGAAACAGATTTCGATCCTCGCGCTCGGCGCGATCGGCGTCGTGTTCGGAGATATCGGCACCAGCCCGCTCTACGCCTTTCGCGAGGCACTGAACCAGGCAAGCGGGAACGGCATAGAGCCAGCCGAAATCATCGGTGTCCTCAGCCTCGCGCTTTGGGCGCTGATCATCGTCGTCACGATCAAATATGTGCTGTTCCTGATGCGCGCCGACAATGGAGGCGAAGGCGGCGTGCTGTCGCTCATGGCCCTGGCCCAACGGGCGACCGGCGGCTCGACCGCGCTGCTCATCATGGGCGCGGCGGGTGCCGCGCTATTCTATGGAGACGCGATCATAACCCCGGCTCTGTCGGTGCTGTCGGCGGTCGAAGGACTGCAGACGGTTCCGGGTGTCGCCGATGTGATGACGCCGCAGCTGATCCTGCTCATCACCTCGGCGATCCTGATCGGGCTCTTCATGATTCAGGCGCACGGTACCGCCAGCGTAGCGCGGCTGTTCGGGCCGATCTGCGCA
>CANJRZ010000432.1 GCA_947476735.1 Sphingomonadaceae bacterium
CCGCATCCGCTGATCGTGCCGGGCGAAGCCTATTTTCTGCACAGCTTCATGTTCGAAATGGCCGATCCGACCGATTGCCTGGCGACGACCGATCACGGCGGCCCGATCACTGCCGCGGTCGGACGCAACAACGTGGTCGGCGTGCAGTTCCATCCCGAGAAGAGCCAGGGCTATGGGCTGGCGTTTTTGGCGAGATTTCTGGAGTGGAAGCCATGACCCGGCCAATCATCGTCTTCCCAGCGATCGACCTTAAGGGCGGCCAGGTCGTACGCCTTGCCGAGGGCGATATGGCACGCGCCACGGTCTACGGGAACGACCCTGCCGATCAGGCCCGCAAATTCGCCGAGGCTGGGGCTGAGTGGCTCCACGTCGTCGATCTCGATGGCGCCTTCGCCGGTCGTGCCGTCAATGCCGGGGCTGTCGAGGACATAATCAGCTCATTCCCTGGCAAGGTCGAGCTCGGCGGTGGCATTCGCGACCGCGCGGCGATCGACCATTGGCTCGAACTCGGCGTCGAGCGGGTGATCATCGGCACCGCTGCGCTGCAGAATCCCGATCTGGTCAGAGCGGCGGCGCGCGCATTGCCGGGCCGTATCGTCGTCGGGGTTGACGCGCGCGACGGTTTCGTCGCGACCCATGGCTGGGCCGAGGTGTCCAGCGTCAGCATCAACGAGCTTGCCGATCGCTTCGCCGACGCCGGCGTTGCCGCACTGCTGTTCACCGACGTCGGCCGCGACGGGTTGCTTAAGGGCTGCAATGTCGAGGCGACCGTCGCGCTTGCGCGCCATGCCAGCATCCCGGTCATCGCGAGCGGCGGCGTCGCCTCGATCGCCGACATCAAGGCGCTGCTCCCCCATGCGAAGGACGGCATCGAGGGCGTGATCACCGGCCGCGCCCTTTATGACGGCCGGCTCGATCTTGCCGAGGCATTGCTGGTCGCACGCGGCGAGGGGCCTGACGAGTGACGGTCCGCGTCCGCGTCATACCCTGTCTCGACGTTGCCGGCGGACGCGTGGTCAAGGGTGTCAATTTCGTTGATCTCGCCGATGCCGGCGATCCGGTCGAGCAGGCGCGGGTCTATGACGCAGCGGGGGCCGACGAGCTATGCTTCCTCGACATTACCGCGAGTCATGAGGAGCGCGGCACGCTCCTCGACGTGGTCGCCCGCACCGCCGCGGTCTGCTTCATGCCGCTGACGGTTGGCGGCGGGGTGCGGACACCTGAGGATGCGCGCGCGCTATTGCTCGCCGGTGCTGACAAGGTCGCGGTCAATTCGGCGGCGGTCGCTCGGCCCGAGCTTTGCGCCGACATGGCGAACCGCTTCGGCGCGCAATGCGTGGTCGGCGCGGTCGATGCGCGCCAGGTCGCGCCCGGCAAGTGGGAAATTTATACGCATGGTGGCCGCAAGCCGACCGGCATCGATGCGGTCGAACATGCCAGGCGGCTCGCTTCGCTCGGGGCGGGCGAGATTCTGCTGACCTCGATGGACCGCGATGGCACCCGTGACGGCTATGACCTTGCGCTGACCCGGGCAGTCGCCGATGCCGTCTCGGTGCCGGTGATCGCCAGCGGCGGAGTTGGCAAGCTCGATCATCTGGTCGAGGGGGTGACAAGGGGTGGTGCCAGCGCGGTACTTGCCGCTTCGATCTTCCATTTCGGCCAGCACAGCGTCGCCGAGGCGCACGCTGCGCTCAGGGCCGCCGGGCTGCCGGTGAGAGCATAGCCCCGACCCACCCCCCGGACCGCCGGGCGAGGGTTCGGCCTATTTCATCAGCACCAGCTCTTCCGACATTGACGGGTGCAAAGCCACGGTCTGGTCGAACTGCGCCTTGGTCAGTCCGGCCTTTATGCAGATTGCCGCGACCTGGAGAATTTCGGGAGCGTCGGGGCTGATCATGTGGACGCCGAGCACGACGTCGCTCTCGGGATGGACGACGAGCTTATAGAGCGAGCGCTCGTTGCGCCCGGCCAGCACGTTGCGCATCGGCCGGAAATCCGAGGTGAAGATCTTCGGATCGAGATTTTGTTCGCGGGCCTGACGCTCGGTGAGGCCGACGCCGGCCATCGGCGGGCTGCTGAACACCGCATTGGGGACATTGGCATAGTCGACCCTGGTTGGCTTGTTGCCGAACACCGTGTCGGCGAACGCCTGTCCCTCGCGAATCGCGACCGGGGTCAGCTGAATGCGGTTGGTGACGTCGCCGACCGCGTAGATTGAGGGGACGGAGGAGCGATTGTCCTCGTCGACGACGATCGCACCCTTGTCGTCGATCTCGACCCCGATCTCTGCGAGGCCGATGCCGCCGCTGCGCGGAGTGCGGCCGATCGCGTAGAGCAGCAGATCGGTGTCGAGCGGGTCATGGCCCTCGAGCTTCACGCAGAGCGAGCCATCCGCCTTCTTCTCGATCTTTTCGAAGGACGTGTTGAAGATGAACTCGATTCCCTTCTCGGTCGAGATCTGAAACAGCCGGTCCCGGATTTGCTCGTCATAGCCGCGCAGTATCTGGTCCGAGCGGTTGACGACGGTGACCTTGCTGCCGAGCGCATGGAAGATGCCGGCGAACTCATTGGCGATATAGCCCGCGCCCGCGATAACCACCCGCCTCGGTAGTTCGTCGATGTAGAAAACCTCGTTCGAGCTGATCCCCAGTTCCGCGCCGGGGACTTGCGGCACAACCGGCCAGGCGCCCGTCGCGACAAGGATGAACCTGGCGGTCACCTTGCGGCCGCTTGCCAGGCTGATCTCGTTCGGTCCGGAAACCCTCGCGGCCTCGCGGAAAATCTCGACCTTGTTGTTCTCGAGCGTGTTTGTGTAGAGCCCCTCGATCCGGTCGACATCGGCGTTGACGTTGTCGCGCAGCGTCTTCCAGTCGAACTTGATCTCGCCCAGATCCCAGCCAAAGCGGGCCGCATCGTGCAGATCCTCGGCGAAATGCGCACCATAGACGAGCATCTTCTTTGGCACGCAGCCGCGAATCACGCAGGTGCCGCCGATGCGATGTTCTTCGGCCACCGCCACCTTCGCGCCATGCGCTGCCGCGACCCGCGAGGCGCGCACCCCGCCCGAGCCGGCGCCGATCACGAACAGATCATAGTCATAGTCGGCCATTGGCCAGATATCCTTTGCGAGACGTTGCGCCCGATATGGCGAGCGCGGGGCTCGTACGCAAACCGATCGTTGCGCTTACAGTGATCGAGGCGTCCACTCAGGTCATTGCCTTTGGCAAGCGCTTTGCTCTTATGGACGCAAATTTCGGGAGCGCATGCATGTCCGTGAAGATCACCCTCGACCACACCGTCATCAAATCGAGCAATTTCGACGTCTCGGACGATTTCTATCGACGCATCTTCGGGGTCGAGGTGGTCAAGCCGATCGAAGGCTTCCGTGTCTATCGTCTCGGCGATGTCCAGCTCAACGTCCACGGCCCCGACATGGTGATTCCGCCCCATCTGCTGGCGCAGACACCGGTGATGGCCGGCAACAGCGACATGGCGTTCGAATGGGACGGGCCGGTCGAGGACGCACTCGCCCATCTCCATGCCTGCGGGGTCGAGAGCCACACCGGCATCGTTGACACCTTCGGCCGCCGCGGCAAGGCCCGCAGCGTCTATTTCCGCGATCCCGA
>CANJRZ010000433.1 GCA_947476735.1 Sphingomonadaceae bacterium
AGTGGAAACTTATGCCCCTCCCGGGTCACATCTCAGTGCAAATCAACAGTTGGTTTTCTGGCTGTCCAGGAAAGCACACGGCGGCTGACCAAAGGCGATCGGTCGGATTTTCCATAGCAGCAGCTCGATATCAGCGTTTTATTAATCAGGTGATTAATCGGGGACACTATATGAATTAGTCTGGTCCAGATATCTGGCGGACCCGCTGGAGTTCGAGCGGGCCAAGGAATGCGGCACTCGTCAATTCGTATAGTGTCCCCGGATTGCCACTTCTTCCGCTAACCGTCAGATTCAGGTTGGTTCATCCAACAATGGCAAGTTAAAGTTTCAAATGTCCTCCTCTGCCTTGTTCCGAGTCTTTCTGGCCTTGTCTGGCGCACTCGGCTTCCTGTTTTCCGCGAGCATCGCTTTTGCCAAAGAAGATGTGCCGGAATGCTTCGACGCGCTCGTGCGGGCCAAAATCGTCAGACAAACACCTAGCGTCTTTCCGGACTGCGGTCCCGACTGCATTATTATGGTTTGGCCGTGGTTCCTCGAACTGGACGTGAAGCGTGTGATAACAGGCGAGGCAGCGAAGGGACGACAGCTCACCTTAGCAATGCAACACACCTCATTCCGAAGGGATTTAGGGGCAAGGCGTTGGTGGCTTCGCCGCAATTCGCTAGGCGGCTTTAACGTCCTAAGGATCGGAGATGGCGAGAAGTTGGCCCAATGTACGAACGGCACTCCCCCGATGGCCTCGTACATTAGTCCCGGTCCCGACAAGACGCTCGACGACCTGCTTCGCGCGGGCGAAGAAGCTTATAAGTTGTATTCAAGATAAGGTGCCCTACACCAACGCCCGGCACCCGAGGGCGCAGGGCGCGCGTTTCAAAACCAAGAGCAAAAGTGGAATCCCTTCACCGGTTTGACCTAGTCTATGTTCCTTATTTGTTCTTGCATATCGCTGACCTTTGAGCTAAGCAGTTCGGTCCCTCCAGAGCGCCGAAATGCAAGAACGAACGAGCACCCCCGGCCAACCGCAAATCCTGGCCAACGCACCGCGCTGCGGCGCCCGGACCCGATCGGGCGCACCCTGCCGCTCGCCGGCAGTGAACGGAAATCGGCGATGCCGGATGCACGGTGGCAGAGGTAGCGGTGCTCCCCGCGGCAACCGCAATGCCTGGAAGACCGGCCTCCGCTCCGCGCGGGTCAGGGCGATGGCCCGCTACATTGCACAAACCACCCAAATGCTGCGCGTCGTCAAACTGATCCATCCGACCCGCAGCGCATATGCCCCTGATAGCTTCTGCTTCCTCCAGGCCGACGCCCTGTTCCGTTTCAGGGAAGCTCAGCTGTCCATGGCTCTGGCTGAACTTCAGCGCAGCGAGGCTTGTCCTCCCCAGGCCGGCACCGCATCTCGGCATTCGGACGAACAACAAAAAGATTCTATAAAAACGCTCAGACAACCCCATGCACCCGGGAACGATCGCGAAAATGGCGTGTCGGAAGCCTCGCCGACGATGCCCTCCCAGCGCCCATCTCGGCCCTTCTGGCCGGAGCCTAATCGCGCTATCGTGCCGACCATCGCGGGCTACGCCATAAGCCGCACCGCGCCAGGAGAGGAAAATGCTCGATCTCAGGATAGTCGGCGGGACGATTGTCGATGGCAGCGGCGCACCGCGCTTCCGGGGCGATGTCGGCATCCGGGATGGCCGGATCGTCGCGATCGGCACCGTTTCGGAGGAAGCCCGCGAGACGATCGACGCGACCGGCCGCATCGTATCGCCGGGCTTCGTTGATCTCCACACCCATTATGACGTCCAGGTCTTCTGGGATCCGAGCCTGAGCCCCTCCTGCTATCATGGCGTCACCACCGTGCTCGGCGGCATGTGCGGTTTTTCGATCGCACCGCTGACGCCGGACGCGGCGTCCTACATCAAGCCGATGCTGGCACGGGTCGAGGGCATGCCGATGGCGACCCTCGACGCAGCGCTCGACTGGGACTGGTCCTCGTTCGGAGACTGGCTAGGCCGGCTCGACGGCAAGGTCGGCCTCAATGCCGGATTCTTCGTCGGCCATAGCGCGATCCGTCGCGTCGTGATGGGCGAACGTTCGGTCGGCGAGCTAGCCACCCCCGATGAACTGGAGGCGATGAAAGCGCTGCTCGGTCAGTCGCTGGCCGAAGGCGCGCTCGGTTTCTCCTCGTCGCTCTCCGCCAGTCACAATGATGGCGACGGCAACGCCGTTCCCTCGCGCTGGGCCTCCGAGGAGGAACTGATCGCGCTTGGCGAAGTGGTCAGCGAACATGCGGGCACCGGCCTCGAATTGCTGCCGGGGATGAATTTCGATGCCAACACGGCGGAACTGGTCACCCGATTCTCTCTCGCCGGACAACGGCCGGTAAACTGGAACGTACTGATGTTGACCGGACAACCGGGCCAAAGCGCACAGGCCGCCCGCCAGCTCGCATTGTCCGACTATGCCCGCGCGCGGGGCGGCGAGGTGCTGGCGCTCACCCTGCCCTGCACCGCTTCCATCTATATGAACCTCAACAGCGGGATGATCTTCGACAGCATTCCGGGCAGCTGGTGCGAGATGTTCAAATGGCCGGTTGAAGACCGGATGGAGAAGCTGCGCGATCCGCAATTCCGCCTCCAGCTCGCCGCCGATGCCGAGGCCCATGGCGGCGCCGGTATTCTCGGCTTCGCCTCGCGGATCGACAATTACATCGTCGCGGCGGTTACCGCCGAAATCAACAAGCCCCATGAGGGCCGGCTGATCGGCGATATCGCCCGCGAGCAGACCCGCGCGCCGATCAACGTCATGCTCGACATCGCTCTCGCGGACAGGCTGATGACGATCTTCTCGCCCCAACTCGGCGGCAACGACCATGAAACAATCGCGCTCCGCTCCGAGCTGTGGCGCGACGACCGCACCCTGATCGGCGCCTCCGATGCCGGCGCGCATATCGATATGATCGACGGCTTCTGCTACTCGACGATGGTGCTCCAGCAGGGCGTCCGCGAGCATGGGGTCGTCACGCTCGAAGAAGCGATCTATCAGATGAGCAGCCGCCCTGCCCGCTATGCCGGACTGATCGACCGCGGCCTGATCGCCGAGGGGCATCATGCGGATATCATCATCTTCGACGAGGCCACCGTGGGGCGCGGCCCGCCGCACAACCGTTACGACGTACCCGGTGATGAATATCGCGTCTATGCCGAAGCCCGCGGCATCGACCATGTCTTTGTGAACGGCGTCCAGATCGTCCGCGACGGGCGTCATACCGGCGCCATGCCTGGCACCGTGCTGCGCTCGGGCCGCGACACCCGCACTGTCCCGCTCGATGCGCTGCACGAAGGTCGGCACGCGCAGCTGGAAGAGGTCTGAACCATGGCGGAGATCAGCATTACCCGCCAGGACGACGGCCGTGCCGGTCGCTATGCCGCGACCATCGCCGGGATCGCCGGCGAAGCCGAACTGACCTGGCGCCATTCCCGGCCGGGCGTGATCGATGCCGATCACACATTCGCCCCGGAAAGCATGCGCGGCAGCGGGGTAGCCGGCGCGCTGGTCGATCGCCTGATTGCGGATGCCCGCAACGAGGGCTTACGGATTATTCCGACATGCCCTTATATCCG
>CANJRZ010000434.1 GCA_947476735.1 Sphingomonadaceae bacterium
TATCGAGGTCGACCGGTTCCGGTCCCGCTCCGACGGCTTGTCGGAGTTCGTCCGCGCGCGCATTGCCTGGGCGCAGATCGTCACCACCGAGGATGGCGGCAACGCCCGCCTCTCGGACAGCTTCTCAAGTCCAAATGTGAGGCTCCTCCAACTGCCCGGCGGCCTCGTGCAGGCGCCACATCCGGCGCCCGAACCACAGTTCGTCATCGTGCTGTCCGGCCGGATCGAGGTCGAGACGACCGGCGACAAGCAGGTCAAGTCCTGGTGCCAAGGCGAGTTCTTCATCGCCAGCGATCATGACGGAATCGGCCACTCGACCCGCGTGCCGGAAGGTCCCGTCCTGTTGATGTTCGTGCCGCTTGGTTCAATCGACCTGGAGGCGTGGACGGTACGTTAGCCCCCATTCAACTCCCCACTGAATCAGATAAAATCGCCAACATCGACCGATGACGCGGAGAAGCTGCTCAGCCGGACCGCCGAATCGATCGTGTTACTGCCGTCGTTCGCGAAAAAGACATAGGTATCACTGCCGACAGCCACAGCCGCCACCTCGTGATCGCCGACGCGCTCGTTCATCAGTTGCTGTGCCACAGTCAGCGCCTGGGAGAAACTCGACTGCCTGTCACCGGTAACGACAGCGGCGACGGTGAAGCTGAGATCGATTTTGTCTGATCCGTTGGTGAAGTCCGCAATCACATCTGTGGTGCTGCCGCTGAACACGGCTCCATCGCCAGTGAAAACGAACTGATCGGCACCGGTCCCACCGCGTAGATTGTCGGCCCCGAGGTCGCCGCTCAACGTGTCGGTGCCCACTCCACCTGACAGCGAATCGTTGCCTTGCCCGCCGCGCAGTGAATCATTGCCATCACCACCGTCGAGGCTGTCGTTGCCTAGATTACCGTTGATCGCGTCGTTACCGGCGCCTCCGAGGATATTGTCATTACCCTGCCCGCCCTGGATTCGATCCGCACCGTTCCCTCCGTCGAGCGTGTCGTTGCCGGCATTGCCCTGAAGATAGTCGTCGCCGTCTTCACCCGCGATAGAGTCGTTGCCATCGGCTCCACCAGTAGGCGACTGGCCATAGAGATGGTCGTTGCCGGTGCCCCCCATCAGCGTATCGGCGCCGTCGCCGCCGAGCAGATTATCATGCCCCGCATAGCCGTTCAGGAAATCGCCGAACGCCGTACCCTGCATCGTGTCATTGTCGGCGAAGAGCTTGCCGAGCGCCACCGAACTGCTCGGCGCCCTGACGTCCTGCGAGAATTGCTTCGTCAGCATGAACGCCAGACCGGTGACGGACAGGAGCGGGCTATCGCCCGACAGCTGTGTGATCGAGAACACCATGCCCCGGATCAGCCGGTCCACATAACCAAACTCTTCGGTGGCATCTCCATAGAGGAAGGCGATACCCCGCCAGGTGACGGTCACGCCCGACCCCTTGTCGATCACCTGGGTGATGGAGCTCTGGGTCAAGGGATCGCCGTCGATCAATTCCCGCAGGTTGATCTGATCCATTCGGATCGCGGCAATTGTGCCGCCAGACAGTTGCGCCATGAAACCCCTACCCCCGCGGACGCACGCAGTCCGCTCGCGCCCTCATAGGACAGGCTCGCGAAAAGAAAAATCCTGTGATGCGAAACGACAGGTGAAACGCGTCTCCGGAACGCGCGTCATTGACTCTGCACCGAAGTCCGTTCGGATCGCGTGCCCTTGCCGGGCGGGTCACGCTCGCAAGGCCACCGAATGCGTGCCTATTTCGAGCGTTGCGCGATGCCCATCAACTCGAAATGCGCACCGCCCAGCAGGCTGCCCGCACCGATGAACGCACGCGCCGGCAGCGGACCCTTGAAATAGGTGCGGTACACTTCGTTGAACGCCGCATAATAAGCGAGGTCGGACGCGAAGACCTGCACCCAGACCAGATCATCCATCGCCAGCCCGGCACCCTCGACGGTCCTCTTGATATTGTCGAGCACGAGTTTCGCGCCGGCCTTCACATCTTCGGGCGGATGGCCGGTCGCGCGATCCATATCGGTCGTCCCCGAGATGTAGAGCGTATCGCCGGCCAGCACCGAGCCGCTGAACGGCGGCCCCGCTGTGGGCGTGGTCGCCCCCGCCGGCATCGGCCCGCCTGCGGGGAAGTGTTTGACCGGGACTCCGGCCGAGGCGACAGCGGGTGCGACAAGCAAGGCGACAGCGAACAGCAATTTGGTCATGGCTTCTTTCTCCTGCTGGATGAATCGACGGTGCGGATGATGCCGATGCCGTTTTCGATGGCGACGGTGGTGCCATAGGGCGCCGATAGCACCCGCAGGCGCTCAAGTATGCGGCGTGCCTGATCGGCGGCGGCGGGATGGGGAAAGCCACCACCCGGCCCCGTGCTCGATTCGAGCACAAAGGGATAGATGCGGATCTCGTCGATCGCACCGCCCCGATAGCGGGTGACGGGGACGATCGTCTCAAACCACTCGTCCGGGAAAGCGAAGCGCTCGCCGGCGGCCGTGGTCAGCGAGCGGCGGCCGCCAAAGTCGAAGAACAGGCTGCCGAGCCCGTGGAAGATCGGCTTGCCGCGGTATATCTCGATCCCGCCGATCTGGTGCGGTCCGGTGCGCGCCACCGCGTCCGCCCCGGCATCAATCACGGCCCGGAACAGGCGTGGCTCGAAGTCGGCGGGGCGCGGATCGTTGCTGCCGGCGGCCTCGTTGGCGAAATGCAGCACGGCCGGCTGGAACGGAGCCGGGCCGGCATCCTCGTCGCCCGCGGTCTCATGCGCATGGATCGCGAACAGAACGAAGCGGGCATTGGCCCGGGCCGTCCGCACCGAGGCGAGCAGCGCCGCCTCATCGTCGGGCGCCGTTTCCCACGACAGGGTGCCGGGGGTCGGGGTCGAGCGATAAAGGATGTCGCCGATCCGGACCTGGTCGGCGCGGTCGGGAGTGACGAAAGCCGATCCGCCCGCGGCCTTGCGAAGCGCCGCCAGATGATCCGCTGAGACGCCGCGCACCGCGCGCACCTTGAGCGGGCTGATGCCGGGCCGGGGCAGAGAGCGCAATCCACGATAGCTGATCGCATCGCCCGCCGCCGACATCGGCGGAAATGTCGACGCCGTGCTGACCAGCGCCGCCCGGCCGAGGCGCGTCTCGACATAAGCGGGCGCGCGCGCCTCCACCAGGCCGGCGCCGCTGCCGGCCTGGACGATGCCGGCCGCTTCGAGCGTGCGCAGCGTGGCGTTCAGGCCCTCATGCCCCCAATCGGTCGCATGGTTGTTCGCCTTGGAGACGATCGTTACGCCCAGCGATCGCAGTTGCTGAGCATTTGATTTCGGAACCGTGGGCGTCCCCCCGCCATTCTCCGCCGCCGGGCTCACCGGCGTCGTGGCGAGGTCAAACATCGCCCCTTCCTGATTGGCGTAGCCCAGGTCCGCCCCCCGGAAGAGCGCGGCAACCGGGGCCATCGCCGGATCGTCGGCATAGGCGATCGGGCGGTAAGGTCCGAGCAGGTCGCCGCCCGCCGCGAAGCTGAAGCCGTCAGGAACGCCTTGCGATGCCGCGGGCGTGGACGCCGCCAGGAGCAGCGCCGCAAGGCATAGAACCGCCCTCACGCCA
>CANJRZ010000435.1 GCA_947476735.1 Sphingomonadaceae bacterium
CGCAAGGGGCTGCGCTTCGACGCGGTCGAGTTCCCGGCGCCGCGCTTCTTCCATCGCCGCTGGGATCTGGTGTTCGTCAAGCAGGTCCAGCTCGAGAAGAACAAGTTCATGGAGGGCAAGTCGCTCGCCCAGGTCGCCGAGGAGACCGGCCGCGACGTGTTCGACCTGTTCCTCGACGTGTCGCTCGAAGAGGACATGAAGACGATCTTCAGTACCCTCACCGTCAACGGCGATTCGGATGCGGTGCTCGAGATGATGATGCACCCGAAGTCGCTCGCCTCGCTGGCCGACGGCGGTGCCCATCTCAGCGCGATCGCGCAGACCAGCTATCCGAGCTACATCCTGAGCCACTGGGTCCGCGAGAAGAAGGCGATCACGCTCGAGGAGGCGATCGACGTCCTCGTCACCCGCCCCGCCGCGGCCTTCGGCCTGAACGAGCGCAACGGCCTGAAAGCCGGAAATTTCGCCGACATCGTCGTGTTCGACCCCGACGCCATCAAGCTGTTCAAGATCGAGAGCGTCAACGATCTGCCCGAGGGCGGCCAGCGGATGATCCAGCGCGGCGAGGGCATCAAGTACACCATCGTCAACGGCGAGATCCTGATGGAGGATAATGACCACCATACCGGCGCCTGGCCCGGCCGGGTGCTGCGCGCGAACGCCTGACGGCAAATGGTAGCGGAGCGGCTTCCCGCCGCCCGCCTTGCCAGCAGGATCACGGACACATAGGCTGTCGCCACCGCGAGGCCGGCAGAGCCATGCGGAAGGAGAAGCCGATGCCCGCTTATGCAATGGCGCCCGCCAGGCCACCGCATGTCCCTGCGGAACTGGTTTTTGACTATGACGTGTTCGAACCCGGTCCGCCCGGCTCGGACTTTTACGTTGAACTTTACGCGCTGAAGCACCGCGCGCCGCCGGTCTTCTGGACGCCCTATAATGGCGGCCACTGGTACACCACCGACAGCGACCTGACCGAACAGGTGCTCGGCGACAATATCCGCTTCTCGAACCAGGTGCTCCAGCTCCCGCGCGAAAACAACCCGCCGCCCGGCAAGGGCTATGCGCCGATGTTCCTCGATCCGCCGGACCATGCCGCCTATCGCCATCTCCTGCTCGTCGCTCTGTCGCGCAAGGCGGTGACTGACCTCATCCCCAAAATCCGGGCGCTGGCGGTCGATCTGATCGAGGATATGAAACCGCGCGGCCGGTGCGATTTCATCACCGAATTCGCTTATCAGCTTCCGGTGATCACCTTCTTCGGGCTCACCAACCTGCCCGAGCGATATCATGACCGGATGAAGGAGCTGGTGCGCGGCATCGTCGACGCGCATTCCGACAAGGCCCAGCTGTTCCGCGACCTGTCCGATCATCTCGCCTCCTTCGTCGACGACCGGATCGCAAATCCCGGCGACGATCTGATCAGCCATTTGTCACGGCAAGAGGTGAACGGCGCGCCGATCACCCCGGAGAAGCTTCGCGGGATGACCGAGCTGTTGCTGCTCGCCGGGCAGGATACCGTCGCCAATACCTTCGGCTTCATCGCCGCTTTCCTCGCCGCCAACCCGGAGCATCGCCGCTGGATAAGCAACCATCCCGAGCGTGCGAGCCATGCGATCGACGAGCTGATGCGCCGCTTCCCCGTCGTCGCCAACGGCACCGCCCGGCTCTGCGTCGCCGAGGCTGAACTAGGCGACGCACGGATCCTGCCGGGCGATCCGATCCTCGCGACGCCGACCATGATGAACTTCGACGACCGGCTCTATCCCGATCCGCTGAAGGTCGATTTCGAACGCCACCTCGCCAACACCGGCAGCTTCGGCCGCGGTCCCCACCGCTGCGTCGGCGCCGGGCTCGCCCGTGCCGAACTCAGCATCTTCCTCGAAGAATGGCTGCCGCGCATCCCGGAATTCCGGATCGCCGAGGACAGCCCGCCCCGCTTCGTGCCGGGGGTCACGATTTCTTATGACCGGCTGATGCTGGAGTGGCCGACCGCATGAGCAGGCCCGACGAAGCGCCCCAACGCCCTTCCCCGCGCTTTACAGGCTGATATAGCTGAGCGGTGTGAAGCCAAGCGCGCGGACGCAGCTTGCGGCGCCTTCCTCCGAACTCAGGTAAGCGAGTGCGACGGCCTTGTGATCGATGTCCCGCGCACCCTCCGGGACCGGCCGGCCTGCCAGGCGATAGTGCGCGCTTGCCATGGTTCGGTAGGCCACTGTGCGCGCCCTTGTTGAAGCAATAGTCAGTTTGCGGTGCAGGAAGGCAGCCAGCAATACCCGGTCGCCAATGCAGGCCAATGACTTCGGCATTGTCAGCCAGACCGGCAGGCAATCAAAGCCGGAACGATGGATCAGGAAGCAGCTTGTATCGACATGGAGGAGCTTCACCTCCTCTTCCTCATAGGTTCCCAGGTCGTCGCCATCAGCATCATGGAAGGTCCGAAACGAACAGCAGACAGCACTGCGGCTCTGCTCCCAAAGCTGCAGCAGGGATTTGAGGTGGCCAACATGGTACCAGTTGTCGGCATCGAGATAGGCAATGAAGTCATAGCCTTCCTTGCTGGCAATCTGGCTCCCGATCCCGCGCGGCGTATTGCCAAAATCGCCATGCGGCGCGGCAAGCTTCACATGCCTTGCATTCCATCCGTCGATGCAGTCGCGCGGCTGCCCGTCAGCGACCATGAGATGATCGGCATTCACCCCCTGCGCGATGACGCCGCGATGGCATTGCTCGAGATAGGCGAGCGGCTCATCAAAATAGGGCGTGATCACAGCGATGCGATGCGACATGGACGACCTGTTTTCTTCGGATGTCCGAGCATTGGAACGGATTCGGACGATAGTTGGCAATTGACACAGGAATGGCGGCCAAGGCTACCTCAGGCATCGAAGGATCGCGGTAAACCTCGGAATAGAGCGCTCAGCTCGTCTCTTCACGACTGCGCCGGTTGATGCTGCGATCTTGACTGGTAAATGGGCGGAAGAAGCCCGATCGGGACGGAGTTGCCTCATGACCATCGACATATCGATCGATCCGACCGGAGATCAGATCCGGCACCTGCGGGACAAGGGTCCCGATGGCCCCATCGTCATGGTCAATTTGCTGAAGTTCAGGGCGCACGCTGACTATAGCCTGGGCGCCCATGCCGCTGTATCGACCGGCCGCGAAGCATATGCGCTATACGAGCATGCATTCACGGTAACGGTTGGCGAAGTCAGCAAAGCCGAGATAATCTTTCGCGGTCCGGTCAACCAGCTTTTCATCGGCCGGACAGATGAGCCCGCCAACGACTGGGACGATGTGCTGGTCGTCCGCTACCCGTCACGCCAACACTTCCTCGCAATGCTGGCCCACCCGACCTACAAGGAAGCACTGCACCACCGCTATGCCGGACTGGAGCGAACACTCCTGCTCCAATGCCGCGCTGAAGATTGATCGACGATCGTTCCACAGCAAGGTGGTGACCCCAACGGGACTCGAACCCGTGTTTTCGCCGTGAAAGGGCGACGTCCTAGACCGCTAGACGATGGGGCCGTGAAGCGCTGTGTCGCGGGCGATTAGGGCAGCGACAGCGGGTGGTCAAGGCAGGCGACGGGATTTTGCAC
>CANJRZ010000436.1 GCA_947476735.1 Sphingomonadaceae bacterium
TCGGGCAGCGGGAAGATGCCCATTGCTTCGGCCTCCTTCCGCGGCAGAAGCTGGCCGCGATAGGGAATGCGGTTGACGTTGGCGATCAGCAGTCCGCGCTCGGGATCCACCGAAATGCCGCCCCAGTTCATGCCGCCGATCGTGCCCGGTGCCTCGATCCAGGGCGTGAGCCCCGGCGGGGTCAGATGGCCGTCATAGCGCGACTGCTTGAACTTCAGGCGACACCAGAGCTGATCGAGCGGCGTCAGCCCCCACATGTCGCTCTCGATCAGATCGGCGCCCCGGAAAGACGGCATCGCAGCCGAGTAGGGCTGGGTCGTCGGAATGCGTTCGCCCGGTGCTGCGCCCATCGTCGGCACCATCCGCTCCTCGACCGGGAACAGCGGCTTGCCGGTGACGCGATCGAGCACGAATATCTCACCGCGCTTGCCGGCCGATAGCATCGCCTTGTGCACCACACCGTCGATCGGCAGGTCGATCAGCGTCGGCTCCGACGGTACGTCATAATCCCATATGTCATGATGGGTGTGCTGGAAGAACCAGCGCGGCTTGCCGGTCTCGGCGTCGATCGCCGCAACCCCGCTCGACCATGCATCGTCGAACGGCCGCCGCTGCGCACCATAATAGTCGGGCGTGGCATTGCCCATTGGCGCATAGATGAGCCCGAGATCCTCGTCGGCGCTCATCACCCCCCAGCTGTTGGGCGTGCCGCGCGTATAGGTCTCACCCGGAGGCGGCTCGCTCTGCCGGTCGAGGCGACCGACGTCGAACGCCCAGGCGAATTTACCGGTCACCGCATCGAAGCCGCGGATCACGCCGGAGGGCTCGCCCCAATATTGGCCATCTGCCACCCAGCCGCCGACCACCACCTTGCCGCGGACGATCGTCGGTGCGGAGGTGACGAGATAATAGCCGGGCTTCACCTCGCCCATGCCGGTCAGCAGCGAAATCTCGCCATTCTTGCCGAAATCGGCGCAGCGCTGCCCTGTGGCGGCGTCGACCGCGAACATCCGCGCGTCGATCGTCGCGGTGATGACGCGCGCCGCGCAGGCGCCGGTGGCATTGGGCGCGCGATAATAGGCCACGCCGCGACAGCCGCCGCCATAGCCCGGGCCCTTCCAGGCAACCTTGGGATCGAAGCGCCAGCGGCCCTTGCCGGTCGTCGCGTCGATCGCGACCACCTCGTTGACGCTGGTGCAGATATAGGCGGTGTTGCCGATGACGACCGGCACCGTCTTGAGCGAGGCGAGCGGCCCCTGCGGGCCGATGCCGGTGCGGAACACCCAGGCCTGTTCGAGCCTGGAGACATTGCCGGGAGTGATCTGGTCGAGCCGCGAGAAACGCGTGCCCCCCTTGTCACCGCCGAAAACGGGCCATTCGGCGCCTGCGCCCCTGTCGCCGGCGGCCAGCGGTGCCCCGGTCAACGGCGCCTGCCCCTGGGCATAGGCCGGATCAGCGGGCGACGGGTGGTAGCTGTGCAACCACAGGCCGAGGATGATCGCCAGGATGAAGCCCCCACTCAGTGAGAGGGGTGACCGTGTCAGGCGCGAGCGCTTCCAGCCATTGGTCAAGTGCCTGCGCGTGAGCGGCAGCGCCACCCAGATACCGAGCAGCGCCGGTCCGGCGAGCCTTGGCAGCAATTGCCAGCCGTCGAGTCCGACTTCGGCCAGCGCCCAGCCGAGGGTCGCGACCAGCATCGCCGCGTAGAGCGACAGCGCTTCCCCTCGCCCGAGCAGGAAGAGCACGCCCGAGCCCAATGTGGCCGCGCCCGCCAGCGCATAATAAGGCGAGCCGCCGAGCATGAGCAGCTGAACGCCTCCGATCAGCAGGAAGCCGCCGATCAGGATCAGGATCAGCCCGAGCAGCCAGGGGCGCTGGAGCCATTGGCCACGAACCAGCCCTGCCTTTTCAGCCATGTATCCCCCCATCCCCTGACACACTCGTCGTCATTCCCGCGAAGGCGGGAATCCATGGACGGCGGCACATTCAATCAATTGCGTTTCGCTTCGGTGGATTCCCGCTTTCGCGGGAATGACAACCGGAGACGGCCCCTACTCGGCCGCCATCGCGAACGGCTCGGACGCCTGCGGACCGATGAACTCGCCGGGGAAATTTCCGGTGATCTCGCCATTGTCGAAGGTCGCGATGCCGTTGCACAGGGTAAGGCGCATCGGTGCGGCCTGCCGGGTGTAGCGATAGGTACGGCCGCCGAGGCCATCGGGCACGTCCCACACCTTGGCTTCGGGCCGGCGGGCGATCTCCTCGAGATCGAACACCATGATGTCGGCGCGCTTGCCGACTTCGATCGTGCCGCGATCTTCGAAGCCGAAATGTTTCGCGGCCTTGCCGCTCAGCACGTGGATCGCTTCCTCGATCGTCAGCATCTTCTTGTCGCGGACCCATTCGGTCAGCAGCAGGACATTGTCGCCCGCGCCGCAAAACAGGGTGGTGTGTGCGCCCGCGTCGGACAGGTTTCCGATCGTGTTGGGCTCGCGATAGAGCTTCATCAGAAGCTCCTGGTTGTTCGGCCATTCGGGCATCTGGACGTTGGACTCGGGGCCGTTCACCAGCGCCCATTCGGCCATCGCGTCCGACGGGTGGTTAAGGCCCATCTGGTGCATATATTGCGACAGGCTGATGCCGATCGGCCCGGCACCGGTCTGGCTCTCGCGCAGCAGCAACACCGACGGGTCGTTCAGCATGGTGTGCGAATGCTGATTGTCCCAGCTGTCCCGCGCGCGGGCGCGCCATTCCGGATCGGCCAGCATCGCCATCTTCTTGTCGAAATCGGTCTCGTTGACGATCTCCTGCCAGACATAATTGCCCTGCTGCGCGAACAGCAGCGACTGGGCAAAATTGACGTGCAGGGTCGGCCCGACATGATGGTATCCGGCCCAGATATCGAGGCCCTCTGCCTTGAACTTCTCGTTGAGTTCCTCCTGTTCAGGCACCCAGGGCGACTGGAAATCGAGCGCCGGACGGAAGCCCGCAAGCTGGACGCGCAGGGCGGGGGCCACCTCCTTGACCAGGTCGGCGATCCGCTGCGCCGAGGCGCCGGCGGTCTTGCGCATGAAATTGTCGATCGGAAGCTGCAGGGTGACGCCCGGATAGCGCCCTAGCACCGCGATCAGCGCCTTCCACTCGGCATCGTCGGCCTTGTAGGACGGCAGCGGCCGTTCGTGCCGGTCATAATCGAGCAGGTTCGACGACATGCCGAGCGCGCCCGCCGCGAGCGCATCGTCGAGCAGCACGCACATCCGCGCGACCTCGTCGGGCGTTGCGGCGCGGTCCCAGGCTTCGAGACCCATCGTCGCGAGCCGCAGCGGGATATGGCCGCAAAAGGAGGAGATGTTGACCTGGGTGCGGACGTTGCGCTGGACCGAAGCCTTATATTCGCTCCAGGTCCGCCAGTCCCACGTCACCGCCGAGTTCATCGGCGCCATGGGCACATCCTCGAAATAGTTGAAGATGTCGATGATCTCGGGGCGGATATCATGCTCGGCGCTGAGCGGCGCCATCGAGAACCCGCAATTGCCGTTGACCGAGGTCGTCACGCCATAGGAGGCGAGCGGCTCCATCATCGGCGACCACCA
>CANJRZ010000437.1 GCA_947476735.1 Sphingomonadaceae bacterium
AGGAAAGCCTCCTCGCCCTCCTTCATGCTGATCGAATTGACGATCGGCTTTCCCGAAACGCATTTCAGGCCCGCCTCGATCACCGACCATTTCGAACTGTCGATCATGATCGGCACACGTGCGATATCGGGCTCGGCCGCAATCAACTTGAGGAAGGTCGTCATTGCCAGCTCGGCGTCGAGCAGGCCCTCGTCCATGTTGACGTCGACGATTTGCGCACCGTTCTCGACCTGCTGCCGGGCGACCTCGACCGCCTTTGCATAATCGCCGCCCATGATCAGCTTCTTGAATGCGGCAGAGCCCGTGACGTTGGTGCGCTCGCCGATGTTGACGAACTGGGCGGTGGTGGAGGTGTTCACGTTGATCTTCTCTTTTTTCTCCCCTCCCTGATGCAGGAGGGGGATTAGGTCAGGCCGCCATGATCATCGGATCGAGGCCGGCGAGGCGTGTGCGATGATCATGGGCGTGCGGCTCGCGAGCGGGTTTGCCGGCGACGGCCGCTGCCATGGCGGCGATATGCCCCGGCGTAGAGCCACAGCATCCGCCAACGACATTGACCAGACCCTGATCGGCCCAATCGCGAATGAACGCGCCGGTCGTCGCCGGCTGCTCGTCATACTGTCCCAGATCATTGGGCAGTCCGGCGTTCGGATAGATCATAACGAGCACGTCCGCGATTCCAGACAGCACCTGAACATGCGGGCGCAACAGCTCGGCTCCAAAGGCGCAATTGAGGCCGACGGTCAGCGGGTGGGCATGGCGGATCGCATGCCAGAAGGCTTCGACCGAATGGCCGGAGAGATTGCGGCCCGACATGTCGGTGATCGTCATCGAGATCATCATCGGAATCTCGGTCCTGCGCTTCTCCTGCTCATCGAGCACCGCCATGATCGCGGCCTTCGCATTGAGGGTGTCGAAGATCGTCTCGATCAGGATGAAGTCGCAGCCGCCGTCGAGCAGGGCCGCAGTCTGATCCTGATAGACGTCGCGCATCGTATCGAAATCGGTCGCACGGTAACCCGGGTCGTTGACGTCGGGCGACAGCGACAGCGTCTTGTTGGTCGGCCCGATTGCCCCGGCGACGAATCGCGGACGGCCATCCTTCGCCGCATATTCATCAGCGGCCTTCCGCGCGATCGAGGCGGCGGCGAGATTCATGCCTCGGACCAGGTGGACCGCATCATAATCGCCCTGGCTGATGATGTTGGCGTTGAAGGTGTTGGTCGAGACAATATCCGATCCGGCGTCGAGATATTGGCGCGTGATCTCGTCGATGATGTCGGGCCGGGTCAGCACCAGCAGGTCATTATTTCCCTTCTGGTCGCACGGCAGATCATAGCTGCCGCGATAATCGACTTCCTGAAGCTTGTAACTCTGGATCATCGTGCCGAACGCGCCATCGGTGATCAGGACACGCTGCTTCGCCTGCTCACGGAAACGGATGGCGGCTTCGGATTTATGAAGGGTCATGCGGCGTTCTCCTGCGCCTGAGAGTCGGCGCGCAGCCCCAGCAGATGACAGATCGCGTATGACAGCTCAGCACGGTTAAGCGTGTAGAAATGGAACTGACGGACCCCGCCGGCATAGAGGCGACGGCACATCTCGGCGGCGATCGTCGCGGCGACGAGCTGGCGCGCGGCGGGATGATCATCGAGACCTTCAAACAGGCGGCCCATCCAGGCAGGTACCTCCGTGTTGCACATCGCCGACATCCGCTTGGTCGCAGCAAAGTTGGAGACGGGCATGATTCCGGGGACAATCTCAGCATCGATGCCGAGCGACCGAACCTTGTCGCAGAAACGGAAATAATGCTCAGGCGAAAAGAAGAACTGGGTGATTGCCCGGCTCGCGCCAGCATCAAATTTGGCCTTCAGGTTGGCCAGGTCGCTTTCGGCGCTGTCGGAGTCAGGATGGCATTCGGGATAGGCCGCGACCGATATCTCGAAAGGGTGGATCGCTTTCAATCCTGCGACCAGCTCAGCCGCATTGCGATACCCGTCGGGGTGGGGCGTGAACCTCGTTCCGGCCACCGGGGGATCGCCACGCAACGCCACGATGTGGCGAATGCCCGCTTCCCAATAGGCACGGACCACCTCTTCGATCTCGGCCTTCGTCGCCTCAACGCAAGTGAGGTGCGCGGCGGCCGGGATCTCCGTTTCCTTGGCAATCCGGGCGACCGTATTGTGGGTTCGCTCGCGGGTTGAGCCGCCAGCGCCATAGGTCACAGAGACGAATCGGGGCCGCAGCGGCGCCAGCGTCTGGATCGAATTCCAGAGTGTCTCCTCCATCTTCTCCGTCTTGGGTGGAAAGAATTCGAACGAAACGGCGGCATCGCCGGCGAGATCGGCGAACAGCGGAGCATCGAGCGCGCGGCGCGCTTCCTCGAGCTGGCTCAACGGAACGGAGGTCATGATACTGCCTTCAACTGGCTGCGTCGTCCACGCAGGCCTAACCAACATTTGACGGTCAGCGCATCGCCGACCAGTTCCTCTACTCGTTCGAGAACAAGACCGGCCGCCTGGTACCAGCCGGCGACCTGGTCGTCACCGAACCCGAGCCGGGCGTGTGCGTCGCGACTGCGCAACTCTTCCCGATCATGGCTGGCGAAATCGACGATCAGCAACCGTCCGCCCGGCGCCAGCAGCCGCGCACTTTCGGCAATCGCCGCGGCAGGGTGCTGGGCGAAATGAAGGACCTGGTGGAGGATCACGAGATCGGCCGAGCCATCGCCCAGGGGCAGCGCGTACATATCGCCCTGGCGGAGCTCAGCGTGGGGCAGCCCAGCGTCGGCGAGCTTAACTCGCGCCAGGCGGAGCATTTCCGGACTGCGATCAATCCCGAGCACCGACGCAGCTTGGCCGCCGACCAGTTCGATCATACGTCCGGTGCCGGTACCGATATCGACCATACGGCCGACCGGCGAATCGGAGAGCATCGCTAGAATGCACTGCTCGACCGCACTTTCGGGCACGTGAAGCGAGCGAATCGCATCCCATTCTTCGGCATGCTCGGCGAAGTAGCGTGCCGCGGCCGCAGCACGATCGGCACGAACCGCTGCAAGCCGGGCGCGGTCCGCAACCGACCAGACATCCTCGCCATCACGGCTCCAGTCATCGATCGCCGCGAACAGCGGTGCCACGCAGTCGTCTGCTCCGAGACCGAGGAACACCCAGCTTCCTTCCTTGCGCCGCTCGGCAAGCCCGGCATCAGCGAGGATCTTCACATGGCGTGAGACGCGCGGCTGGCTCTGGCCCAGTACCTGCGCCAGTTCGCCGATCGACAGCTCCATCGCGCGCAGCAGATGAAAGATTCGCAAGCGGGTCGGATCGGCAAGCGCCCGGAAGATCGATAGGGCATCAGAAGGCATATATACAGACATAAAGAAATCTTTATATGCGGTCAAGGCGCTTGCCCGGAGCGAGTGCGCGGGGCATTCCCTGCGACGCGGAACCATCGCCGCATTTTGATAGTATCATTCGAAGGCGGCCATGCCGCTCGAAAGGGGATTGGCAATCATGCGGGTTAAGGCGCGAGCTTCGGCGAGAATGATCGGCGTCGCGGCGATGGCACTGACCCTCACGGCCTG
>CANJRZ010000438.1 GCA_947476735.1 Sphingomonadaceae bacterium
GGAATTTCTCGCCCAGCTTGGTGTGGTGATTCTCGTAATACTCCTTGAATTGCTGCTTGGTGAGGCCGGGTTTCCGTTTGACCAGCGAAATCAGCTTATACATGGCACGCCTCTCGCTGTTCTGATTTGATCGCTGCCGCTTTAAAGATCGAACACCCGCATCGCGGTGCCACCCAGGATCGCCCGCGCATCGTCTTCAGAAACCGTGTCGAGGATGAGCTGCTTGGAGAGCGAGCTATAGCCGAAATTGCTCTCGATATGGACATAGTCGCACGACCACATCACCCGGTCCGCGCCGACAATGTCGAGCATCCGCATCCCCACCGGATCATGCATGAAGGTCGCGTAGCAATTGCGCTGCCAGTAATGGCGCGGGTGATGCTCGATCTGCGGGTCGAGGAACGGCCTGAACGCCTCGTAGAGCATAGTCGCGCATTGCAGCGCTCCGGGCACCCAGTTGATGTCGGCCTCGGTGAAGATGACCTGGAGGGTCGGGTGGCGATCGAGGATGCCGCTGAAGATCAACTCGGCGAGAACCTTGCGGAACGGCTGGAAGCCTACCATTGCGCCGATCGCCATGCCGCCCGGCCCGCCCTTGGCGAATTCACCGACATGGAAGCAGACCGGCAGGCCGGCCTCCTCAAGCGCCGCCCAAAGCGGATCGGTCTCGGGGCTGCAATAGTCGAACTCGAGGCCGTCGGCGCCCTTGGGAAATTGTGGCAGGAAGACCGCCTTGAGGCCGAGCTTCTTGATCTCGAGGATCGACTCGCGGGTCTTTTCCATGTCCCAGAAATTGGCCAGCGCGACGGGGTAGAAGCGGTCCGGCGCTCCGGCCTGAAGCCGCGCGCTGTACTGGTTGTAGATCCGGAAGATCCATTCGCGGACTTCGAGATCGGGGAAGCCGAGGAAGGCCTGGATCGTGTTGGGAAAGACGATCTCCTTGTCGACTCCCTCGGCGTCGAGATCGCGCATCCGCGGCTCCATTTTCGAGCAGCCGGGGACGGATTCGAAATCCTGCAGCGGCGCGGCGCGCCCCAGTGGCAGGACAGGCTTACCGTCGAGCGTCCAATAGCCCCAATTCTCGCTGTCCTGGTGCCAGCGGGGCGCCTTGTCCTTCAGATGATCGGGGAAGCCTTCCCAGAAGATATCTTTGGCGCAGGTCCAGTGATCGTCCGCCGACACGACGATCGTGCCGACCGGGAGCTTGACTGCGCGGGGGTCCGCCGGGCGCGTCGCGGGCGTCGCGAGATCCATCAGGACGTCGTCATGCTCGGTCACCGCCAGTGCCATCATTCGATCGAGCGTCATCGCCTGTCTTCTTCCCGGTCCATTTCGCCGCAGTTCCTTGGGAAGCGCTGGCCACCCGGGCATAATCGCAAGGCCGCAGCCCGTTTCCAAGCCTGTACTCTCAAATCACGAAAGTTTATTATGGCTATCAGGGTAACACCATAACCACGGCGTTCAGGCAGATCGACGTCGACGAACCCGCCACTCCCTCTTCAATTGGCCCAGGAGCAATGCGAAGGGCATCCTCGGCACAGAGGGGATAAAGTGGAACTTCATGAAGTTCCTGATCGACACGCGCGGCCAGGTCTTCAGCCGCTACGCGCCGACGACGAAGCCCGAGGCGATCAGGGGCGCAATCGAGGACTTGCTCGAAACGGTGTAAACGTCCGAACGTCGCCCGCATCCCATGCGGGCGATGCTCCTCAGGACGTCATCTCCAGTCCGGCCATCGTGCCGTCCTGCTGCCAAGCCTCAAGCTGATCGATGTACGAACGGGAGCTACCGCCATACAGTCCGTTCAGCGTGAGGTTGGCCGATTCATCGCCTTCGAAATTGTAGAAGGCCGGCGTGCAGATCGCCGCGAAAGCCAGCCCCGGCCCCGACTTGGCGACGACCTCGTCGATCCACCATGACTCCGCCTCGCGGCTCGGTTCCACGGCGACGCCGCCGCGTTGCAGGCAGGCGCTGATGATATAGGCCGCATGCCGCGCCTTCTCGTCGGCCGTATGCACGAAGTTGAACGAGATCGAGGTCTGCGGCAGCCGCATGAAGAGGAAGTTCGGGAAATTGTGGGTCATCATCCCGAACCAGGTGCGTGGCCCCTCTTTCCAGTAATCCTCGAGCGATAATCCGTCCCGTCCGGTGACGGTGATCCCGGATTCGCGCGCATAGTCGGCCAGGAAGTCAAACCCGGTCGAATAGATCAGGCAATCGAGCGGATATTCGACCCCGTCGACCACCAGCCCCTTCGCCGTGATCGCCTCGACCCCCTTTCCGTGGGTATCGACCAGCGTCACGTCGGGCCGGTTGAAGGTGGGATAATAGTCGTCGGAGAAGGTCGGCCGCTTGCAGAAATAATGATAATAGGGCTTCAGCGCCTCGGCCGTCTTCTTGTCGGTGACGATCGAATCGATCCGGTCGTGGATTTCCTTCATCAGGCGGATCGTGTTGAACGCGCCCGATGCGTCGTCGGCACCGCCCTCAGCCGGCAGATCCTCGAGCCAGCCGTCCTTCAGCAGCACCTCATGGCTGAACCGGCCGAGATCGGCGAGGAAGGTCGTGTATCTCTCGCGCCGCTCGCGCGCCCAGTCGGGCTTGAGCGACTTGGCCCATTCGGGATCGGTCGGCTTGTTGTCGCGCGGCGCCACCGACGACGGCGTCCGCTGAAAGACGAAGAGATGCTTGGCCGATTCCGCTAGGTGCGGGACGACCTGCACCGCGGTCGCGCCCGTCCCGATGATGCCAACGACCTTGTCCTTCAGGCCGGTCATGGCGCCACGCGGCGTGCCGCCGGTATAGGCATAGTCCCACCGGCTGGTGTGGAAGCAATGGCCTTCGAACTTTTCCATCCCCGGGATGCGCGGCAATTTGGGGCTTCCGTAAAAGCCGGTGCCCGAAACGACGAACCGCGCCGCGATCTGGTCACCGCGCGATGTCCGCACGATCCAGCGCTTGCGGTCTTCGCGCCATTGCGCATCGGTGACCGCCGTCTGGAACAGCGTCGCCGGATAGAGATCATAATATTTCGCCAGCCCCTGGCAGTGCGTGAAGATCTCGGGGCCCTTCACATATTTTTCGGACGGGATGACGCCGATTTCCTCGACCATCGGCAGATAGACATAGGACTCCGCGTCGCACTGAAGGCCGGGATAGCGGTTCCAGTACCAGGTGCCGCCGAAATCGGCGCCGGTTTCGACGATCCGGATATCGGCTACGCCCTTTTCCCGCAGGCGCCCGGCCGTCATCAGCCCGGAAAAGCCGCCGCCGATGATGAGGACGTCAACCTCCTCGGTGATCGGCGCCCGCTGGAAATTCGGGTCCGCATTGGGATCCCGGTCGATCTCCAGCGCGCTGTCTCCCAGCTCCTGATATTGCGCGTTCGCATCAGGGCGAAGCCGCTTGACGCGCTCCTCCTCGAACTTCTCCGCCAGGCCGGCAAAGTCGATGGTCTGTCCGTCAGGCGTGCTGGTCTCGGTAGCCATATGCATCCTCTTCTATTCTGAAGACCGAGATTAGCGAATTGGCGGACGGAAGCCAGACTGCTCGTTCCCGGCCCGATGCAAC
>CANJRZ010000439.1 GCA_947476735.1 Sphingomonadaceae bacterium
GGCGCCGAACGGCATTTCGATCAGCATATGGGCGAGCGAGCGGTTGGTGACGTCATGGACGAGCACGCCCGCCGCCTGCCAGTCGCCGTCGACGACATCGACGACTTCGAGATGGAGGTGGTCGGTGTTGAGGACGATACCCTTTGTGCCCTTGTTGAACAGCATCGGCTCGCCATTCCTGAGCATCAGCTGGCCGGTGTCGGCGGTCGCCTTTTCGGCGAAATCGGAGAAGACGTCCTTGTTGTAGACGATGCAGTTCTGGAAGATCTCGACAAAGGCCGCGCCCTTGTGGGCATGGGCGGCCTTGAGCACGGCGGGCAGGTCCTTCGAGATATCATAGCCGCGCGCGATGAAGCGGGCGCCGGAGCCGAGCGCGAAGGCGCAGGGGCTGGCCGGCCGGTCGACCGAACCGCCAGGGGTCGACGGGCTCGCGGTGCCGATCCGGCTGGTCGGCGAGTATTGGCCCTTGGTCAGGCCGTAAATCTCATTGTTGAACAGCAGGATCTGGCAGTCGAGGTTACGACGCAGGATGTGCATCGTGTGGTTGCCGCCGATCGACATGCCGTCGCCGTCGCCGGTGACGATCCAGATGTCGAGCTCGGGATTGGCGAGCTTGATGCCGGTCGCGACCGCGGGCGCACGGCCGTGGATCGTGTGGAAGCCGTAGCTTTCGACATAATAGGGAAAGCGGCTCGAGCAGCCGATCCCCGAGACGAACACGGTCTTAGCCGGATCGGCGCCGATTTCGGGCAGGGTGCGCTGCACCGCCTTCAGGATCGCATAGTCGCCGCAGCCGGGGCACCAGCGGACTTCCTGATCGGTCTCCCAGTCCTTGAGCGTGGTCTGGACGCGGGTCATCTCGTTCATGGCTGGTCTTCTTATCCGAGCTGGGCTTCGATCGCCGCTTCGAGCTCGGCGATGGTGAAGGGTTGGCCGCTGGTCTTGTTGAGCGGCTTCGCGTCGACCAGATACTGATCGCGCAGCACCGTCTTGAACTGGCCCGTGTTCATTTCGGGCACGAGGACTTTGTCATAGCTGCGGAGCAGCGCGCCGAGATTGTTCGGCAGCGGCCAGACATGGCGGACATGGATGTGGCTGACGTCGAGGCCGCGGGCGCGGGCGCGCTTCACCGCCTGGTGGATCGGGCCGAAGGTCGATCCCCAGCCGACCACCGCGAGCTTGCCCGAGCTGGTGCCGAGATTGACCTCCTGATCCGGAATGCCGTCGGCGATGCCGTCGATCTTGGCCTTGCGGGCGTCGGTCTGGGTCTGGTGGACCTCGGGCGCATAGTCGATCGCGCCGGTATCGATCCCCTTTTCGATGCCGCCGATGCGATGCATCAGGCCCGGGGTGCCGGGCTTGATCCACGGCCGGACGCCCCTGGCGTCGCGCTTGAAGGGCAGGACGACGTCGCCGCCATTCTTCTCTTCAAGGAAGCTGACCGGGAAGGGCTTGAAGCTGGCGACGTCGGGCACTTTCCACGGCTCGGCGGCGTTGGCGATATAGCCGTCGGTCAGCAGGATCACCGGCGTCATATAGTGGACGGCGATCCGCACCGCCTCGATCGCGCAATCGAACGCATCGGCCGGCGAACAGGCGGCGACGACCGGGATCGGGGTGTCGCCGTTGCGGCCATAGACCGCCTGGTAGAGATCCGACTGCTCGGTCTTGGTGGGCAGGCCGGTCGATGGCCCGCCGCGCTGCGAATTGACGATCACCAGCGGCAACTCGGTCATCACCGCGAGGCCCATCGCCTCGCCCTTCAGCGCGATGCCCGGGCCCGAAGACGAGGTGACGCCGAGCTGGCCCGCGAAGGAGGCGCCGATCGCCGCGCAGATCGCCGCGATCTCATCCTCCGCCTGGAAGGTGGTGACGCCGAACTCCTTCATCTTGACCAGATTGTGGAGGATCGCCGAGGCCGGGGTGATCGGATAGCCGCCGAAGAACATCTTCAGCCCGGCGAGCTGCGCGCCGACGACGAGTCCATAGCTGATGCCCTCGGCGCCGTTGACGGTGCGGTAGAGCCCGGCCGGGGGATGCATCGGCTCAAGGTTCAGCCGCTTGATTGGCCCGGCGATCTCGGCCGTCTCGCCATAGGCGTGCCCCGCGTTGAGCGCGGCAATGTTGGCATCGGCGAGGACCGGGTCCTTCTTGAACTTGTCCTGCAGCCAGGCGATCAGCGGGGCGCGGTCGCGCTCGAACATCCACAGCGCGAGGCCGAGCGTCCACATATTCTTGCAGCGCAGCGCGTCCTTGTTGCCAAGGCCGAACGGCTTCACCGCCTCGAGGGTGAGCGCGCTGATGTCGAAGGCGAGCACCTCCCACTTCGCCAGGCTGCCATCCTCGATCGGATTGGTGGCATATTTGGCCTTGTCGAGGTTGCGCTTCGAAAACTCGCCGGTGTCGGCGATGACGAGGCCGCCGGGCTTGAGATCATTGACGTTGGTCTTGAGCGCCGCCGGGTTCATCGCCACCAGCACATCGGGCGCGTCGCCCGCGGTGGTGATGTCGATCGAGCCGAAATTGATCTGGAACGCCGAGACGCCGAACAGCGTGCCCTGCGGCGCGCGGATCTCGGCCGGGAAATCGGGGAAGGTGGACAGATCATTGCCGGCGAGCGCAGTGGACAGGGTGAACTGCCCGCCGGTCAGCTGCATGCCGTCGCCGGAATCGCCTGCGAAACGGACCACGACCGCCTCGGGTACACTATTACCGCGCGGGCCCGCCGCGCTGCCGTCACTGGCCAAAATCGTTGCCATCTAGTCCTCTGTCAGCGGCACCGGGTGCCGATTGCCCGTCCCCCTATGCCGCTCCTTTCCAGCGACATACTCAGAAATTCTGTCAGCGGCCCAAGCAACCGTCGAGCGAACCGGCCGCCCGCGCGGCTTGCCCGAGCGGGCCTCGCGGGGTCTTGTTCGCATTCGCCAGCAACGCTAGGCCGCTGCGCGCGGCCATAGGGCCCCGGGCAAGCCGGGGCAAGGCCGGGCGGTGCTGCGATGGAGAGGTGGGACGAAGCCATGACCGACCGGCCGGACAATCCCTTCGCGCGCAAGCCCGGCGATCCCTTCCATGTCCCCGAGAAGCTCGGCGAGACGGCTCGCTTCGGATTTGCCGCGATCGCGCCGCCGATGCTGGTGGCCGGACTGTTCATGGGGCCACTCGCGTCGGAAGACCTGATCGTGATGGCGGGCTTCGCAGCGATCGCGGCTTTGTGCCTGTATGATGGCCTCACGATGCGCCGCACGAGGATTGCCCGGGAGGCCGAAGTGGCGGCGTTGCGCGAGAGCCTGTTTCGCGAGGAATAGGCGGCGAGCGGCACGATTTCCGGGTGCATGGGGTCGATCGCCGGAATCGATGGGGGTTTTTAATGTGAGGGTGGGGTGGGGTGGCGAAGCATCCGCCCATAGACCCTCACCGCTGCGACTAAGCTCGCTTTGCTCGCCAAGTCTCGCTTTTCTCCCGCAGGCGGGAAAGGGGAAAGACGGGGGATGCGCGTAGATCGCCAGCCGCGCGCGGGCGAGGATCAGGCCGGTCAGGCGGATATAGCGGGCGACGTCGCGGA
>CANJRZ010000440.1 GCA_947476735.1 Sphingomonadaceae bacterium
GGTCTGCGCGCCTCGACCAACCACGCCGCTTATGGCGCGGCCAAGGCCGGGCTGGTCCATCTCGCGGCCAGCCTTGCCGGTGAATGGTCGCCTCATGGCATCCGTTTCAACGTGGTGTGCCCGGGCGGCATCGCCACACCGCGCATCCCGGCGAAGTCGGAGGAGGCGGAGCGGGAGCTGATGGGGCTCACGCCGATGAAATATCGCGGAAGCATCTACGATATCGCAAATGCGCTCGTCTTCCTCGTGTCGGACATGGCCGCTTACATCACCGGCCAGGCGCTTGCCGTCGACGGCGGCTACACTGCGGTGGGGCCGATCGATTTCGACAGATTCGGCAAGATGAAGGGTGTCCTCGACGCGGTAAAAAAATAACCGCGCCGAGACCGGGAGAAGCACATGGAATATCGGCTGTTGGGTCGCAGCGGCCTCAAGGTTTCGGCGTATAGTTTCGGGGTGATGACCTTCGGCGGCACGCCGGGCTGGTCGCATATCGGCGAGACGAGCGGCGATCTCGCCCGGCGTCAGATCGACATGTGCATCGATCATGGGATCAACCTGTTCGACACCGCCGATGTCTATTCCGGCGGAGCTTCCGAGGAGCTTCTCGCGCAGGCGCTCGGGGCGAAGCGCAAGGATGTGCTGATCGCCACCAAATTCGCCGGGACGACCGGTTCCGGCCCCAATGATCGCGGCGGCAGCCGCCACCATATCGTCAGCGCCTGCGAGGCGAGCCTGCGACGTCTGAACACCGACCATATCGATCTCTACCAGATTCACAGCCAGGATCTGATCACGCCGCCCGAGGAGACGCTGCGCGCGCTCGACGATCTGATCCGCGCGGGCAAGGTCCGCTATATCGGCTCGTCCAACCATTCGGGCTGGACCAAGATGCGCGCACTGGCGACGTCGGATCGGCTCGGTCTCAACCGCTATGTCAGTCAGCAGATCCAATATTCGCTGATGTTCCGCGATGCCGAGGACGAACTGCTCCCGCTCGGCGTCAACGAAGGGGTCGGCGCGCTGATCTGGGGGCCGCTGGCGTCGGGCTATCTGACCGGAAAATTCCTCCATGGCAGCGGCCAAGGAACACGACTGGTCGGCAATGGCCGGCTCGAGGTGCGCGACACCGAGCGCGCGCGCGACATTGTCAGGCTGCTCGAGGCGATGGCCGGCGAGCGGAACGGCGCGACCCCCTCGCAGATCGCGCTCAACTGGATCGCGCGGAAGCAGGGAGTCAGCTCGATCATCCTCGGCGCGCGCGATGTCGACCAGCTGGCCGCCAATCTGGCTGCGGCAAACTGGTCGCTATCGGATGAGGAAATCGCCAGGCTCGATGCCGTCAGCGCCCTGCCGCCCCGCTACCCTTATGACCTGCAGAAGAATTTCGGCGCTGAGCGCAATCCCTGGCCCGGCCTGCTTCCTCCGGTGTAATCCGGCCCGGGGCTAGCCGCGGCCGACCAGTGGCATCTTCGAGGCCATGATCGTCATGAAGGGGACATTGGCGTCGAGCGGCAGCTCCGCCATCAGCGCGACCGCGTCGGCAACATGGCCGACGTCGAAGGTCGGCTCGGGGCGGATGCTGCCATCGGCCTGCGGCATGCCCTTGCTCATCACCGCAGCCATGTCGGTCAGCGTGTTGCCGATGTCGATCTGCCCGGCGACGATGTCATAGGGCCGCCCGTCGAGGAACAGGCTCTTGGTCAGGCCGGTCAGCGCATGTTTGGTGGCGGTGTAGGCGATCGATTTGGGGCGCGGCGCCTGTGCGGAAATCGATCCGTTGTTGATGATCCGGCCGCCCTGCGGCGACTGGCGTTTCATGATCCCGAAGGCCTCGCGCGCGCAGTAAAAGGCGCCCGACAGGTTGACGCCGACCACCCGGTCCCATGCGGCAATGTCATGTTCGTCGACTTCGGCCGCCGCCGCGCCCATGCCGGCATTGTTGAACAACATGTCGACCCGGCCGAAGCGGTCGGCGATACGGGCGAACGCAGCCTGGACCGCAGCCGGGTCCGCGACATCGCACTGGATGACGAGCGTATCACCGCCGACCGTGGCGGCGACCTCGTCGAGCTTGTCGAGCCGACGGCCGAGCAGGGCCAGCTTCCAGCCCTTTTCCGCCAGCCGCACCGCGACGGCCTTGCCGATGCCGGTGCCCCCGCCGGTGATCACCGCAATTTTGTCCGTCATTTTGCTGTCCCTTCGTCGTCGATCTTCGTTTCACCGTCGCGATAGCATAGTATCGGCGGGAGATGAGAAGGGAGAGGATTCATGACCCATCAGATCGCGGGGATCGATCATGTTGCCGTCACGGTGGCCGATGTCGACAAGGCCTGCCAGTTCTACATGGATGTGCTCGGTGGCGAACAGCTGTTCGATCATGTCGTCGACGGCAAACGGCTGGTCCGCGGCATCCGCGCCGGCGGGGCGATGCTCAGCGTCCACCAGGAAGGCAACGGCATCGATCTGGTTGCAAGGCGGCCGACGGTCGGCGGCGTCGATATGTGCTTTCGCTGGAACGGCGGCATCGAAAGCGCCCAGGCGCATCTGCAGCAGCATGGCATCGCGATCATCGAGGGGCCGGTGAAGCGCTTCTCGAACGATGGCAAGCCTGCCCAATCGGTCTATTTTCGCGATCTCGACGGCAATCTTCTCGAGTTCCTCACGACCGATTAAGCGCGACGGGCCCGATCGGCACCGGGCAAAAAAGAGGCCGGGATCCGAAGACCCCGGCCGCAGGTAGGAAAGTCGGAAGGTTTAGAAGTCGAACTTGGCGCGCACACCATAGGTCCGCGGCGAGGCCTTCACGCCGTTGTCGCCGGTCGTCGAGCTCGCGCCGGTGATGAAATAGCGCTTGTCGCCGATATTCTTGCCCCAGACTTCGATGCCCCAATGTTCGTTGGGCCGATATTCGAGGGCGGCGTTCACCACGCTGAAGGAGCTTTGCTTCAGGCGATTGTCGGGCTCGAAATAGGAGAGTCCGGTGTAGCTCCACAGGATGTTGGCGATGAGCTGGCCTTCCTTGCCGACATCCATCGTGTAGGTCGCGCCGAGGCTGGCTGCGAACTTCGGCGACAGCGGGGTGCGATTGCCCGCAGCCGACATGAAGCACTGCAGGTTGCCGCCGGTGCGCGCGCCGGTCGGGCCTGATGCGCAGGTGTTGGTGCCGACACCGGCCGGACCCGTCCTCGGGATGGTGTAGGGATAGGACGGGAAGTTTCCGAAGCGCGAATTGAGGATCATCGCGTTACCGTTGATGCGGAACTCGCGGGTCGGTGCGAACTCGAAATCGAACTCGGCGCCGTCGACCTTCACCGATGCGGCGTTGAGCAGCAGGGCGATATTGCCGATGCCGCCGACCGCTGCCGAGCGGACCTGGTAGTTTTTGATCTTGTAATGGAAGCCGGCGACGTTGAAGCGCAGCATATTGTCGAACAGCTGGCTCTTCAGGCCGATTTCGAACGCGTCGGTAACCTGCGGCTTGACCGCCGGGTTGGTGCCCGGGTTCGAGTTCATCGAGAACAGACCCGATTTGAAGCCGCGGTTGTACGACCCGTA
>CANJRZ010000441.1 GCA_947476735.1 Sphingomonadaceae bacterium
CATTGGCCGGCCAATGATCCGACCCTGAAGAGGATCTGGAACGGCGGCGAGCTTGGCGCGCTTTACCGGATCGTGGGTTCGGCCACCATCGCCATGGATACCCCGAAGGGGACGGGCACGCTCGCCACCCAGTGACGCTCGGCGCCGAAGATCGCCTTCAATGCGGCGTTGACCGGCGCGGACGGCATATTGTCGTCGGCGCTCTCGCGGCCGAGCAATTTGCCGCCCAGTCGCACCACTGCGATCAACGGGAAGAGCAGGCTGTTGAAATGTGTCCAGAAGCGGGGCCTGAGACCGGCTTCGCGAAACACCCGCTTGAGCTGCGCGGTGGTGTAGCGCCGCTGGTGATGGTGGGCGACATCATGCGCGCTCCACATCCAGGGGCTGCCGGGCACCGTCACCAGTATCCGCCCGCCCGGTGCGAGCTTGGCCCTGAGGCAGGCGAGCGCTTCGACGTCGCGCGGAATATGCTCGAGAACGTCGAGCAGGACGATCAGGTCATAGGCGCCGTCGTCGAGTGGCACGTCGGGCAGATAACCGCCCTTGATCGAAAGCCCGCTGCGCGCCTCGGCAAAGGCGCGGGCATCGTCGTCGGGCTCGATTGCGTCGACCGAGCCGAAGCCCTGCAGCAGTTCGAGGTTCGAGCCGGTGCCGGCACCGACCTCGAGGATTTTCAGGGGTCCCGGCCTGGGGCGATAGGTTTCGATCAGCCGGGCGATGATCTTGCGGCGCGCGACGAACCACCAATGGTCCCGGTCGATCTCGGCCATCCGGTCATAGGTCGCGCGGTCCATCAGGCCCCTCCGGCGTCGGCGTGGCTGACCCGGCCTTCCTTGGCGTCCTCTTCATCGACCCAGCCCACCCGCTGGCGGATCACATAGATCGGTCGGTGCTTGGTCTCGACCAGGATGCGGCCGACATATTCGCCGAGGATGCCGAGCGAGAGCAGCTGGACTCCGCCCATGAACAGGATCGCCACCATCAGCGAAGGATAGCCGGCGACATCGGTGCCATAGAGGATGGTGCGCGCGCCGATGAACACCGCATAGACCAGCGCCACCACCGCGATGATCGCGCCGAGATAGGACCAGACCCGCAACGGCACGGTCGATGCCGAGGTAATGCCGTCGACCGCGAGCGTCCACAGCTTCCAGTAGTTGAACTTGGTGGTGCCGATTGCCCGCTCGGCGCGGTCATATTCGACCGCGGCCTGGCGGAAGCCCGACCAGGCGAACAGCCCCTTCATGAAGCGGTTGCGCTCGGGCATCCGCTTGATCACGTCGACGACCCTGCGATCGAGCAGGCGGAAGTCGCCGGCATGCTCGGGAATCTTGTCCTGCGACAGCCAGTTATGGGCGCGGTAATAGAGATCTGCGGTCAGCCGCTTCGGCAGGCTGTCGGTCATGCGGTTGCGGCGCACGCCATAGACCACCTCGAATCCATCGCGCCATGTGTCGAGCATCGCGCCGATCACTTCGGGCGGGTCCTGCATGTCAACATCGATCGGCACGACGACCCGGCCGCGAGCATGGTCGAGCCCCGCCGACAGCGCCGCCTCCTTGCCGAAGTTGCGCGACAGCGACAGCGCGACGATGCGCGGATCGGCGTCATGTGCGGTGAGGATTGCCGCCATCGTCCGGTCGGTGCTGCCATCGTCGACGAAGAGGATCTCCCAGTCGATCGGCTTGCCGTCGGGATTGCGCAGCCCGTCGAGCACGCCGCTGACGCGGGCGACGAAAGGATCGATGCCGTCTTCCTCGTCCTTGACGGGCACAATGACAGACAGGAGCGGACCAGACGCTGTCATTCGAACACCCATTGACGATTGAGCCAGAAGACCAGCAGCGGGGTCACGCACAGCACCGGGGGATAGGGCGCCCAGATCGGCAGGTTCAGATATTGCACGAGCAGCCACACCCAGAAGCTGTTCAGTCCGAAGCTGATCAGCGAGACGATCATGAAGCGGCCGATGCGGACATGCTGGCGGTCGCGCCCGCCATGGCCCCGAAAGCTGAAGGCACCATGCATCAGATAGCCTGCCCCCGCCGCACCGAGAAAACCGATCGTCCAGGCGAGGTTCGGGTCGAGCCCGCCGAGCTTCACGCAGCCATGATAGATGCCGATGTTGATGAACGACGCGAGCAGCCCCGTGATTCCGTAACGCACGAGCTGGCCGAGCAACGCGATCCGCTCGCGGTTCTTGATGGGCATGTCTTGCATGGCTTGCGCGCTCTTCCACAAAAGCGCGGAGGGCTCAAGCTCATGAGCCCTGCGTGCGGAAAGCGGGACAGGATCTCGTGCATAAATCCTCCCTATCGCTTGCGATGGGGAGGGGGACCGGCGCAGCCGGTGGAGGGGTCTTAACCATCTCCATCTGCAAAGTCGTTGAGGGTGCAAACCCCTCCACCACCCTTTGGATGGTCCCCCTCTCCATGCTGCGCACAGGGAGGATCCGGCTTGCCGCTGCCTTTTTCCTCAGACCACCCCCGTCACCTTCGTCACCATCGTCCCGATCACGTCGAACTCGGTCCGCATCACGTCGCCGGGCACCACCGGCGCGACGCCGATCGGGGTCCCGGTCATGATGATGTCGCCCGGGTAGAGGGTGGCGATGCTTGACGCGAAGACGATCAGCTCCTGGACGTCGAAGTTGAGCCGCTCGATCTTGTCGGCCTGGCGCAGCTCGTCATTGACGTAAAAGCGGAAGCTCAGCTCGCGCGGGTCGGGGATCTCGTCGGCGGTCACCATCCACGGGCCGATGATGCCGAAGCCGTCATAGCATTTATTGTGGGTGAAATTCTCGGGGCCGGCCATCGTCATGTCGAGGCCGATCGCATAGCCGGCGACATGGTCCATCGCCTCGTCGCGGGTCAGCCGCGCGCCTTGCTTGCCAATGATGATCGCCAGCTCGGCCTCGTGGAGGGTGGAGCGGCCGGGCGCGAACAGCTCGAGATCGTCGCCGGCGCCGGCGAGCGCGTTGGTTGTTTTGTAGAGATAGCCCATGTCGTGAATCGTCAGGCCGCCCATCTGCTCCTTATGCTCGGGCCAGTTGCCCGCGCCGCAGAAGAATTTGGACGGATTGGCGACCGGCGCCTTGAGATGGACCTCGTCGAGCGGGAAGCTCGGCGCGCCTTCGGCGACCAGCGCTTCCATGCGCGGCCGGATGCGGTCGAGCGCGGCGATCATCCGATCGCCCATCGGCACCGGCCAGCGCACCGGCTCGAGCAGGTCGATCGCGGCGCTGACATCGAACACCCGGTCGCCCTTAACGACCCCCAGCCGATCGTGCTCGGCGCCCCGGTCAAAACGGCAGATTCTCATCTCTTCTCCCTCGTCGGCGGCGTCGTGCGATCCCAGGCGGCCATGGCCGGCAGATCGCCGCCCCAGCCCTGCTGGACCGGGACCGCAAAATGGACGGTGACGATCATTTCGCTGATCTTCCAGCCCTCGTTGGTTCGCCGGTACTTCTCGTCATACATGGCGCAGGCGATGATGCTGTGCCCGTCGAACGCGTAGCGCGCATCGACATAGGCGTTGCCGCTCGCCTCGTCCCCGTC
>CANJRZ010000442.1 GCA_947476735.1 Sphingomonadaceae bacterium
AAGTAGGAGGGAAGAGGCGAACGGTGGGGTGGTCGCGCCCTAGCGGCGCGGCGCGAGCAGGTAATCGAGCCAGCCGGCCTTGTTGCCGATCCGTTCGAGCCGCGGATAGCGGTTGCCGCCATAATAGGGGATGGTCACCGTGCGGAACTGATCGCCGTGGCGGACGAGCAGTTCGATCGGCTGGCGGCTGGTGGCGGCGCTGTCGATCCGTTCCTCGAGCTCGCCGCTGTCGAAATTCTCACCGTCGAGGGCGACCAGGACATCGCCATTGGTGAGCCCGGCGGCGAAGGCCGGGCTGTCCCAGACCACCTGATCGATGCTGCGGTCGGTGTTGTCGACGATGAGGCCGAGCGAATAGCTGAAATCGGCGTTTTTCCGCCTGCGTTCCTCGAGCCGCCAATAGATGGTCGGCTGGCGATCATAGACGAGGCGGAAGCCGCCCTTTTCGATCCAGCTGAGCGGCGCCCTGGGCCGAGGCCGATCGACGCGGTCGCGCAGGAAGGTGGCCCAGTCATAGGGGGCAATGCCATCGAGGGTGCGGACGATGTCTTCGAAGCTGTAGGTCAGCACGCCGCCATCGCCCGCGCGGATGCCGAAAAAGGCCGCGGCGAAATCGTCGAGCGAACGCCTTCCGCCGGTCAGGGTGCGCAGCTGCATGTCGGTATCGAACCAGACCAGCATGCCTTCATTATAATAATCCTCGGAGCGCTGCAGGCTGAGCCAGGGCTGGGGCCGGCGCGCGGCCATGATCGGATCGTTGGTGGTGTCGATCAGCGGGCGCCAGTTCCGCCCGGGCTTCTGATCAAGCGAGGCCGCGATCATCGCCAGCGCGCCGATCGTATTGTCGACCGAGACGAGGCCCGATCGCGCCTGCAGCACATAGCCCCAATACTGGGTCTGCCCTTCATAGACCCAGAGCAGCGAGTTGCGCATCGGCACGCTGTAATCCGGCGTGTAGAGATCGGCGCCGCGCCGGTATTTGCCGTTCCAGCTGTGGACATATTCGTGCGGCAGCAGATTGTGGCGCTGGGTCTGTTCTTCCCAGCGGGTGAAATAGCCGGTGGCGACACCATCTTCGCTCGATCGCTGATGCTCGAGACCGATGCCGCCGAGCCGATCGCTGATCGACAGCAGAAACTCATAGCGGTCGAAATGTTCGGTGCCGAACAGCCGGGCGGCCTGATCGATAAGCTGGCGATGCGCCTCGATCTGCTGCGGGGTGGCCTCGAGCTCGCCGGGGCTGTCGGCGGCGATGTTGAGCCGGACCTTCGGGCTCAGCTGAATCTGTTTGAAATAGCGCCCCGCCAGCAAGGGGCTGTCGACCAGCGTCTCGAAATCGACGGTGCGGAAGGCGATTGGGTCTCTTGGCGATCCGGTCGGCTGGCCAGGGACCGGATCGAGCGCGACGCCATAGCCCCATCCCGCCGGGAGGGTTGCCGACGGCGCGACAGAGATTCGGCGGGTGAAATAGCCGGCGGGGTAGAAAGCGACGAGGTTCCATTGCAGGCTCAGCATCTCGCGGGTCATCACCACGCGGCCCTGCGCGGCGGAGACCGGCGAGACATAGTCGAAGGCGAGGTCAATCGACCGGGCGCCTTCGGGCACTTCGACCCGGATCGCATAGACATCGACCGGATCGCGCTTCCAGCCGAGATCCTGACCGTTGGCGGTCACCCGGAGGTTGGCGACATCGTCGATCGGTCCGCGGGGCGCATGATTGCCGGGCAGCCATTCGGGATAGAGCAGGAACAGCGGGCCGGCCGCCGCGACCGGGATCGTCTGGCGCACCCTGAATATGCCGCGGGCCACATCGGTGGCGTCGACATTCAGGCCGATCGTACCCGGATAGGGGATGTCGCGCGCCGGCGGCACCTGGCGTTCAACCGGAAGCGGTTGAGGGCGGCTGAAGTCAAGGCCGAAGGCGGGCCGGGATGTCGCGATCGACAACAGGGCGAGGACAAGCAAGGGGACGAAACGCATCGAGAGCCGGTTCCGGTCATGTTTACAGGCTGAACATGACGGCTATTGGCGCGTTCGTCACCCCCCTCCGGGGCCGTCCTCCCCCAACATGTCGGGGATAACGGAAATGCCACGACTTTCCGGTGTCAGTTGCAGGTTGATCGCTGGCTGTCGATCCGGATGTCATCGATGGCAGGCCATGCCTGATGTTCGGCCCACCATTGGATGCCGGCTGCGAGCCGGGTGCGGACGATGGCGATCCGACCACGCAGGGCGGGACCCCAATCCTTGAATTTGCTTATTGGTTCCATGATCATCTCCAGCCTTGGGACGACCCTCTAAATATGAATATTCCCCGGATGGCGCCAAACGGTTATCGGACATCACTGATAAGGTGAGTTTATCAATATGGCCCGATTCCTTCCCCCGTTGAGCGCGGTCCGGGTGTTCGAGGCGGCGGCGCGTCATCTGAACTTCACTCGCGCGGCCGAGGAGCTGGCGATGACCCAGGCGGCGGTCAGTTACCAGATCCGGATGATCGAGGACCGGCTGGGCGCGCCGCTGTTCATCCGGTCCGGCAGGCGGGTGTCGCTCAGCCCCGCCGGGCAACGGCTGGCGCCGCAGATCTCCGCGGCCTTCGACATGCTGGACGAAGCCTTCGCGAAGGTGCGTGAGGTCGAAAATGGCGTGCTGACGATCAGCGCGGCGCCGGGTATCGCGGCGGGGTGGCTCGGCCCGCGGCTGGCACGTTTTCAGCTCGCCAGGCCCGACTTCGCGATCCGCCTGCTCGCGACCCATGAGCTGGCCGATTTCAGCCGCGACGAGGTCGACGTCGCCATCCGTCTCGGCATGGGCGAATGGCCGGGGGTGCGCGCGGTCGAGATGTTTCCGGCGGAATTCACGCCGATGTGCAGCGCGAGTTTTCTCGAACGCGAGGGGCCGTTTGATGATCCGGCACAGCTCCTCGCCGTCTTGCGGCTAAACTCAGACGACATCTGGTGGCGTGCCTGGTTCACCCAGTTAGACGTGGACTTCCCCGCGGATGCCCGCAGGTCGCTGCACGTCGATTCCCAGGTGATTGAAGGCATGGCTGCGATAGCAGGGGAGGGTGTGGCGATGCTGACTCCGCGCTTCTGGCCGTTCGAGATCGCCACCGGACGACTGGTTCAGATTTTTCCCCATGTCGGCCGGCGTGGGAGCTTCTGGCTGGCCTGCCCTGAGCATCGCTTCAATTCGGCCAAGGTGAAGGCTTTTCGCGAATGGCTGATGGCCGAGGTGGCGGCGGAAACAGCTTAAATCCTCCCCATCGCTGCGCGATGGGGAGGATCTAAAAGCTGGGGACAATTCTAAGCCGGGCCTTTCCCACACGGCCTGTTACGCTCTAGAGCGGGGCCATGACCGATATCGCCGAGCTGCCCGAGGACAGCGTTCGCAACACATCTTTCGAAAGCGCGCTTTCCGATCGCTACCTCGTCTACGCGTTGTCGACGATCACGGCGCGATCGCTCCCCGATGTCCGCGACGGACTGAAGCCGGTGCACCGCCGCCTGCTCTGGGCGATGCGGCTGCTGCGGCTTGATCCGGCCTCGGGCTATA
>CANJRZ010000443.1 GCA_947476735.1 Sphingomonadaceae bacterium
CGACGAGACGACCAACCACATCGCGCTGCCCTATAATGCGGCCTCGCTCGATCCGGCGACCGCGCGGCTGACGGTACGCCAGCTGGCCGACGATCCGGAACGCGAGGTGCCGATCAGCGCCTGGCGTTTTGTCGACGACCGCCATGTCACGCTCCAGCGGCCCGCCGACATGGATGCGGGCGCAATCTACCGATTCTCCTACATGGCGCGCGATCCCCGGGTGATGGGGCTGGGTTTCACCGCGGTGCGCGATCTGGTCTCGTGGTTGCGCCACGCGCCGGTCGCGGAGGGGAATCCGCTCGCCGACACCCGCTTCGACACGGTAATCTCGATCGGCATCTCGCAATCGGGCCGCTATCTGCGCGATTTCCTCTGGCAAGGCTTCAACCGCGACCTGGCGGGGAAGAAGGTGTTCGACGGGGTTATCTCGATGATCCCTGGCGGCCGGCGCAGCTTCACCAATTTCCGCTTCGCCGAGCCGGGGCGCTTTTCGCGCCAGCATGAGGAGCATGATGTACCCGGCTTCGACTTCCCCTTCGCCTATTCGGCGGCGACGGACCCGGTGACCGGCAAGACCGATTCGATCCTCGCCCGCTGCGAGGCGGACGGCACCTGCCCCAAGGTCTTCCACATCGATACGAGCGGCGAGTTCTGGCAGGCGGGCGCGTCGCTGGTCGGCACCGGCGGGCTCGACCACGACCTCGACTTTCCGACCAATGTCCGCGCCTATCTGATTGCCGGCGGATCCCATGGGCCGAACATGTCCCTGCCGATCTGCCAGAGCCCGGCCAACCCGCTCGTCTATGGCTCGCTGGTGCGCTCGCTCATAGTCGCGCTGGTCGAATGGACCCGCGACGGCAGGGAGCCGCCCGCGAGCTGCTGGCCGCGGATCGACCGAAGGGAACTGGTCGCGGTCGAGGATCAGGAGCATCCCGATCTGAGGTCGGTCGGTATCGACTGGCCCAGGGTGATCAACCGTCCGATCCCGCCGGCCGGATCAAGGGGCTGGCCGGTGCTGGTGCCGATCGTCGATGCCGACGGTACCGACCTGCCCGGCATCCGCCTGCCCGAAGTGGCGGCGGCCAAAGGCAGTTACCTGCCCTGGAACTTGCGCCGAGAAGGCTATGCGGCGGGCGATATGTGCTTCGTCTTTGGTGCCTGGAGCCCGTTCGCGAAGGACGCCGCTTCGCGGGGGTCCGACCCGCGCCTTTCGCTTGCCGAACGTTATCGTGACACGCCACGCTCCAAAGTGATGCTGGACAGCATTGCGGCGCTACAGCGGGACCGGCTGCTGCTCGACGAGGATGTCGAAGCCATGACGGCGCAGGCGAAGGAGTAGCTACCGATACACGGCACCCGGGTTCGTCCGGCCTTCCCTCGCCGGCTTGGAGGCTTAGGCTTTCACTCGAATAGCAGACCCGCTACAGGCACCCCCCATGATCCTCGTCATCGACAATTATGACAGCTTCACCTGGAACCTCGTCCATTATCTGATGGAGCTGGGCGCCGAGGTCGAGGTCGTCCGCAACGACGCGATCGGCGTCGGTCAGGCGATGTCGAGCGGGGCCGAAGCCTTCCTGATCTCGCCAGGGCCCTGCACCCCCAATGAGGCGGGCATCAGCCTGGAACTGGTCGGCGCCTGTGCTGCGCAAAAGCGGCCGCTGCTCGGCGTCTGCCTGGGCCACCAGTCGATCGGGCAGCATTTCGGCGGCCAGGTGATCCGGGCGCCCCAGCTGATGCACGGCAAGACCAGCCCGATTCTCCACGACAATACGGGCCTCTATGAAGGTCTGCCCTCGCCGTTCACAGCGACCCGCTATCATTCGCTGATCGTCCCCGAAGAGGGGATGCCAGCCGAGCTCATCATCAACGCGCGGACCCCCGATGGCCAGGTGATGGGCGTCCGCCATGCGACGCTGCCAATCCATGGCGTCCAGTTCCATCCCGAAAGCATCGCCACCGAGCATGGCCATGCGATGCTCGCCAATTTCATGCGCGCCGCGGGGATGAAGGTGAGGGAGCGCGCCTGACCTTGCGCGAATTGCCCGATGCCATCATCCCGTTGGGCCAGCAGCTCGCCTATGATACTTTCGCGGCGATCCTTGATGGTGCTTATGACGAGGAGAGCCTCGTCGCCTTCCTGACCACGATGTCGGAACGCGACGAAACCAGCGAGGAGATTGCCGGCGCGGCGCTGGCGATGCGCGAGCGGATGATCCGGATCAGCGCCCCCGACGGCGCGATCGACGTCTGCGGCACCGGCGGCGATGGCGCCCACAGCGTCAACGTCTCGACCGCGGTGGCAATCGTCGTCGCGGCAGCAGGCGTCCCGGTCGCCAAGCATGGCAACCGCGCGGCCTCTTCCAAAGCGGGCGGGGCGGACACGCTGGAGGCGCTCGGACTGGATCTCGACCGCGCGTCCGAGCGGGCCGAAGCCTCGCTGGCCGAGATCGGCATCTGTTTTCTGTTCGCGCAGAAGCATCATCCGGCGCTGAAGCCGCTGGGCCCCATCCGCAAGCGGATCGGGCGCCGAACGATCTTCAACCTGCTCGGGCCGATCTGCAATCCGGCCAGTGTTACCCGCCAGCTGATCGGCGTCGCCCGACCTGATTTCCTGCCCGTTTATGCGGGCGCGATCGACCGGATCGGATGCGAAGCCGTCATGCTCGTATCGGGCGACGAACCGCTCGACGAGCTTTCGATCGACGGACCGAGCAGCATCTTCCGGCTGGGCGCGATCGGCTTCGGGCCCGCGCGCATCCAGCCCGAACATGTCGGCCTACCGCGTCACCCGCTTGCAGCGCTGCGCGGCGGGGATGCCGCCTTTAACGCCGCAGCACTCGCCCGCCTGCTCGATGGAGAGCCTGGCGCCTATCGCGACGCCGTGCTGTTCAATGCCGCCGCCGCGCTCATCGTGGCCGAAAAAGCGACAGATTGGGCCCAGGGCATCAGCATCGCCGCCAAGGCGATCGACAGCTTCGCGGCGCGTGACCTGCTCGCACGCTGGATCAGCTGCTAGAGCCTGAGTGGCGACGTCGCCCGCTCGCCAACTACCGTCGTCCAGGCCCGCACGCGCCAACTCCTGACCAGTCCGTTCGTCACATAGGGATCGGTCTTCGCGAAGGACTCGGCCCCCGCGGAAGTCTCTCCTTCGAACAGCAGCAGCGCATGGTCGGCGGGATCGGCGAGCGCGCCGCCGAGCACCAGTTCGCCCCGTTCCGCCGCTGCCCAGGCGAGACCGATATGCTCGCCACGGAAAGCCGGGCGCCGTTCGAGATAATCGTCGGCCAGATCATAGATCAGCAGGAAATGGGCCATCGCGTCCCCTTCGTCCTGCGCTCACTATAGACAAGGCTCGCACGCTTGCCAGCCCGCACCGATGCCCGCACAGTCTCCGCAAAGCAAAGAAGGAGAGATTCGATGGGCGTACGCAGGGTCGTGACGGGGCAGAATGCCGCAGGCAAAGCCATCGTCGTCAGCGACGAGGTGCTTGAGCCGGGCAAGACCGCGGTGATGGACTTCTATAGCCTGTGGGGTGCCGATGAGGCG
>CANJRZ010000444.1 GCA_947476735.1 Sphingomonadaceae bacterium
ATATCGGTCTGGATCGGATCGATCGAGAACTGCACCCAGTGGCGGCCGGTCTCGGCGCAGACCCGGGCGAGCGCGAGCCGCTCCTCCCAGTCGGCATAGGCCGCGGGCATCGGCTGGTCGAACTCGTCGTGGAGATGCTCGTAGCAGCTCGACAGGCCGACGCCGCCGGCCTCAAGCGATTCGCGCAGGATCGACGCCATCGCATCGCGCTCCTGCGGCGTTGCGGCCCGCTTCTGGGCATCGGCGCCCATCACATAGAGACGCAGCGCCGAATGGCCGACCACCGGGGCGACGTTGATGCCGAGGCCCGGCGTGATGAACTCCAGATATTGTTTGAAGCTCTCCCAGCTATAGGGAACCGCGGCTTCGAAATATTCGGAGCGGAGATCCTCGATCTTGTAGAAGATATCGCTGATCCGCTGTTTCGTTGACGGCAGGACCGGGGCGAGGCTGAGCGAGCAGCCGCCGGCCACCACCGTCGTCACGCCATGCTTGGCGGCCGGAGAGGCCTTGCGGTCCCAGGTGAGCTGGGTGTCATAATGGGTGTGCAGCTCGATGAAGCCGGGCGAGACCGCCATGCCGCCGGCGTCGATCACCTTTGCGCCTTCAACCTCTGGAACATAACCGATCTTCGCAATCCGGTCGCCCGATACAGCAATGTCCGCGCGGAAGCTCGGTCGGCCGGTGCCGTCGATCACCTGGCCATTGCGAATGATGAGATTGGGCTTGTTCATCGGCGTCCTCTCCTCCGGCGGGCGTTCCCGGATGCGGGTCGCCCACATATTCATCATTGGATGAATTAGGCTATATCTGTCGAATAGACCAGTTAGATTCGCCGAAACGATCCACCGGGAGAGAGATGTTGACCTACCGCCCCGCCCGCATGCGCTTTGGCGCCTTTCTCGCGCCGTTCCACGGGCTCGGGGATAATCCCACGCTCGCGCTTGAGCGCGACATGCAGCTCGTCGAGATACTGGAGGATCTCGATTATGACGAGGCGTGGATCGGTGAGCATCATTCGGGCGGCGCGGAGATCATCGGCTCGCCCGAGCTGTTCATCGCCGGTGCGGCCGCGCGGACGAAGCGGATCATGCTCGGCACCGGCGTGGTCTCGCTCGGCTATCACAATCCGATGATCCTCGCCGATCGGATGGTCCAGCTCGATCATCAGACCCGGGGACGGGTCATGTTCGGGGTCGGGCCGGGCCAGCTTCCCGCCGACGCCTTCATGATGGGCATCCACCCCAAGGATCAGCGCACGATGATGAACCAGTCGCTCGAGGCGATGATCGAGCTGTTCGCCGGGCGCACCGTGACCATGGATGCCGGCTGGTTCAAGCTCGTCGACGCGCGACTCCAGATTCTTCCCTACCAGGCGCCGCGGATGGAGATGGCGATCGCCTGCACCTTCACGCCCAACGGCCCGGTGGTCGCGGGCAAGCATGGCCTGTCGATGCTGTCGGTCGCGGCCTCGACCGGCATGGGTGCGGCGGCACTGCCCGATCACTGGCGGATCTGCGCCGAGGTGGCTGCCGAAAACGGCCAGACCGTTCATCGCGACAACTGGCGGGTGGTGGTGCCGATCCATATCGCCCCGACCCGCGAGCAGGCGTGGAAGGAGGTGGCCGAGGGGATCATTCCCAACGTCATCAACTATCTGCGCGGAATCGGCGGCGCGCCGATGCGCGAGGCGCTCGCCGGGGTCGTGACCGGTGACGATGCGGTGAAGCTGTGGACCACCGAGGGGATCAACCCGTTCGGCGTGCTGACGCTCGGCACGCCCGACGACATCGCCGCGCGGATCGAGGGGTTGCTCGATCAGTCGGGCGGCTTCGGTCGCTTCCTCTGCCTGGCCCACAACGCCGCCAACTGGACCGCGACCAAGCTCAGCTATGAGAGTCTCGCACGCCATGTCATGCCGCGCTTCCAGCACAGCGACCGGCGCGCCCAGTCGGCCGAATATACCACCGTCAAGGCCGACGAATTCATCCAGCCAATGGTCGAGGCGATGGGCCAGTCCTTCGTCGAGCATGCGAGCCGCATGAAGACCGAAGCGGAGTGGCCACCAAAGGCCTGACCCTACTCCGCAAGAAAGAGACGGCCCATGAAGCTCTATTATGCTCCCGATTCCATCGCGCTGGCGTCGCATATCGCGCTGGCCGAGTCCGGTCTCGACTATGGGCTGGTCCGCGTCGACCATCATGCCCACCTCAACGAAGACGGGAGCAGCTATCTCGCCGTCAACCCGAATGGCTATGTACCTGCGCTGGAGCTTGGCGACGGCGAGATACTGACCGAAACGCTGTCGATCCTCCAATATATCGCCGATATGGCGCCCGACAGCGGCCTCTGTCAGGAGGCGGGCAGCCGCGCACGCTATCGCGTGCTGGCCTGGACGAGCTTCGTCGCGACCGAACTCCACCAGAAGTTCATGCGCTTCACCCAACCGGATCTGACCGCCGCCCAGCGGGGCGCAATCATGGATCTGCTCAGGCAGCGAACCGCCCATGCCGACGCCCGGCTGGCGCAGAGCCCCTGGCTCGAGGGCGACAGGCCGACGATCGCCGACATCTTCCTGTTCGTGGCGACGGGCTGGTTCAGATATCACGATGTTCCGACCACAATCTGGCCGCATCTCCACCGCTTCCGGGCGATAATCGCCGACCGTCCCGCGGTGCGGCGGGCACTGGCCGAGGAAGGGCTGGCATAATCTCCTGCCGTTCGGCTGGCGATTTTCCGGGTATATGGCGTTGTGTGCGGAATTCGATGGGGGGTGGGGGTGAGCGGCCCTCAACCCGTCATTCCTGCGAAGGCAGGAATCCATGTCTGTTTTTTCTCAGATGCTTTCGGCGAGGCGAGAGACATCGACTCCTGCCTCCGCAGGAGTGACGGCAAAGGGGCATGCAAGTGGCCCCTATTATCCATCAGCCGGCCGGATCCGGCCTCGGGTTCCAACGCGATCGGGCTGCACAGGGCGTTCTCCCCATTTCGCTCGATGGCAACCGGGGGGACGGCGCGCCGGGGACTTCGCGGCTCGCAGGCGAAATCCTGCAACGGCGCTTACTCCCAAGTCGTGAAACACGTCCGCGCGGTCACGGCCTGCTTCCGCGGACCGCTACAGGCAGCTATATTCATGTCCGTAGCCGAAAACCGATCGGAAGATGCTCGGGCCCCCCAACCATCGCCGTGGGGCTGACACTGTGGACGTCGCCGACAATGCGCGGGTCGGCAAGGCGTCGCGTAAGGATCAGCATGGCCTCTTCCATGCCGATCTTCGCGAGCAGCTGACCCACACAATGGTGAAGGCCTCGGCCAAACGGGAGGGCGAAGCGCTGCTCACGTTCAATGTCATAGCGGTCCGGATCGGGGAATGCGTTCGGATCCCGGCTGGCGGCAAGGTTGTGGAGGTAGATCCACTGTCCCCTGGAGAAGGGAATGCCGTCATATTCGATATCCTCGAGCGGCTGGCGCGAACTCCACTGGACGGCAGGATAGAAACGGTAGCCCTCCGCGAGCACCGAACCCACGAGGCGCGGATCCGCTGCG
>CANJRZ010000445.1 GCA_947476735.1 Sphingomonadaceae bacterium
AGCGGGCGGCTCGCTTACCGGGCCGGGCGAATGGGGCGGCGGATGTATGCCGATCCGTCGTCGCCGCTGGCGGGGCTGATTTAGCCGGGAAACCACGAGCCGCCCGATCGGATTTCAGGGTGCATGGACTGTAGAGAAGTACCTGATTTCGATATAGATCGACTGGTGGGGCGCAGCGCGGCAGACTGCGTCCGATCAATGCGTCCGGGGTTCACCGGGCGATCAATCGAGAGGGTATCGAAGGTGACCGCGACGACCGAGCAAAGCGATGCGAGGGCCTATCCCCGGCTCGATATCGACTTCAACACCCCCGAAGTGATTGCAGATCCCTGGGCGGTGCTAGAGACGGTGCGCGCGGCCGGCACGCTGGTGTGGAACGAGCGCGGCTACTGGATGACCGCGGACGACCGGGTCAGCCGCCAGCTGCTCAGCCGCCCGGAATATTTCGGCCAGGACGGGGTTATGGTCGAGTTCTTCGGCGCCGACGCTTTCATCTCGATCGACGAAAAGCGGGCGCATAACGAGTTGCGCGACGTCTGGGTCGGCAATTTCAGCCGTAGAGCGATCGCCGCGCTGGCCAGGTTCGTTCGCACTGTCGCCGATGACATGCTCGATACCGTTGAAGCCGAACTGAAGGCGGGCAACAGGGTGGAAATCATGGCGGCGTTATGTCGCCCGCTGCCGGCCTTTGTCATCGCCCATATGATGGGGGTGTCGGACGACAATATCCCGCTGGTCATCGAATGGAGCGACCGCATGTCGGAGGCTGCGACCAGCGGCTTTCCGATCGACTATGACAACGACCCTTATTGGCTGGCCTCAGAGCGGGCAAAGCGGGATCTGGCGGCCTTCCTGATAGAGCAGTTCGCCTATCGCCGCAGCAATCCTGGCGATGACATCATCAGCCGGCTGGTCAACTCGGAGATCGGCGAGCGGCTGACCGAAAAGGCGATGGTGGCGAACGTCCGCCAACTTCTTTTCGCCGGGAATGAAACGACTGCCAAATGGCTGGGCCATATCCTCCATATCCTCGGCGAACGACCGGAAGACCGCAGGGCGATCGTCGCGGATCGCGCGCTACTGCCTGGCGCGATCGAGGAGGTCATGCGCTGGCAGGGCGCCACCCAGGTGATCATACGCGCGGTGCGGCAGGAAGGCCTGGTCGTGGAGGGCGTCGAGTTGAAACCCGGCGAGCAGATCTTCATGCTCAATGGCGCCGCCAACCGCGATCCCGCGCGGTTCGACAATCCGGACGTGTTCGACATCCGCCGCGAGCCAAAACCGCATCTCGGCTTCGGCTTCGGTCTGCACACGTGCCTCGGCGCTATTCTCGCGCGGATGGAAGCACAGGTGGTGACATCGGCAGTGCTCGATCGAATTCCGGACTTTCGCATCGCCGGGCCGGTCAAATACGGCGATTTCAGCCTGCGCGGGCCGACCGCTGTGTGGCTTGAACGGGCCTGACGCGGCGGATGAGGAGGCGATCGACCGGTTACGGCTGGTTCAGGATTGGCGGGCTTGCCGAGGGATTTCCGACCTGTCCCAGGAGGCTCCCCTGCTGCCCGAGCATTTCTGTCGAGGGGTTTTGGCACATGGGCCCGCCATCCAAGCATTTTCGCTGCCTCAAGCCAGGGGAGCGCTCCAGTTCGGTTTAAGCCCTTACGCCCGCGTCAGGCTCCTCCTGCCGCATTGATATCGATATTCTCCAGCACCCTGACCGGATAGCCGTCCGCGGCGACCTTGAGCATCGCCCGGCCGAGGCGCTCGGTCGTGGTCGCCAGCCGGGGGAAAAGGTACACGAACAGCGGGGCGAAGGGGCGGGTCAGCAGGTACTGGGCCGTGTACCAGCCGGTCTTCGATGTTACGCCGTGGAGGGGCTGGATGAAGCCGGGGCGGAAATCGAACACCGCCTTGAACTTCATCGCGGCGAGCTCGTCTTCGGTCTGCGCCTTGACCCTTGCCCACATCTGGTGGCTGTTGCGGGACGTACCGGTGCCCGACACATAGATGAAGGTCATCGCCGGATTGCGTCGAATCAGGACCTTCGCAATCGTCATGGTCAGATCATGGGTGACCTCGGTGTACTGGGCTTCGGACATACCGAGCGCGGAGACGCCGACGCAATAGAGGCAGGCGTCGAAATGGCCGAGGCGGCTCGCCTGACTGGCGATCAGGGTCAGGTCCGTGAGGATGATTTCGGTCAGTTTCGGGTCCGATACGCCTGATGGCGCACGTACGATCGAGAGGATTTCGGTGACCCGCCCATCGCGCAGGCATTCGCGGAGCGCGCCCTGACCGACCATACCGGTCGCCCCGAAGATCAATATTCTCATAGCATTCCCCCCCGGAGCGAGATGAGATTGGTATTACCGGTTCAACCAGACGAAGGGTTGAGACCGGAATCACCACAACACTGCCCTCATTTCATCCATCCGTCGACTCGTAGCGCCGAACAGTTTCTCACCCGCTCAGGCCGCGCCCGCCATAGCTGCGATCTCGCGGACCAGCTTCGCCGCCAGAACTGCGGTGATCCCGTCGCGATCGCGAGCCGGGTTCAGTTCGACGATGTCGGCCCCGGCCAGCCATGCTGACTGGCGATCGAGCAAATCGAGGAGTTCTCGGACCGTCAGCCCGCCGGGTTCGTGGTGCGAGACGCCGGGGGCTTCGGACGGGTCGACGCCATCGAGGTCGATCGAAATATAGAGCGGGCCGGCGAGGATCGGGAGATCGACCAGCGGGAGACGGCGGGCGGGGATCTGCTCGACGATACCGAAGCGGGTGGCCTGGGCGCGCTGGTGGGCGTTGACGGTGCGGACGCCGACCTGGACGAGGCGCGCGGCAGAGCCAGCTTCCAATATCCGGGCGAAGGGAGAGGCATGGCTGCGGCGGTTACCGTCGAGCGCGTCATAGAGATCGGGATGGGCGTCGATGTGGAGGATGTGGAGCGGGCCGTGGAGCTGGGCGAGCGTCCGGACGATCGGCGCGGTGATCCAGTGATCGCCGCCGAGTGCCAGCGGTAGCGTGCCGGATGCGACGATCCCGCGGATTTTTGCGGCAATCATCGCGTCATCGGCCTCGGTTTCGCGGATCGCGACGTCGCCCTGATCGAGCACGAGTATCTCCCGTTCGATCTCAAGGCCGTTTTCGGCGGCGGCGTTGCCGTGCGGGCTGGCGAGTGCCGCACGGATCGCCTCTGGCCCCCGGGCGGCGCCGCGCAGGTAGGAGGAATTGCTGTCGGTCGGGATACCGAGCAAGCCGATCGGGCGGCGCGCAGCGGCGGTAGGCCGCGTCATGGCCGGGGTCCTGTGGCACCGGTATCGTCGGTCTCGAGTAGCGCGACAACTTTGTCGATAGGTCCGTCGCGCCGGGCGTCGCCGAGCGCGCCCTCGCCGGCCTTGCCGGTCGCGCCGAAGATCATCAGCCTCATGTGCGTTAGACTAGGGCGTCCCGGATACTCCGATCAACCCCATCGCGCCTATTTCTCGGGCGGCGGGGAGGTGGCGTCGCTTGCCGGTAATTGCGGCTCCACGACCCGGGGTTGA
>CANJRZ010000446.1 GCA_947476735.1 Sphingomonadaceae bacterium
GCCTCGCCTTCTTCCGCTACAGCGGCCGGCCTGTGCGGGCGGCCGATCTGGAAGACGCGATCGCGGCCGGCGATGTCATCGCCGATCCGATCATCTACGAGGATTTCCTCCCGGTCAGCGCTGCCGGCATCTTCCAGTCCAATCTCGGCAACGAAGCGCGCGGCGCCTACGGTGTCGAGGCCAATCGACAAGCGTTCGAAGCGGCGTTGGGCGCGCCGGTCGTTGACGAGTTCACTCTCTATCAAGTGGCCGAAAACCGGTCTCGATCAGCGCTGACCCTCTGATTTAGGCCTTCCTCACTTCGTCCGGCTGCGCCTCGCGGGTCCTGCCGGTCTCGCCGGTCGCGGCGATATCGTCGTACAACTTTGCCTGACGGGAGCGCAGCGTTTCACCAAGAGCGTCGAGGTCGATGTCGCCAGCGCGATGGGCTTTGTTCGCGTCCTCGAAGAGACCCTCATCTTCCTCGTCGATGTGATGGATGGTCTCTTCGCCGAGCACGTGAACTTTCGACCCGTACAATTCCTCGATTCCATCGAGCTGTTCCAGCTCGGCGATGATCCGCTTGCCGGACTGGTGCTCGACAATGCCTTCATTGATCTCATCGCCGCCGATGATCGGCTTGAGCGCCGGATAGAATAACTCTTCCTCGATCGTCATGTGCACCGTCAGGCGCATGCACAGTTCGCGGGAGATTTCCGTCAGTCGTTTGGGTTGAGCCTGTCGGGCTTCATCGAAGAGATCGCGAAAGATGTGATGCTCCTGCTTCAGCATCCGGATCGCCAATGGTTCAGCCTTGTCGATGGCATGCTTCCCATGGTGATTCCGTGATCCATATTTGCCTGACATGTTCGTCACCTCGTCCCATGGCTGGATGATCGCGAGGAACGAAAACCGATCCGCAGATGTTCCCGGAGAAATTATATCCATTCCGGAGCAATCCTTAGCTGACAGGGCGAGTCCATCGGGTAAGTTTTCAGCGGCATCGCGCGCGGGGGCGGCAAAATCATGGAGCGTGCTGGGGCGCAATGGATGGATTATCGGGATGATGATCCCACCGTCCTGATCTTCGGGGATACCGAGACCGGCATCGCGGCGGCGCGCGAAACGGCGGTCGCCCATGGCACTCGCATCGTCGCCGCCTTGCCGATCGCCGATGCGGCTGAACGGCTCGACAGCCAGATCGCGGTGGATATTGTGATCGTCGACGTGACCGTCGATCATGGACGCTTGCTCGACCAGCTGCTTCGGCGGATCGAATATGGCGCGTCGAACGATCGCTTCGCCGGTATCGTCGCCATCGCGCCTGAACTCATTGACGTAAGTGCTGCGCAGATCGAGCATCCGCATATCAGCCTCATGGTCTCTCCCGATCGCCAGGCGCTGTCCGATGCAGTGGGCGACCGACTCTTGCGTCCACAGCTGCAGTTCCGCGAAGACGGCCCGGAAATGTTACCGATGCGGCTGCCCGTTGTCGGCGGCAGGGAGGACCACGGGCACGCCGCATCGGGCCAGGGGGAAATCGCTGCGGATTTCTCGGATGTCCCGGAAAGTTTCACCGCCTTGGCGGATGGGATGCGGAATCTGGATCCGGCGGTCATTCGCGGCATTATTCGCGCCCGGCGTTTACGCAACGAGTTCTTCGGCGGAGGGCTGTTTGCCGATCCCGCCTGGGACATATTGCTCGATCTCATGGTCGCCAAGGTCGAACAGCGGTCGGTCGCGGTATCAAGTCTGTGCATCGCGGCGGCCGTCCCCGCCACGACTGCGCTTCGCTGGATCAAGCAGCTGACCGATATGGGATTACTGCGCCGGGTCGCCGATCCACAGGACGGGCGGCGTGTTTTCATCGAATTGTCCGATGCGGCGAGCGAAAGATTGATGGCCTATTTCAACGCGCTGATCCGCGGGCGGCAGAACTGATCCAGGGCGCCCGCAGACAACTCAGCCTATCGATGCCAGGGCCTGGGCGAAGTCGGCGATCAGGTCATCAGGATCCTCGATGCCAATGGATATGCGCACCAGATTGTCACGAATATCGAGTGCTTTTTTGCGTTCGTCGGGCACCGAGAGATGGGTCATTCCTGCAGGATGGCTGGCCAGCGTTTCCGTGCCGCCCAGGCTGACTGCGAGTTTTGCGACCTTGAGCGCGTCCAGAAAGGCGAAGGCCTCGCGTTCGCCGCCCCTGAGGTAGAGCGAGAAGGTCGAGCCGGCGCCTTCGCAATGGCGGCGGTAGATGTCGGCCTGGCGCGAGGCCGGATCGAGGAACCCGAGATAGCCGACCCTCTCGACCTGGGGCTGCGTGCGCAGCCATGCGCAGACCTTGGCGGCATTCTCGCCCGCTCGCGTCATCCTGAGCTCGAGTGTCTCGAGTGAGCGCAGCAGCATCCAGGCGGTATTAGGATCGGTGATCGTTCCGATAGTGTTGCGCATCGCCCGGATCGGATCGAGCAGCGACTTGGCGCCGACAACGCCGCCGGCGACCAGATCGCTGTGTCCGCCGGCATATTTGGTGAGCGAATAGACAACAATATCGGCTCCGTGCCTGAGCGGCTTCGACCAGAGCGGACCGAGAAAAGTATTGTCGATCACGATCGGCGGTTTTTCGCTTTCGTCGGCGAACAGCCGTTCCCGCGCGTCGCGAACGGCCTCTACATCGACCAGCGCATTGGTCGGGTTCGCCGGGCTCTCCAGATAAATCAGCGCCACGCGGCCTTTAGCCTTGGCGGCGGAGATGACCTGAGCGATCTCCTCGGGGGTAGCCCCGGCGGGGAAGTCGAGCCACGAAATGCCGAAGCGGCCGAGGATACGGCCGATCAGTGTCTCGGTTGCGGCATAGAGCGGAGCGGAATGGACGATGACGTCGCCTGAACGGACGATCGCCAGCATCAGTGTCGCGATTGCCGACATGCCGCTCGAAAAGCTTAAAGCGTCTTCAGCATCCTCCCAGATGCTCAGCCGGTCCTCCAATATCTCCTGATCGGGGCCGTTGAAGCGCGAATAAACGAGGCCGTCAGCGCCGCCGGCGCGCTTGCCGGTGACTCCCTCGAAGTGGCGCTTGCCGGCGGCCGCGCTCTCAAAAACGAATGTCGATGTGAGGAAAATGGGCGGCTTGAGGGCGCCTTCGGAAAGCATCGGATCATAGCCATGGCCCATCATCAGGGTTGAAGGCTTGAGCCGGCGGCCACCGACTTCCAGCACCTCGGGTTTGGGGCGACGACGCGGTGTCGTGACGCTCAGTTCGGCTTCGGTTGGTTTCGGCATGGAAGGATTCCTGCACAGCTAGGGATAGGCCCTGAACTCGGATGGCAGGATGATGGGCCCGGAATATATGGCTTACAAGGTCGTCAATAGAGCGCGCGCAGCAATTGGGTTGTGACCGCCAGCCAGGGCGCGTCTATCACCTGCTGGCGCGATCCCTGTCCAGGCGGGAGAATCTGGAGCCGATTGCCGTCGCGGCCGATCAGCCGCCCGAACGCGAATCGGCCGCCGGGGCGCGGCACCAGAACGTCGCGGTTCAGCGCCTGCCCGAA
>CANJRZ010000447.1 GCA_947476735.1 Sphingomonadaceae bacterium
CAGTCTACAGGACCCGGGGACGGTCGCGATGATCGAGGCGATCGAGACGCGGCTGCGCTGGCTGTCGAGCTGGACGATCCACAACGCCAATCATCTGCGCGAGAGCCGCGACGGTCTGAAGGTCGGCGGGCACCAGGCGAGCTGCGCGTCGATCACCGCGATCATGGCGGCGCTTTATTTCGGCGCGCTGCGGCCGCAGGACCGGGTCGCGGTGAAGCCGCATGCCGGGCCGGTGCTGCACGCGATCCATTATCTGCTCGGCAACCAGAGCCTCGACCAGCTGCAGCGGTTCCGCGCGCTGGGCGGCGCGCAAAGCTATCCGAGCCGGACCAAGGACCGCATCCCGGTCGACTTCTCGACCGGATCGGTGGGGCTCGGCGTCGCAATCACCGCCTTCGCCAGCCTGGTGCAGGATTATCTGATCGCGCACGGCCAGCTCGCCGAGGCCGACAGCGGCCGGATGATCGCGCTGATGGGCGATGCCGAGCTCGACGAGGGCAATATCTACGAGGCGCTGATCGAGGGCTATAAGCACGACATCCGCAATTGCTGGTGGATCGTCGATTATAACCGCCAGTCACTGGACGCGACGACCGCCGACCGGATGTTCGGCCGGTTCGACGACATTTTCCGCACCTGCGGCTGGCGGGTGATCACGCTGAAGCATGGCAAGAAGCAGCGCGAGGCGTTCCGCCGGCCCGGCGGCAAGGCGCTCGAGAGCTGGATCGATACCTGCCCCAATGCCGAATTCGCGGTGCTGACCTATCAGGGCGGCAGTGCCTGGCGGTCACGACTGAACGCCGACCTCGCCAATGACGCGAAGGCGCTCAAGCTGATCGCCTCGTTCGACGACGACGGCCTCGCCGCGCTGATGACCAATCTCGGCGGCCATTGCATCGAGACATTGCTCGACGCCTTCGCCCAGGCCGATGACGACCGGCCGACGATGTTCATCGCCTATACGGTGAAGGGCTATGGCCTGCCCTTCGCGGGCCACAAGGACAATCATGCCGGGCTGATGAACCCCGGCCAGATCGACGCGCTGCGCGAGAGCCTGAACATCGCCGAGGGTGACGAATGGTCGCACTGGGGCGGGCTCGGTAGCAACAGCATCTCCGCGCTCGAAGCCTTCGTCCGCCGCTCGGCGCTGGCGCAGGGGCGCGACCAGCGTCCGGTCGAAGCGGTGCCGGTGCCGGCCCGCCTCCCCGTGCCCGACGGCAAGGAGCAATCGACCCAGGCCGCGTTCGGGCGCATCCTGCTCGATCTCGCCAAGACCGGCGATGAGGCCGGCCGCGCGCTCGCCGACCGGATCGTCACCACCTCGCCCGACGTCACCGTCTCAACCAATCTCGGCGCTTTCGTGAACCAGCGCGGGCTGTTCCGCCGGCAGGAGCTGAAGGACGTCTTCCAGGCGGCGAAGATCCCCTCGGCTCAGAAATGGGCGGGCGGCGGCGCCGGCCAGCATATCGAGCTGGGCATCGCCGAGCATAATCTCTTCCTGATGCTGGCGGCGCTCGGTCTCTCGGCGCCGATCTTCGGGACGCGGCTGCTGCCGATCGGGACGGTCTATGATCCGTTCATCGCGCGCGGCCTCGATGCGCTCAACTATGGCTGCTACCAGAATGCCCGCTTCCTGCTGGTGGCGACTCCTTCGGGCGTGACGCTGGGGCCGGAGGGCGGCGCGCACCAGTCGATCAACTCGCCGCTGATCGGCATGGGCCAGCCGGGTCTCACCTATTTCGAACCCGCCTTCGTCGACGAGCTCGCGCTGATGATGCGCTGGAGCTTCGCGCATCTGCAGGCCGAGGATGGCGGCTCGGTCTATCTCCGGCTCACCACCCGCGTGATCGACCAGATCGAGCGCGCCGATAACGGGTGGGAACAGGACGCGCTGAAGGGCGGCTATTGGTTGATGCGCCCCGCCCCCGGCGCGGAGGCGGCGATCGTCTTCACCGGCGCGATCGCGCCGGAGGCGATCGTCGCCTTTAACGATCTGAAGGACGATATTCCCGGCCTCGGCCTGCTCAACGTCACCTCGCCCGATCTGCTCCACCGCGGCTGGTCGGCACGACAGGCGGCGCGCTGGAACGGCGGCGCGGCGGGGCGCTCGCATGTCGAGTCGCTGCTGCGCGAATTGTCACCGCAGGCGGGACTGGTGACGATCATCGACGGCAGCCCGTCGGCATTGTCATGGCTGGGCGGGGTTCGCGGCCAGAAGGTGAGCCCGCTCGGCCTCGACCGCTTCGGCCAGACCGGGGATTTGCCCGATCTGTACCGCGAATATCGGCTGGACCGCGACGCGATCGCCGATGCGGCGGCGGAGTTGTTTCTGAGGGATGGGGAGATGTGAGCTGCTGGACGCTTGAACGGGGAACGTCGCGAGAGGGTGGAAGGCGGATATTGCCGAACCGACGATCAGCCCCGCAGCCAACCGTCGAAGTAATCAGTGTCCGTGAGTAGATCGGGTCGCTCTTCAACAATGGCCAAGCGCGGGTCTGGTGACACCGGCGGCGCATCTTCATGCCTTAAACAAAGAAAGGCTTGGCCATCGTGGCCGAAGGTCACGCTGCGGCATGTGCCGATGGACCGAACGTCGCCTCCACCAAGATTGTTAGGATCAACCGACTTGCGGAGCCAGTCACGTAACGCCTCATCTCCCCGAAGCTCATAGATGTGCGGCTCCGCGACGTCCTCATGGAAGCTACCACCGGGCTCCTGGCCGGGATCGGCCCACAGGACCGCGTATTGGAAAGTGTCGCCACCTCCACGAAGGCTATTGAATACCAAATCCGCTATAAGCTCGATGGTAGCCGAGGTTCGTTCGTCCTCTCGACCATGCATCTCGAACGGCGGAAGTATCGCGTAGGCTCTCATTCACTCAGATTGTCGGACGAAGGTAATGATCGCAATGGGGTCGATTCCGGTCCATCAGCGCCCCTGTCGAGGCCCATCAAGCATGGCCGCCTCGGGCAAAACCGCCAAGACGGTCCCCCTCCCCTTTAAGCCCGCGCGCGCCGCGTCGTTACCGGGAACGGGTCAAGCGGAGCGACCATGTCTGTCGGTGCAATTTCTCTCGATGCGTTCGCTTTGGACAAGGCGATCGGAGCCGGCCCCGCAGCGCGCAGGACCGAGGCCGGGGCTCCGGATTTCGCCGCCCTCCTTTCGATCGCGCAGCTGTGGGCAGGCGAAGGGGGTGTTCCGGTGACAGGTGCAATAACCCCTAATTAATCTAGGACCGGCAAAGGTTTAGGGATTATTGCCCGTGTCACCGTTATCCGCCTCGCCCGTCTGCGGAGCAATTGGAGTTATATACTGGTTGGATTCACGATATTTGGCTGTGGACCTTACATACAAGGACAGATGCTAACCCGATGGCAAGGTCGTGTCCCGGTTGGTGGTGTAGCTCGACGGTAGCGAAGCTGACCGGCCGCGCGCCATCCAACAGCGCTGTAGCGGCCGGTCAGCTTCGCGGGTGGCCATCGGAGATCTTCGGATAAGGTTGGGTTGCAACACTCACCTGAACCGAG
>CANJRZ010000448.1 GCA_947476735.1 Sphingomonadaceae bacterium
AGCCAGAAGCGCGCAAGTCCGCTCTCGCCGCTCACCTTCAACGACATGGGCACCCACCATTTCGCCTTCACCGTCGACGACATGGACGTGGTGATGGAAAAGGCGAAGGCGGCCGGCGTTCCGGTGCTGATCCACCCGGTCGCGATCACTGCCGATAATCCGCTCAATCCCACCGATGTCGACGCGCGATCGGCCTTCATCCGCGATCCCGACGGCAACATCATCCAGCTCGACGAATATGCGGACTGAGCGATGACCACCGAAGAACTGCTGCGCGCGGACGATCATCGCTACGCCATGATCATGGCATCCGACGTTGCGGCGCTCGACGCTATCCTGACAGACGACTTCACCTACACGCACAATACCGGTTTCATCGAGGGCAAGGCCGCCTATCTCGCACGGATCGCCGATGGCACAGTCCGCTACAGCGACGGCGAGCGGGTCAGCCACGACACCCGCATCCATAGCACGACGGGGATCATGACCGGCCATATGCGGATGAAGGTCCACGCCCGCGATCAGGTCTTTCAGCTCGACAATCTGTTCCTCGCCGCCTGGGTCTACGAGGACGACATTTGGAGGCTCGCGGCATGGGCATCGACGGCGAACCGCTCATGAACCGCCAGTTCCTTTTGATCCGCCGGCCGCAAGGCGAGCCCGTCCCTGCCGATTTCCAACTGGTCGAGACGCCAGTCCCCGCGACGCCACCCGGCGGCTTCGTGATCCGCAACCATTTCGCCTCGCTCGACCCCGCCCAGCGCGGCTGGATGGACCCGCACGACAGCTATATGCCGCCGATCGCGCTCGGCGCACCGGTCCGCGCGATGACGGTCGGCCGCGTCCACGCCTCGGACAATCCCGACTATGCGCCGGGCGACTGGGTGCTCGGGCTCAACGCGCTCGAGGATTATACGGTGGTCGACAGCGGCCGGGTCGATCTGCTCGTCCGTTCGGGCGGCTTCACCCGCAAGCTCGATGTCTCCTTCGTCCCCTCGCCCACCATGTTCCTGTCGGGCTTCGGCGCGGTCGGCCTTACCGGCTATTTCGGCGTGCTCGAAGCGCTCAGGCCGAAGGCGGGCGAGACGATGCTGGTCTCAGGTGCGGCAGGAGCGGTCGGCTCGATCGTCGGCCAGATCGGCAGGATGCAGGGCGCGCGGATGATCGGCATCGCCGGTGGTGCCGAGAAGTGCCGCCGGCTGACCGCCGATTTCGGCTATGACATCGCGATCGATTACAAGGGCAAGTCGCAACGCGCACTGATCGCCGAGATCGCCAGCGCGGCCCCCGGCGGGGTCGACATGGTGTTCGAGAATGTCGGCGGCGATATCCTCGACGCCGCACTGATGAACATCGCCCAGCGCGGCCGTATCCTGCTGTGCGGGCTGATCAGCGAATATAATGCGCTGGGTCCGGTCGGAGCGCGCAACATCTGGAACCTGATCGTCCGCCAGGCGAACATGTTCGGCTTCCTCGTCACCGACTATATCGAGCAATATGACGAGGCCGGCCGGCAGATGGCGCAGTGGTTCGCCGAAGGCACGGTCAAGGTCGAGGAGGATATCCAGTCGGGGCTGGAAAATGCCTATCCGGCCTTCATGCGGCTGTTCACGGGGGCAAACACGGGGAAACTGATCCTGAAGATCGCGGATTAATGCGGGGGTCGTGCGGGACCTTTTCTCTCGTCTCCCCTGCGAAGGCAGGGGTCCATATCTCTCACAGGTGGGATGTCACCGAGGAGACGAGAGACATGGATGCCTGCCTCCGCAGGCATGACGAAAAAAGGAAGTGTGGAGAGAACCCATCATGACAATCGAAGATCGCCTTCGCCGTCTCGAGGACATCGAAGACATCCGGCGCCTCCGGAACATGTACCATTATTATCTCAACGAGCGGCAGCCCGAGGGCTTTCGCGAGATCTACGCCGACGACGCGATCCTCCAGTTCGACAAGCATATGAAGATCGAGGGGATCGAGGCGATCGTCACCGCGCTCGGCAATGTCCCCGAGCACACCCTGATCAAGCAGTTCATCCACAGCCACCAAGTCGATGTCGACGGCGACGAGGCGAGCGCCTTCGCCTATCTCGACGCCCGCTACGGGCAGGACGGGCAGAGCCTGATCGTCGCCGCCCGCTATGACGAGAAATACCGGCGGACGGCGCAGGGCTGGCGGATCAGCTGGACCTATATCGACGTGATCTTCTCGGTGCCGGTCCAGCTCGGCTGGGCCGATCCGTCGGACGATTATTTCTCGAAGATCGATCTGCCGAACACATGACAGGACCGACCGATCCGATCACCCGCGTCATTCACGACTATGGCTTTGCCATCGACAGCAAGGACTGGCCGCTGCTGGCGAGCTGCTTCACCGCCGATGCGCATGTCGTCTTCGCCGCCGATCCGAAGCGCTATCCGGGCCTCGCGCCGCGCGAATGGCATTCGAGCGAAAGCTTCGTCGCCTTCATCGCCCGCACCCACGAAAGCCTCGCCACCTTCCACTCGGTGACCAATCTGGTGCTCGACAGCGAAGGGCCGGGAAAGGCATCGGCGCGCTGCCATGCGCGATCGGTGCTGGTGTCCGGGCCGGATGGTGACGGACAGAAGCTGTTCGAATCGCTCGGCTATTATCGCGACAGGCTGGTGGAGACTGACGCCGGCTGGAAGATCGCCGAACGCGTCTACACCCGGCTGCTGTCGGTGGGGACTTATCCGGTCTGATCTGCTGCTCCATGTCGTCACCCCGGGCCTGACCCGGGATCCCGCTTCTTCTTTTTCGTTGCGGCAAAGCAGCGGGACCCCGGCTCAAGGCCGGGGTGACGAAAGGAAGATATGGAAGCCGCAGCCTAATCCCCGCCCGCCGTCACTTCCTCGATCGGCAGCAGCAGGATCACCGGGATCACCCGCCCCCGCGTCGTCCTTTCATAGTCCGCATAGGGCGGATAGAGCGCGCACATATAATCCCACACCCTCTGCCGCTCCTCTCCTTCGGCCTCGCGCCAGGTGCAGCGGAAGCTCTGGGTCGCGATCTGCATCTCGCAGGTCGGCGCGGGCCGGAGGTTGAGATACCAGGCGGGATGCTCAGGCGCCCCGCCCTTCGAGGCGATCACCACCCATTCCTTGCCCCAGAGGCCGTAGGTGAGTGGCGCGACATGGGGATTGCCGCTCTTCCGGCCGATCGTCCTGAGCACCAGCGTCGGGCTGAAGCGGGGCGTGCCGACCACGCCAGTGTTGACGATATGCCCCCTGGCCCCGCCCGAAGCGTGATAGTCGCGGCGATGGTTTTTGATGAAGGCCAGCATCTCGGCCGCACGCTTTTCACTCTCGTCGCTCATCCTCGCCTCCCATTGCTACCACGGACGTAGGACGCCGCCCCGCGACGGACCAGCCTTTGTCCTACGATTATGTTTCGGCCGGGCTAGCCAGCCGGTCGAACTGCCGCCATAGGGCACGCCCATGCGTCCCCGCGATTTCTTCCTGTTGCTGCTGATCTGCGTCGTCTGGGCTCTCAA
>CANJRZ010000449.1 GCA_947476735.1 Sphingomonadaceae bacterium
AAATGCCAGCGTCGGATTACACTCAATAATGCCATGTCGATCACTCCTGTATCCCCTGACAAATCAGCCAAGGAAGAGGTCAAAACATGGGTCACTTCTCAGTGGAAACTTATGCCCCTCCCGGGTCACATCTCAGTGCAAATCAACAGAATACGCTGTCAACCCGACCGAAATCGGCGACCACCCGGGCAAAGCCTTCAACAACTGCAGCTTCCGAAGTCACGTCCACCTGGTAGGTCTCGACGCGGACCCCAAAGCCTTCGAGTTCGGCTTTAGCCAATGCATTCTTCTCGGCTGATCGCGCCCAGATCGCTACGGAACCGCCTTGCTTCGCAATGCCACGCGCAAATCCCAGGCCGATTCCGCCATTGCCGCCGGTGATGAGCGCGACCTTGCCGGTTAGATCGAACAGGCCCTTTGCCATCCACTCCTCCCCATTTTTGTGTGTTCTGTGTCCGTCGGCTAACTGAGTCCTGCAATCGCAGCCTCTGTCGATATCTGGCCAGACTGGCCGATTTGGGACGGAAAGGCCGAGGGCATCGCCAGACCGATGAATCGATTGCGCATGCATTATCCTAAGCAGCAAGGAGCGATTTCGAATAGTATCGCTATCGGGCCAATCTGGCGGCAGGCGTATGACGGAACCAGCCATGGATATCGGCGTGGATATGATGACGGCAATTGAGGCGGATCTGCACCTGCAGGGGGCAGTTGTACAGATAATGCGCTTCTCGATGCCTGCCTCCTTCCATAATCTCCATAAGTCGAACGATGAGTATCGGCTCGATCTCTGCCTCACCCCGCGACCGAGAGGCGCTCGCGCATGCTTCGTCGAGAAGTGGGGACCGCATCGCTTCGAGCCCGTGGGCGATATCTTCCTCGCACCACCCGGACACAGTATTGATTTTCGCGGTGAATGCGGCCGGCAGGCCTCGGTCGTCTGCTATCTGAAGCGCGAACTGGTCGAACGCTGGCTCGGCGCGGAACCCGACTGGAACGACCGTCGCCTCGAAGCCGTCCTCAACATCGTCCATCCGCACATCCGCGCACTGATGCTCCGCCTCGCCGAGGAAGTGGGCCACCCCGGACTTGGCCGTGAAGCGATGGCCGAGAATCTCACCGGGCAACTCGCGATCGAACTCGCCCGCTATTGCACAGTGTTTGAGGATGCACCGGTTACAGGCGGGCTTGCCGCCTGGCGGCTGCGACTGATCGATGAGCGGCTGGCCGATCTCTCGTCATCACCCTCGCTGTCCGAACTCGCCCGGCTGTGCGACATCTCGGTGCGCCAGCTTACCCGCGGCTTCCGCGCGAGCCGCGGCTGTACGATCAAGGATTTCGTCGCCCGAACCCAGATCCGCGAGGCCAAGCGGCTTCTTGCCGGCCCGGAGGGCGTCAAGGCAATTGCATTCACTGTCGGCTTCGCCTCGCATTCGGCCTTCACCTATGCCTTCCGCGCGGCGACCGGAGTCTCTCCTCGCCAGTTCCGCCAGCGGCTCGCGCATATTTCAGGATGATTGGCCCAATCGCGACACTTTGTCCCAACGCCATGATCCACCGCCGTTGCTGCTCCTGATCCACCGCCGCAATGAGCAGACAGCAGGAGAGGATATGGAGCCATGACTAGGCCGCTTGTAATCGACCAACTCATCGAAGAGGCTCAGTCCGCGACCGGACTTGAGCGCTTCGATAGCGAGAGCTTCCGCGAGGGGCTGAGCATATTGATCGCCGACCTTAACCGCGACAGCGAGCGGCCTGAACCATTGGTCGAACGGTTCCGAGCCGATCTGGTGAAGACGCTGGCAGGAAGGCTCAGAACGACCGACTATCTGGCAAAACACCCGGAACTGCTCACCCGGCCAATCGAACGACCGGTGTTCGTGTTCGGCATACCTCGCACCGGTACCACCCTGCTCAGCAATCTGCTTGCCGCCGATCCGGCTCGCCGATCACCGCTTACCTGGGAAATCGACGATCCGGTGCCGCCCGCCACCAGCGCAACGCTGAAGAGCGATCCGCGCGCGCTTGCGCGGCTGGAGGCCGAGCGCCAGATGCTCGCCGCGCGGCCAGAAATGGGAAAATATTATCGCGGCTCGGCGATCTATCCGAACGAATGCGTCTTCATCCAGGCCCACGATTTCAAGACGCTCATGTGGGAATCGCGGGGCAAGCTGCCCGGATATCGCGAGTTCATTTTCTCAGCCGATGTTACATCGGCCTATGAATATCAGAAGCGCTTCCTCCAGCTCCTCCAGGCCGAAGCGCCCGGTACCTGGAACCTCAAGATGCCGAGCCACGCGCTGTTCATCCCGACCCTGCTGAAAGTCTTCCCGGACGCCCGGCTGATCTGGACCCACCGCGATCCCTTCACCGCCACAGGATCACTGTGTAGCCTGATCTCACTCGCTCATCGCGGTTATACAGGTAAGATCGACACCGAATGGCTTGCTGAAAATTATCCCAGGCAAGCTTCAACTCGCCAATGTCGTGGCACCCGGGCAGCGCCAAAGGCATGTGGATCGAGAACCGCCGCGGCACGAACACGAAGCGGATTCGGATCGCCGAGATCGCCGGTTACCGGGCGGCGCCAACGGTCGCGGCCAAAGCCACCCCGGCCGCGGTCCCCTACGGTTCTTCGGACCTCTCGATCATTCCCACCCTCGTGCGCAAGACGACCGAGACTGACGTCAAGGTCTACGGTCGCGCCTCGGGACACATTGAGTATCGCCGACGCCCCGGGAGCATTTCCAAGACTTACGTGAACTTCAGCGAAGACGGCCGTTCGTCCTACTCCGGCACCGAAACGACGCAGATCAATATGGGCGGCAACTCGACATACACGGCAGATCTGCGCTTGTCGGGGGCGAACACCGGGGCGATGATCCTGACGATGACCTTCGGGCCGCTGGGCGGCGACCGGCCCGCCCGGCTGATCTTCGATCACGATGCGACCGGCGCCCCCATGTCCCACGGTTTTGCCGAGTACAACGGCAAGCGCCTGACTGTCGATCAACTGGTACCATGATGGCCGGATCGCCACTGCGCCGTCGGCCAGCCGCCGCCGCCTGCATGCTCGCAGCGGGCGGGAGTTCTGCCCCAACGGTCGCAGATGATCAGCCGACCGGGAGGGTATCGATCTAGCCCGCCGCCTTGCCGCTCGTGCGGAAAGTCGACGATCGCTTCAACCAGAAACGTCACCTCGTCGATCGCGCGGAATATAAATGTCTCCGCTCGGCGAACCAGCGCGAGCGTCAGTCGCTCGCGGCCTGAGCCGGCGTTGACAGCGAAACGCAGCGCCGATCAGACGCCGCGGTCTTTGCTCTGACAGTGCCGCTTATTCTAATCGCCCAACCAATCGGTTGCGATCTCGCCCCTATGCCCCTCGGGCGCCAGCGCGGCGCGCAGGGCTTCCAGCAGAGGCGGCAGCGCCTGCGTGAAGGCGTAGGGCGGGTTGACGATATAAAGGCCCGCGCCGTTATAGATGCCGGG
>CANJRZ010000450.1 GCA_947476735.1 Sphingomonadaceae bacterium
CAAATTCGTGGGTCTGCCCTTGAGCAAGTCCGTCGATGACTGGCTGGAGTTCATTCGTACGAGCGTCACTGTGCTCAACGATCTTTCGCCGCTGCAGATGCGTGAGTTCATGCTCGACTCGGACGTGCGCTACTATGGCAAGAACGAGATTGTTTTCGAGAGAAACGCGCCAGGGTCGTCGCTGTTCTGCATCGCACAGGGCTCGGTTGATATTCCGCTGCCGGACGGGCGTTCGACCGGTATCGTTATCCCTGAAGGGTCGATCTTTGGTGAGGTCGGCCTTGTTTCGGGCCGTCGCCGCGGTTCGACGATCCGATCGATTGCCGACACCATCGTGGTCGAAATCCCGCGCAACGCGATCCTCAAGCTTATGGCCTCGGTTCCGGGCGTGAAGCGCGCGGTGACGCGCATCTCGACTGAGCGTCAACTTCTCCAGATGTGGCAGTCGGGTCTCCAGCCCGCGGATCTCGCCGAGGTTATCGAAACCGCAGAGATCAAGCCGATTCGCGCTGGCGAAGTGATCTTCCGTGAAGGTGAAGAGGGCAATGACGTCTTTGTCATCCGCTCCGGATCAGTCGTCGTGGAAAAGTCTATCGGCGGAAAACCCGTCTTTCTGTCCTACGTGCCGGCCGGCAACTATGTTGGTGAGCTGGAATTGTTCGACAATGGCATCCGGAAGCAGACCGTGCGTGCCGCGGTCAAGTCCGAGGTGATCAAGCTGGAAGGCACTGCCTTTAAGCGGTTGCTTGAAGCCAAGCCTCAGCTGTTTACGAGGGCCAAGGCGACGATGGGCGAGCGCGAGGATCTCGCCTCCTTTGTCGAAGCCAAAAAGGACAGCTTCGCTACTGTGGTCGACATGTATTCGTCGGTTGCCAACTTCCTGGTCGATAATGGCGTCGGCGAAGCCACTGACGTGTTGCTGATCGATGAGAATCTCTGTGTTGGCTGCGACAATTGCGAAAAAGCCTGCGCTGATAGCCATGATGGCATCTCGCGTCTTGATCGGGAAGCGGGGCGGACTTTCGCCCATCTTCACGTGCCGACGAGTTGTCGCCACTGCGAGAACCCCCATTGCATGGCGGACTGCCCGCCGACCGCGATTCATCGCGGGCAGGATGGCGAGGTCTATATCGACAATACATGCATCGGCTGCGGCAATTGCCAGCGCAATTGCCCTTATGGCGTGATCCGGATGGAGAAGGAGCCGCCGAAGAAGCCTAGTCTTTGGAAGTGGTTCCTGTTCGGACAAGGACCGGGACCGGGCGAGCCCAGCCATGAATGGGCTTATGCCAATGCCGAGCCGGGGGTCGAAAAGGCCAAGCGGGCGGTGAAATGCGATATGTGCTCGGGTATCGAGGGCGGTCCGAGCTGCGTACGTGCCTGTCCGACAGGGGCCGCGATCCGCGTCGCTCCCGAGGAATTCCTGACCGTCGCCCGGCTGCAACGGGACGAAGCCTGATGGCCAGCAAGTCGATTCGTCAGGCGACCTCAGGTCGCGAACGCGCTTCCGAGCACGAAGGGTTTCTTCGTCACGAAGGCTACAAGTGGCTCAAGATAGCGCTCGTGATCAGCGGGGTAACGCTGCTGATCTATGCCTTCAACGATGTCCAGCCAAAGCCCAATGGCGGTAGCATTTATGGCTACACCACTGGCACCATTGGGGTTGGTCTGATCCTGTGGCTGGCTTGGCTCGGTGTGCGTAAGCGGGATATCAGGCCTGGGCGCTTTTCGCTGAAAAGCTGGACGTCCGCACATGTCTATCTGGGCCTGTCGCTGATCATCATCGGATCGCTTCACACCGGTTTCGACTTTGGATGGAATGTTCATACACTGGCCTATGTCCTTATGATGCTTGTGATTGGATCAGGCATCTTTGGCATCGCGGCCTACGCATCCTTACCGCAGGCACTGTCGGCCAACCGGGGTGAAACGACGCAGATTCAAATGCTCGACAATTTGCGGATGCTTGATCGCCAGATTAACGAAGCGGCACAGCCGCTCGATGCCGAAGGCGCTGCGACCGTCCAGTTGGCGCTACACGATGATCCGTTTGGCGGAGGATTACTGGCTCGGCTCAGCGGTCGTTATTCCAAGTGCGGAACCCGCGCGGCACTTGCCGCCATTCGGGCGCGGGCCAAGCGCACTGACGGCGAGACCGACCCCTATGACCATGTCGAAGTGTTGCTCGAACGAAAGCGATCGGCGCTCTCTCGGATCCGAAAGCATTTGCGGCTGAAAGGGCTGCTCGAAGTGTGGTTGTACGTCCATGTACCACTGACCTTCGCCCTGATTGCCGCACTGTTCGTGCACATCGTCTCCGTTTTCTATTATTGGTGAGAACGCGCACATGAGCTTTATTGTTCGCACCGTAGCGCGTACCGCCGATGGGCGAGATATCGTCCGTCCGAGGAAGGTCGATAAGGCAGAGCTGAGCGTTGGCCGCAGCCCGTCGAGCGACATTCACCTCGCTGACCTGGCGGTTACGCTTAACCACGCAGTCATCCGGACAGCCCCCGGCGGATTTGTCGAGGTGGTATCGACGGCGGGCTTGCCCTTTGTCGTGGACGGCAAGCAGTCCGAGCATGAGCGCTTCTCTGCATCGACAGGCGCTAATGTCCGGATCGGGAGTCATTCCCTGTCGTTCGAGGCGGGAGAGGGCGAGGAAAAGGGCTCAATCGTTGTAACGGTCGAGCGGGTCGGCGCCATTTCGAATGCGTCGGAAGAGAAGGAGGAGGCTCACGTCTTCTCGCTCAGTTCTGCGTTGCCAGGCAAACGGCCGCTGGCTTGGGCGCTGGCTCTCCTGATTCTTTCCGTCTTTCTGATCTGGCCACTGGTTTCGATACATACGTCGCCGACCGGATCGGAACGAAAGATTGCCTTCCACGCCGACGAGATGTGGACCTCGGGCGCATTGTCGCAGACGCACAAGAGCCTCGAAAACAATTGCAAGGCTTGTCACGTCAAAGCTGGCGAGTCGGTGCGTGACGCGGCCTGCGTTGCTTGTCACACGAAGGTGCATGACCATGCGGATGCCAAGAAGCTCGTCGAATCGCGTGGGTCGCTTGGCCTGGTAGGTGGAACGAAGCGTGTGGTTGGCGGTGTGTTTGGGATCCAGCCGGGACGCTGCGTCGAATGCCATACCGAGCATCAGGGCGCGACCGCCATGCCGGTTACCGACGAGCGTTTTTGCACCAATTGCCATACCGACATGAGCAAGCGGATCCAGACGACGCTCAAGGACACAGCGGATTTCGGGGATAATCATCCCGAATTCGAACCGACTGTACGTGTCGCTGGAGCCGATGGCCTGCCAACGTTCCGCCGGGTTTCGCTCGATACGAATCCCAAAGAGTTCAATGGCTTGAAATTCCCGCACGATCTTCACCTGTCGAAGACAAATGGCGTGGCCCAGATGGCGAAGCGGCTTGGCAAGGAGGAGGGCTATGGTGACAGCCTCGATTGCGCCAGC
>CANJRZ010000451.1 GCA_947476735.1 Sphingomonadaceae bacterium
CATCCGGTCTCGGAGTTCATCGAGAAGCACAAGAGCGTGCCCGGGATGGAGAAGATGATCGAGGCGCTCGAAAAGGCGTTCGGCGCGCTCCAGCTCTCGACCGCGACGATCGCCCAGAAGGGCATGGCCGATCCCGAGGAAGCGGGTGCTGCATCGTCGGATTATCTGCGCCTGCTCGGTCTGGTGGCGATGGCCTTTCTGTTCGCAAAGGCCGCCAAGATCGCCGGCATGAAGAAGATGATGGGCCAGGATCCCGATGGCTTCTACGCCGCCAAGCTGGTGACCGTGCGCTTCTTCTACGAACGCATCCTGCCGCAGGTCGCCGGGCTGTTCCAGGCGATCAAGGCCGGCAAGCGCTCGATGATGGACATGCCCGAAGAGGCATTCTGATCCGTTTGATCCTCCCTACGCGAAGCGTGGGGAGGATTGAGTAGGTCAGCGCGATTCCGCACCCGTCGTGTCCCACAGGACCTTTTCCGGGGCGCCATGCTCGCGTTCATATTCGGCGATGTCGTCATAAGCCTGGCGAACATGCGAGGCGTAATCTTCTTCCCATAGCTGGCGCTGATAGCTGTGATCGACGACGATCAGCCGGTTGTTGCGGATGCCGCGGCATACCATGCGGCCGGCCTCGATCGGCAGCAGGTCGTTCTTGCCGACCTTGTGATTGGCGAAGGACGCGGCGGGCACGAAGACTTCGCCGGTGCCGGGGCCGCCGAAACGGGCCGGCCGATAGCGTTCATTGCCGGCCTTCATGTTGCCGATGACACCGCCGGGCGGATAGACGGTCGAGCCGATGCGATGCTCCTCGAGCTCGCAGCTCAGATTCATCATCAGCCCGACGATGCCCATCTTGGCCGCTGCATAGACGGTGTGAATCGGGACGGTGGTGGGCAGGAAGCCGGCAATCGAGGCGGTGCCGACGACATGGCCGCCCTCGCCGCGTGCGATCATGTCCGGCAGGAAGGCCTGCAGCGTTTGCAGCACGCCCATCAGGTTCACTTGGATGATCCAGTCGGCCTCGCTGTCCCTGATCTCGTGGAGCGTGTCGAAATTGGTCGCCCCCGCATTGGCGAGGACCAGCGAGATCGGTCCGAGTGCGGCTTCCGCCTCCGCCTTCATCTTGCGGATCGAGTCCCGTTCGCAGACGTCGACATGGACGGGAAAGGCCTTGCCGCCCGCCGCATTGATCTCGGCGGCGACCGCCTGGGCATTTTCGTAGATGATGTCGGCGATCGCGACCGATGCGCCCTGCTCGACCAGCGCCAGCGCCATCCCCTTGCCGATCCCGCTGCCGCCACCGGTGACAACCGCGGCCCTGCCCCTGATCTCCGTCACGCTGCTCTCCTCAGTCGGTTTCGGTCAGTTCGGCGCCGGTCGGGTTGGCTTCGGGAATGCCGAAGATCCGCTCATAGGCGGCGATGTCGTCGAAGCAGTCTTCGACCACCGACGCATAATCCTCGCGAAAGCGCGCGCGGTCGTCGGCGTGATCGAACACGAACGGCCGGTCGTGTTTGACGGCGAGCAGCACCATCGGCGCAATCTTGTCGGGGGTGTAGAAGACGGTCGGCTTGCTGCTGTTGCGCCGGTAGGACGCCCCTGAAATCTTGACCGGCCCTTCCTGCGCGGCGCCGAACTTCGCCGGACGATAGCTGCTGTTATGGTTCTTCATGCCCGAGGCGACGCCGCCCGGGCAGTAGACGGTGGTGCTGATGCCATATTGCTCCATCTCGCAGCTCAGATTGCGCGTGAAGCCGATGATTCCCATCTTGGCCGCCGAATAGGGCACATGGACCGGGATCGACGAGGGCGCGAGGCCCGCCATCGACGCCGTGGCGCAGATATGCCCGCCCTCGCCGCGCGCGATCATGTCGGGCAGGAAGGCCCGACTGGTGTTGATCACGCCCATCAGATTGACCTGGACGATCCAGTCGACATCGTCGTCGGACATGTCCATCAGCGCGTCGAACGAAGTGGCGCCGGCATTGGCGAAGACGAGGCTGATCGGGCCGAGCGCGGCTTCGGCTTCTTCCTTCATCTTGCGGATCGAGCTGCGCTCGCAGACGTCGACATGCACCGCGACCGCCTTGCCGCCCGCCGCTTCGATCGCGTTGGCGACCTTCTGCGCATTCTCCAGCTTGATGTCGGCGACCGCGACCGAGGCGCCCTCGCTCGCGAGCTCCCTCGCGATCCCCATGCCGATGCCGCTGCCGCCGCCGGTGACCACCGCAGCTCTGCCCTTGATCTGCGTCATCTAAATCCTCCCTATCGCGAAGCGATGGGGAGGGGGACCGGCGTAGCCGGTGGAGGGGTCTGCGACCCCTACCCCTCCACCACCCTTCGGGCGGTCCCCCTCCCCAGCTTCGCTAGGGAGGATTGGAGTAAACGTCAGTTGATCTTTTCGAGCACCGGTCCGGTCGGGTTCGGCGTCGGCGTGCCATGCTTGTCTTCCCAGGCCTGGATGTCGTCGTAGCAACCCTCGACGATGCTCGAATAGGTGCGCTGGAACTCCTTGCGGTGCTCGGCATGGTCGAACGCGAAGGCGCGGTTGTTGCTGACTGCATTGAGCACCATCGGTGCGATATCGGCCGGCGTGTAGAATTTCGGCATGTTGTTGTTGAACGAGACCTTCTCGTCGACATGGACCTCGTCCTGGCCGGGGCCGCCGAACTTCGCGGGGCGGTAGCTAGAGTTATTCTTCTTCATGCCGGTGGCGACGCCGCCCGGGCAGTAGCTGGTGGTATGGATATTGTGCTGGGTCAGTTCGCACTGGAGGTTCATCATCATGCCGATGATCCCCATCTTGGCCGCTGAATAGGGCACATGGACCGGGATCCAGCCCGGCAGCAGCCCCGCCATCGATGCGGTCGCGCAGATATGACCGCCCTTGCCCTCCGCGATCATGTCGCCGAGGAAGGCGCGGGTGGTCCACATCACGCCCATCAGGTTGACTGTCAGGATCCACTCGACGTCGTCGTCGGACATGTCCATCAGCGCGTCGAACGACGTGGCGCCGGCATTCGGGAAGACCAGCGTAATCGTGCCGAGCGCGGCCTTCGCCTCGGCCGCCATCTTCTTGATCGAGGCGCGGTCGCAGACATCGACATGCAGCGCTACTGCCTTGCCGCCGGCGGCGATAATGTCGTTCGCGACCTTCTGGGCATTCTCGATCTTGATGTCGGCCACCGCGACCGCTGCACCCTGCTTCGCGAGCTCCTTGGCCAGCCCCGCGCCGATGCCGCTGCCGCCGCCGGTGACGACCGCAGCCCTGCCCTTGATGTCCGTCATGAAAGCCTCTCCCGAATATTCCGATGACCGCGGGGCTCTAATGAGCCGCGCGCGGTGACAATTGTCTCATAGGAGAGCCGGGCCCCGGTTGCCAAGCCGACTCTAAGCCGTTCGTTTGATATCCGCATGACCATGCTGGTCATGCGCCCTGCCCATGCGTGTACTCAGTGGA
>CANJRZ010000452.1 GCA_947476735.1 Sphingomonadaceae bacterium
CAACAGGAACTGGCGATGGTTACCAAGACACTGATCCGTCTCACGCCCATCACCCCGGCCGTCGGCGCATTGGTCGAAGGTGCCAACCTCACCGAAGCCTTCGACGCCGAGACCGTTCGGTTGCTGCGCGAGGCCTGGCTCGATCGAGGAGTGCTGTTCTTCCGTGATCAGGACATCAGCGAAGCCCAGCTCCAAGCGTTCATCGGCTATTTCGGTACACCGATCACGGAACCTTCAAGCGGGAGCTATGGTGCCGACCCGAAGGGCCCGCCCGTTCACACCAGCCACTCAGCCGAGATCAAGGGTGTGGCTGAGCGCTGGCATGCCGACGCGACCTGGCTGGCGAGACCACCCGCCGCGACCGCGCTGCGGCTGGTGACGGTTCCGCCGATCGGAGGCGACACTTTGTGGGCGAATGTCGCGCTGGCCTATGACGATTTGGTCAAGCCGCTACGCGATTGCATCGACCAGCTTTCGGCCGTCCACTGGATGCTCCCCTCGCTCGAGGCGATGAGGGTGACAGCCCACAATGACGAAATCGAATATATCCATCCCATGGTGACGGTGCATCCCGAGACGGGGCGCAAGGTGCTCTATGTCAGCGAAGGCTGGACGAAATGCGTCGTCGGCATGCCACCGGCACAGAGCATGCTCCTGCTGGCCTTGCTGTACGACCATATCCGGTCGCCGCTCTACAGCATGCGCTGGCGCTGGCAGCCCGGCGACGTGGCGCTGTGGGACAACCGCTGCCTGCAGCATTTCGCGGTGCCCGACTATGACAGCGGCCGTTATTTCCAACGCGTGGTCACCGCCGGAGAACGTCCTCGTGGCGTCGGCGACGCCGGGGCGGCGGCATAATCAGGGAAAGGTTGCTTCCGATGGACCAGCTTCAAGAGTTGCTCGAGATCGAGCAGATCAAGCATCTGAAGGCACGCTATTGCACCTGCGTAGCCAAGGAGGACTGGCCGACCTTCATGAGCCTGTTCAGCGAAGACCTGGCGTTCATGACCCCCGACGGCACGATCTACCAGCCGCGCAGCGCGTTCGAGAAGATGCACATCCGGACGCTTCAGGAGCCTAAGGTGTGGGGCGTCGTCCACTGCTACACGCCGATCATCGAGATCACCGGCGAGAATAGCGCGAAAGGCGTGTGGGGCATGGAGGACATCCACGTCTGGCCGGGCGATGGGCCGCGCATCGGCCACCATGGCTATGGCCATTATCATGAGGATTATGTCCGCACGACGGATGGCTGGAAGTTCAAGCGGATCGATGTGATCTATGACCGCATGGACCCACTCGAGGGCGGCTTTGGCGGCATCACCTTCGACACGTTTCAGGAGTAGGCACCTCCTTTGCCACCCATCCCGAGGAGGGGTCTCGCCGCTGATAAGTTAGCTTCAGTGACGAGTGAAAATAGCGAAATGGATCGTCGGATTTAGGACTGCCCATCCCCATAGGCTAGCAGTGCCACCGACGTCGACCAATCCCTTTGACAGCGCCCGCCAGATGAAGTCACCACAGAAATTCGCCTCGGTCCATGCCTCGCTCCACAACCATTTCAATTCCGAACGCCATCTCGTCGACCGTCAGACCTACCGTGACCGCCGCTCGGCCGCGCTGGTCGAGGGGCAGTCGCTCCTAGCCTGAAATCAGGCTGCTTCGGCAATAGCTGCGTCAATTGGAGACGAGCTCCGATCCGACTGACAGCACCCCGAACGACCTTCACCGCATAGTGCGGCGGTTTCAATCCTCTCCGAAGAAGGCGCCGAAGCCATAGTCCGGGATCTGCTCGCGCAAGGTCTTTCTGCCGGCACCAACCCGCTGCATGCGGCGGCGATAGCGCTCGTCGAGTGGGGGCCGGCAGTGCTGCAGGAAGATATTATCCCAGATGAGGAAATCGCCTTGCTTCCAGACATGCCGCAATTCGTTCGTGGGCGCATATATGTATGAAAATATGCGATCGAGCATTTCACGGCTTTCGGCGCGGCTCATGTCCGGAACAAGCGCGGTCGCACTTTCGATCGTGTACAGCAGCGGCTCCCCAGTAATACGATGGTTGATCACGGCCGGTCGGACCAGCCGGTAACGATCGTCGGGAATTTCATCAGTCAGCTGAGATTTGTCGGCGGGCGTTTGCAGGAAGGTAACCTCGAGGTCCGCGACTTGCTTCCGGAGCGCGTCGGGCATTTGGTTCAGAGCACGCTTTCCCGAGACGAACCCGGTCCATGTGCCGGCCGTTTCGTCAAGATCGATGGCGAGCAACGAGAGAACGTCGAGCGGCATTGGGGTCGCCGACATGTCCGAATGATAATCGAGCGGGATCGAGCCGATCACCTTGTCTTCCGGATAAAGATAACCGGCCCCAAAACCGGGAATCACCGTCCCGAGAAGCTCGATCAACCTGATCTGTTCGTCCATGGTCAATTGCTGGTTGCGGAACAGCAGCCAGTTTTCACGGAAGAACAGATCCCTGAAAGCCTTGGCCTCGCGTGCATCGAATGGTCGCGACAAATCGAAGTCGATTTCCACTCCGAAAGGCTCGAGGCGACGAACCCGTGCCTCGCTAATGGCTACAATGAAATCCGACATGATGTCAGCGCCCCTTCCATACCGGTTTGCGCTTCTCCACGAACGCCGCCATGCCCTCCTTCTTGTCCTCAGTGGTGGTGAGCGCCTGGAACAGCCTGCTTTCGGTGAAAAGTCCCTGGGCCAGGGTCGTTTCGAACGCGACATTGACCATTTCTTTATTCACCATCGCCGCGATCGGGGGCATCGCGGCGATCTTCGCCGCGGTTTTGAGCGCCTCTATGAGCAGATCGGCTGCCGCCACGACCCGCACAACGAGGCCACCACGTTCCGCCTCCTCGGCATCCATGGTCCGACCAGTCAGGCACATCTCCATAGCCTTGCCCTTGCCGACCGCACGGGCCAGTCGCTGCGACCCTCCCATGCCCGGGGCAATGCCCACCCTTATTTCCGGCTGGCCAAATTTGGCGTCGTCCGCGCAGATGATGAAATCGGCCATCATCGCCAGTTCGCAGCCGCCGCCCAGGGCGAAGCCACCCACCGCCGCGATCCACGGTTTGCGGGTCGCCGCGACACAGGCGGACCAGTCCGCAGTTATGTCGTCCAGATAGAAGTCGGCATAGGTCTTGTCCGCCATCATCTTGATATCGCCCCCTGCGGCAAACGCCCGCTCATCGCCCGTAAGAACCGCACAGCGCTGACCGGAATCGGCTTCGAACCGGGTGAAGGCGTTGATCAATTCACTGATCATCTGCGTGCTGATGGCGTTCATCACATCGGGACGATTTAGCCGGATAAGCGTAACTGCTCCATGGAGTTCAACGATTATGGTCTCGTAACTCACAGCTTCACTCTCCTTAGATGCAAGTCAGTCAGCCGCTACCTCGCTCAAGCGGGCTGCTTCCAGATGATCAGGGCATCGAGCG
>CANJRZ010000453.1 GCA_947476735.1 Sphingomonadaceae bacterium
AGCCAGCTCAGCCCATTCTTACGCGCCATGTAGAAAATACCAAGCGACACGCCGAGCGCACCGCCATGGAAGGACATGCCGCCCTGCCACAGCTTCAGCACGTCGAGCGGATTCCGCAGGATATCCGGCTGGTAGAAGAAGACATAGGCAAGCCGGCCGCCGATCAGGATGCCGATCGTCGCATAGAAAACGAAATCGTCGGCGTGGCGCCGCGCCATCGGGGCATTGGGCTGCTCGATCAGCCTGGTGAGATAATACCAGCCGAGCAGGATGCCCGCGATGTAGGCCAGTGAATACCAGTGGACCTGCAGGACACCAAGATCGAGTGCGATCGGATCCAGGTGCAGGTCACTGAAATGAATCGGCTGGGCAGCGGCAGCCAGGACAGGCAGTTGCAAGGGCATCCCCCGGAAAAGGTTCGCTCCTGCCATAGCGGCGGGATCGGCGAAGCGGAAGGCGCTTCGCCAGCCGGCTGTCAGTTCAGCGACATCTTGAGCAACAGTCGGTTGCGGCCCGCTGCGCTCGTATAGTCTACGATCTCCGCCCAGGCGCGGACCATGTCGATCCCAGCGCCGCCGCCCCGCTCGGGGATTTCCTCTTCGGACTCCGCATGGCGCAGGTCGAAGGCGATGCCGCAGTCGCTGAGCGCGATGTCGACAGCGCCATCATCATGGGTCAGCACCAGCTCGATCAGGTCCGCTTCGCCCACGCCGCCATGGTCGACGAGATTACAGACAAGTTCTTCGACGATGATCGACAGACGCGCTGCATGCTCCACCTCGAGGGCCCGGTCGATGCCGAACGCCTGCGCCGCTCCAACCATCCGATGCACGGCTTCTCCGCCTGTGCACAGGATCATCACCGACGCCGATTTCGAGTCGCGGGCCCCCATAATTGCGCTATGTCATGACTCTCTGGTCATGGGGATGGCGAGAATCATGCGGCGGGCGATTTTGACATTGCTGGGCGCACTGCTGATAGCCCAGCCGGCCTTCGGCGAAATTGCCAGGATAAAACGGAGCATGGGCAATGCGACCGTGCAGCGCGACGGTGCCTCGCTGACCCTGCAACCCGGCTTCCTGCTGTTAACGGGCGACACGCTCGTCACCGGCAAGGACGGCCAGATCAGCCTGACCTTCGCCGACGATTCCCGCTTCTCGATCGGGCCGGACAGCCACATCTCGGTCGACCGGTTCGAATATAACGCACGCTCACAGACCGGCGAGTTCGTCACCCGGATCAATCACGGCTCACTCGCCATTGTCTCCGGCCAGATCGCCCGCTCGAAGCAGGACGCGATGAAGGTCCGCACGCCGACCTCGCTGCTCGGCGTTCGGGGCACGAGGTTCATCGTCGAAGTGCCGCAATGAGCCCCCTCCGCCTTGTCCCCGTGCTGATCGTCAGTGTGCTCTCGGCTTGCGCCACCGGTCCCTCACTGATTTTGCTGACCAGCGAGGAAGGCAAACAAGGTTCGGTGGCGGTGCTCGAGCATGACGGCATCCGGAGCGATGACGTCATCGACGAGCTCAACAGCTGGACAAACCTGTCGGGGAGGCCGCACAGCAGCTCGATCGATCCGGCGAAGCTCGATACCCGCCTGCGCAGGCTGCTGGAAGACCTGCCGCCAGCCCCCGTATATCGCACCCTTTATTTCCTGGAGGGAACGACCAGAATCACTCCTGACTCGGTACCCAATCTCGAATTTCTGAAAAGCGAGATCGCCCGGCGACCGGGCGCCGAAGTTCTGGTCACCGGCTATACCGATACCGTCGGCAGCAGCGACGACAATGACGAATTGTCCCAGCGCCGCGCCGAGGAGATCCTCAAGGGGCTCGTCGAGCAAGGCATTGCAATCAGCATGATGAGCGCCGTGGGCCGCGGCGAGCGCGAACTCCTCGACAAGACGAGGGATAATGTCAGCTCCGCGCTCAACCGCCGCGTCGTCGTGACGGTACGCTAACCCGGCAACCGGACCGTCGGTGATGTCGACCGCCGCGACCAGCGCGACACGCCCCGCCAGCCATAGATGGCGATTGAAGCTAAAGGCGGACTTCGAGCCCGTCATACGCGCATAGCACTTCGAGCGGCTGCTCGCGCCGGGTCAGCTCCTCATAACGGATGCTTTCGCGGTGCATCCGCTGGATGTCCTCGTCACTGTAGATCGGCTCATGGTGGAACAGCGCCAGCCGCTTTGCTTCGGCTTCGTGGCAGATGTCGATCGCGACGATATTCGAACTGTGGCCCCAATCTTCCTTCATCGAGACCGCGTCGGCGAGCGAATACATGGTGTCGCAGATGACCAGATCGGCTTCACGGAAGAAGGCCGCGACGTCTTCTTCGCCTTCCATGCTATCTATCTTGTGCTCGCTGTCGGTCGAAAAGACCGCTGTCTTGCCGTAGCGGTCGGTGAAGCGATAGCCATAGCTCTTGTGGCTGTGATGCTGCTCCATCACGTCGACATCGCATCCCCCGATCTTGTAGGTCTCACCCGGCTTCAGGTGGACGAACTCGATCTTCGCCCGCATCCAGTCGAACGCGACCGGAAAGCTGATCTCCTCCTGCTGGCGCCGGAAGGCCTCCTCGACGTCCGGATGCCCCGAATGGATGATGATGCGCGCATTGGGATCGAAAGCGGGCCCGAAGAAGGGAAAGCCACCGATATGATCCCAGTGAAGGTGCGACATGAAGACGTTGAATATGCGGGCATGGCCCTGCGCGATCCGGCTGAAGGCACTGATTCCGAACTCACGCGAGCCGGTGCCGAAGTCGCACAGCATGAAGGATCCGTCGCCATCGGCTTCGATCTCGATGCAGGTGGTCGCTCCGCCGTAGGTACCGCCCGTGGCGAAATCGAGCTCACCGTCGATGAACGCCGCCGCAGCTTCCTCATCAGCGAATTTGCGCCCGTCGGCGGCGATCAGCGCACGGGCGATCTTGCCCCTGACAGACCTAGCGGTCTGGGCCACCGCCAGTGATCCGCGTGTGCCCCAGAATCTAACGAGCATGGGCTTACCCTGCCTGAAAAAAAGTGGTGATCAGGCAGCGAGCGCGGCGTCGACCGTACCGGTGACACCGAACAGCTTATCGTAGCGACTGATGGCGAGAATTTCGCGAATGATCTCGTTCGGGGCGGCGAGGAAGATTTTGACTCCGGCCCCGTCCGCCTTGCGCTTGGCGAGCGTCAGTGCGCGCAGGCCTCGCGACGACATGTAAGCAATACCCGAGCAATCGAGCACGAGCCTGGCGCCACCCGCGCGGGCGATCGATTCCTCAAGCTTGGCTCCGAAATCCTGTGCCGTGCTTTCGTCGACCTTGCCGACCGGAGACGCGATCAATGTCCCGTCACGTACACTCTCAGACCATTTCATGCGCCGTGCCCCCTCATCCGGAACAGCACGCTACCCAAGAATCTCCGCACTGGAAAGTTTACTATTGTGAAACCGTGTC
>CANJRZ010000454.1 GCA_947476735.1 Sphingomonadaceae bacterium
ATATGACAGTTCGACGACGCGGCTGCGGTTGACGCCCGCAACCGTGCTCAGGCATAGGCGCATGCTGAATATATCCGGAATCACATAGTGAAGCGGATGATCAGTGGCATGTCGGCGATACTGGTAAGGGCCAGGCGCGGCATGGTGGAAGGGGGTAGCCGAATGGCCAAAGGCATCGATCATTTTCACGGGAGCAATTCCCGTCAGTCCCGCGGATCGCGGGCTGCGGCCATGCCTGGCCGGCATATCGGCCGCCATTTGGGCTGAACCTGCGCCGCTACGGTCGAGGTTTTACCTGCAGCAATCATGAATGTTTTCGATATCAATCGGGAGGACTTAATGCCTACTAATAATCAGACTGCCAGCCACGGCATTTCGCCCTGGCTCAAGACGATGCTGAGCGGCGGATGCGCCGTTGTGGCGCTGGTTGCATCGGGCGCGGCGCTGGCGCAGGCCGCTCCGCAGGCCGCGGGCGCAGAGTCGGGCGGGATCGAGGAAATCGTCGTGACGGCCCAGCGCCGCACCGAGCGCCTCGAGAATGTGCCGATGGCGGTGACCGCGCTGACCGCGAGCGCGCTTGAGCGTGCCCAGGTGCAGAACGTCCACGAAATCAGCCGCATCACGCCGGGCGTCCAGATCGGCTTCGCCGGTGTGTCGACCCAGCCCGCGATCCGCGGCGTGACCTCGCTGACCAACGGCTCGGGTAACGAGAACAACGTCGCGATCTATGTCGACGGTTTCTACGTCTCGGACAACATCACCATCAACCAGGATCTCGCCAACCTGGCGGGCATCGAAGTTCTCAAGGGCCCGCAGGGCACGCTCTACGGCCGCAACGCGACCGGCGGCGCGATCCTGATCCGGACGCTTGATCCCTCGGAAGAGCTGTCGGGCAAGTTCGAAGGCAGCTACGGCAAGTTCAGCGAGAAGAAGGTGTCGGGCTATGTTTCGGGCCCGCTGAGTGACAAGGTCGGCTTCATGGTCGCCGGCGCCTATCGCGACAGCGATGGCTGGATGGCCAAGTCCGACCCGGCCAACAACCTGCTCAAGAAGGGCCACGCCAATCCGCAGAAGCAGCGCTCGTTCCGCGCCAAGCTGAAGGCCGAGCTCAGCGACACGCTGACCGCGACCGCCGCCTATAATTACGGCTTCACCTCGGACTCGACCGGCAACCTGTTCACCACCTACGACCATTTCGGCGGCGGCGTACCGACCGACAATCGTAAGTCATGCTGCTTCGGCGTCCAGTCGGGCAACGGCAAGAACATCGCCGCCGGCAAGACCAACCAGGCGACCCTGACGGTCGCGTGGGAAACGCCGATCGGCACGCTGACCTCGCGTTCGGGCTATGACCGGCGCAAGATCCGCAACGATTTCGACTTTGACGGTTCCTATGCGGAACTCACCTACAGCGAGGGCTTCCCGCGCTTCAAGGCGTTCCAGCAGAACCTCGATTACAACATCAACGCGATCCAGAATCTCGATCTGCTGATCGGCGGCAATTATTTCAACGAGACGACCAATCTCGTTAACAAGTCGATCTCCTATCCGGGTGGCGTCCGTACCTTTGCTTCCCAGACCAACCGTAATCTGAAGACCAAGGCCTACGCGATCTACGCCGACATGACCTATCACGTGACCGACAAGCTCGCGATCGGTGTCGGCGGCCGCTACAGCAGCGACAAGAAGACCCAGAACCTGATGATCCGGACCGGCGCCGGCGTGGTCAGCGGCTCCAATGCGCTGCTTCTCACCGCTGGCGTGCCGAACGCGGCCTTCCAGCAGTCGAGCAAGACCTTCACCAAGTTCACGCCGCGCGTGACGGTCCGTTACGAGGTTGCCGATCGTACCAATGTCTATGCGACCTGGTCGAAGGGCTTCCGCTCGGGTTCGTTCAACTCCGGCTCATCCACGACGGCTGCCGCGATCCTGCCGATCAAGCCGGAAAACATCACCTCCTACGAAATCGGCTTCAAGACCGCGCATCGGTTCTTCCGCGCCGAAATCGCGGCCTTCTACTATGACTATAAGAACCTGAACGTGTCGCTGACGATTCCGCGGTGCCCGACTTGCACCCCGCCGGATCTTTCCCCGACTCTGCAGGTCGGCAACGCGCCGAAGGCCAAGATCAAGGGTATCGACGGGCAGATCGTCGCAACCCCGGTCGACAAGCTGAACCTCACGATCGGCGCGGCCTATCTCCATGCGCGGTACGGGAAATTCCCGAACGCGGTTGGCCAGGGCGCGAACCCGACCAACACGACGAATGCCGGCTTCTCTGGCCAGACGCAGGATTGGACGGGCCAGCAGATGGCGCGTGCGCCTGATTTGACCGCCAACTTCTCGGCCGACTACACCGTGCCGGTCGCCGACGGCGAGCTGCGCCTGTCGGGCAACATCAAGTACACCGACAGCTATGTCGTGAATAACCCGTCGCTGTTCGGTCCGGCCGCACCGGTCGCGCTGCAGAAGAAGCAGCGCTATCGCCAGACTTCGTTCACGCTGATCGACGGCGAGATCACCTGGTTCGCTCCGAACGAGCGCTACTGGGTTGGCGTCTACGGCAAGAACCTGACCAACAAATCCTATCGCCTGACCTATAATGGCGGCGCGTTCGGCGACTACAGCTCGAAGGCTCCTCCGATCAGCTACGGCGTAAAGGTCGGTTACAAGTTCGGTGGCAGCGACTTCGCGGCTCCGCCGCCCCCGCCGCCTCCCCCGCCGCCGCCTCCCCCGCCGCCGCCCCCTCCGCCTCCGCCGCCGCCTCCGCCGCCGGTGATCGAGACGCCGGGGCCGTTCATCGTGTTCTTCGACTGGGATAAGTCGGACATCACGTCTGAAGCGGCGTCGATCCTCGACAATGCCGCCAACGCCTTCGCCACCACCGGCCAGGCGCGGGTCCAGCTTGCCGGCCATGCCGACAAGTCGGGCAAGGACGAGTATAATGTCGGGCTGTCACAGCGTCGTGCCGACGCGGTGAAGGTCTACCTTGCCGGCAAGGGCGTGCCCGAGGCCGCGGTTGCGACCGAGGCGTTCGGCGAGAGCAAGCCTCTCGTTGACACCGCCGATGGTGTCCGCGAGCCGCAGAACCGGCGCGTCGAGATCACCTACGCGCGATAAGCGGCGCGCTCATTGCGCCGTACACGACCAAGAAATGGGGGTCGGTCTTCGGACCGGCCCCTTTTTTTGCCCGATGCAACGGGTGCGAACATGTGGTCGACACCAGCGCTCCCGCACATAGTGCGATTATTTTGCAACGCTTGTCGCCCAATCGACATTGAACGGCGAATTTCCCTCCGGAATGGGTGCCAATATGACAGTTCGACGACGCGGCTGCGGTTGACGCCCGCAACCGTGCTCAGGCATAGGCGCATGCTGAATATATCCGGAATCACATAGTGAAGCGGATGATCAGTGGCATGTCGGCGATACTGGTAAGG
>CANJRZ010000455.1 GCA_947476735.1 Sphingomonadaceae bacterium
AAATCGGACCAAACGAAATGGGGAAGCATGAAGCGATCATGGAGCGCCGTTCCCCAGCGGACGAGACCACCCTTTTGCGGCTCGCGCCAGAACCAGGCGGTAAGTGCCCGTATTAGCAGTTGCTGGGCCAGACTCATCTTAGGCTCGGGTGGCATCTCGAAACCGCGGAACTCGAGCAGACCAAGCCGTCCGGTGGGTCCGTCGGGCGAGAACATCTTGTCTATACAGATCTCGGTCCGGTGCGTGTTGCCGGTGACGTCGACAAGCAGGTTGCGGAAGAGCCGATCGACGACCCAGGGCGGCGGCGCTTCGCCCTCGCCTGGCGCCGGCACCTGAGCCAGTGCGATCTCCAGCTCGTACAGGCCGTCGTGACGCGCCTCGTCGATCCGCGGCGCCTGGCTCGTCGGTCCGATGAACATACCCGAGAAGAGATAGCTTAGCGCCGGATGCCGTTGCCAGTAGAGTATAAAGCTCTTGAGCATATCCGGCCGCCGGATGAACGGCGAATCATTCACCGATCGGCCGCCAAGGACGATATGGTTGCCACCGCCGGTGCCGATCGCGCGGCCGTCGATCATGAATTTGTCCGCTGTGAGCCCGTTGTCCCGTGCGAGCTCATAGAGCCCCGTGGTTATATCGACCGTCTCGGCCCAGCTTCCGGCAGGCTGGACATTAACCTCAATCACGCCGGGATCAGGCGTCACCTTCAACACATTGAGGCGAGGATCGGGCGGTGGCGGATAGCCCTCGATCCGGACCGGAACTCGCGTACGGGCCGCAGTCGCCTCGATTTCGGCGATCAGCTCCAGGTAATCTTCGAGCTTCTCGGTCGGCGGCATGAACACTGCGATATAATCGCCGCGCGATTCGGCCGTCATCGCGGTACGGACCGCGCCCTCGATGATTTTCTGCTCCTGTCGTTCCTGGGCGACCGTGCCACTTTCGATCGGTGCCACGATCTCAGAGCGCTGATGCCGTGGAGCGCGCTCGATTGCCTGTTCCAGGAAATCGGGCAGCGGCTCGCGCAGCTCGCTCGTGTCGCGAACATGCAGATAGGGATATTCGGATTTGGGCACATGCGGCAGCGAGCCGAGCGGCAACCGGTAGCCGATTGCCGCATCGCCCGGCATCACGAACAGCTTTCCGCGCCGCACCTGCCATCGTTCGGAGCGCCAACGCCGCGGTTCGACCGCCTGCACCGCCTGCCAGCGCTGGATCGGCAAGACGTGGCCAACCGGCTTGCTTAACCCCCGCTCGAACGCCTTGACCATGCGCTGGCGCTGCTCCGGATCGTCGATTTTAGGATCGGTCGGATCGACATTTTCGGGAAGTTGGGCTTCCTTGACTGCCCACTCGATGCCGTCCTCATAGGCCTCTTGGACCATATCTCCACCGACGCCCAGTCCTTCGGCGATCGCCGCCAGGAAGGTGCCGGCTTCATCGTTGCTAACCGCCTTGCCAGTCTCTCCTCCGGCAATGAGTCCGGCATCCTTCCACACGGGAACACCATCTGCGCGCCAGTAGACGGAGTAGCCCCAACGCGGCAGGCTTTCGCCCGGGTACCATTTGCCCTGCCCGTGATGGAGCAGGCCACCAGATGCATAGCGATCGCGCAAGTTGCGGATCAGCCGGTCCGCATAGCCGGCCTTGGTCGGCCCGACGGCATCGCCATTCCATTCGGGCGCCTCGGGATCGTCGATTGCGACGAATGTCGGCTCGCCACCGGTCGTTAGCCGGACATCCTGTGCGTTCAGATCGGCGTCGACCTTTTCGCCGAGCGCGTCGAGCGCCTCCCAGCGGGCGTCGGTGAAGGGCTTGGTAATCCGCACCGCTTCCGCGATACGCTGGACGGTCATGTCGAAGTGGAAATCGACATGGGCCGGTTCGAGCAGCGCTCCCTCGATCGGAGTCGCCGAACGGAAATGCGGCGTCGCGGCCAGTGGAATGTGCCCTTCGCCGGCAAACATGCCCGAGGTTGCGTCCATCCCGATCCAGCCAGCTCCGGGTACGAAGACTTCGGCCCAGGCGTGAAGGTCGCAGACATCGGCCGATACGCCCCTGGGACCGTCTGTCGGGATAATATCGGGCGTCAGCTGGATCGAATAACCGGACACAAATCGCGCTGCGAGACCGAGGCGGCGTGCTGCCTGAACCAGCAGCCAGGCAGAATCGCGACAGCTTCCGCTCCCGATCGACAGTGTATCTTCCGGCGACTGCACGCCCGCTTCCATGCGGATCACATAGTTGACCCGCTGGTTTATCGCCTGATTGAGACTGACGAGGAAATCGATGGTGCGTTCGCGCACATCACGGAACTGCTCAACGAAGGAATCGAACAGCGGGCCTTGTGCATCGACATCGAAATAAGCGGCGAGATCGGTCGCGATCTGAGGTGCATATGTGAAAGGCCGATACTCTGCATAATCCTCAACGAAGAAGTCGAACGGATTGACCACGACGAGGTCGGCGATCAGGTCAACCGTAACCGAAAACTCGTTGGTCCGCTCCGGAAAAACCAGCCGTGCCAGCCAGTTGCCGTGCGGATCCTGTTGCCAGTTGATGAAGTGATTTTCGGGCGTGATGCGCAGCGAATAGTTGTTGACCGCAGTCCGGCTGTGCGCTGCGGGCCGCAGACGTATTACCTGGGGACCGAGCAGGACCGGTTGGTCGTAACGATAGCTCGTCTGATGGTGCAACGCCGCCTGAATCATGGCGGACAGAGTCAGCACATCCCGTTGTGCAGTGCAATGAAGAGTTCAGCTCCGGACAACGTTCCGCAGTCCGATTAGTCACTTTGCGCAACCGCAGGACAAACGTCGCACCACATTGCCATCCTGCCCATAGTCTCGAACTCCCCTGTTTCGCGGACATCTCTACAACAATGTAAACAATCAGCAGGGTCGGTTGTCGCCCGTAACGAACTATGAAATAGGGCCACATCATGAGGCGCCTCTATTGCTCGTGGGCGCCTGTAGAGTTGCGTTTGGGATAATCATGATCGACATCGCGGACCGGAAGTCTGACAAGTTCAGATATTATTACATGATAGGACGCGCGGAATCCGCGCGACGCTCAGCAGCCTCCTCCGAAGATATCAACGAACGTACCGGGCACCGGCATCTCGCCCTCATATATGACGACATGGCAGCCAGACTCCTCCGCTCTTATTGCGAAGGCAATTGCATCGACCAACAGGTACCGACAACATGCCTCGTGGATGCTGGAAGCTGCCCGGTCAGGCGCGGGAAGCCAGCTCTGCCAAGCCGGGAATCAACGACAGAATCAGCAGCGCCGCCATACTGATATTAAACACCCGCAAGGCCCCCGGGCGAGTCAGCAGACGCCGAACGATCGTGCCACTACACGCCCTGAGCATGATTCAGGGAAGGCCCAAGGCGCTGATCACCGACGCGACGACAATCAGATCAAAAGTA
>CANJRZ010000456.1 GCA_947476735.1 Sphingomonadaceae bacterium
AGTCGAGACTGTGGCCGCGAGGCCAATCCGGCTGGTCGTCACAGCCATAGCCGCCAGCAGCGGTATGGGGTGAAGGCGATCTGCTCGCGGCGAACGTGCGAAAGCCTCGTCGTCACCATGCTCCACCGCACCGGCTGTATCCGCGATAAAAATCGCATCGATCTTTGCAGCTTCGCATTGGCGCGCAACCTCGATCCAGCGTTGAACGTTAACACCGAGATCGGGATAGCTGGACGGGACACGCCAGCCTGAATCATGGTAATGAGACGTACCGCTCAAGTAGACGGAGAGTTTCATTTTCCCCGACATGCACGTACCTCCAATCCGCATCATTTTACTTTGCACCGGCTTGAAGTCCGAATCAGCAAAGCCGAGAACCTTGCAGTCCAGCTCTCTCCGCTTGAGCTCATGGCGCTCGACAAGTTCGGCTACATGCCGTTCGCCCGGCTCCGGCGGATATCCCCTCTGACTTCCACGCCACCAACGTCGCGCGGGAAACGCTGCAGAAGTTCGGCCATCTAGACGAGACCGGTGACTGGGCGAAAATGGAAAATTTACTCAAGCCATAGGCCCGCACCGACCGACCTGGAATCGCTGGGGCGCAATCATAACCCGTCATCCCGCGTTTCTCCCTCCGCCCTCAACTGCGGACGATGTGCGACCGGGTGACATCTGTTCTGCAGATCAGAGGCTCGCCATTTGTCCGACGGGTGAAAGAGGCTCTTCACCCACCAGGGTCACGCGATGCAGGCGGCGGCCGCTCTCCATGTCATAGGGTGCGGCCCGATGCATGGTGCCGGTATTGTCCCAGATGAGCACGTCGCCCATCTGCCAGTCATGGCTATAGACAAATTTCGGCTGCTCGCACCAGTCCGCTATCCAGGCGAGCAGATCGTCGCTCTCGGCACGATCCATATCCACGATGTAGTGGGATGAACTGCTCAGCGCGATCGACTTGCGGCCCGATTGATGTTGCCAGATCAACGGATGAATCTTCACGCCATATCCGCGCCAATCCCTGAGTTGCTCCTCTGTCGGCTCCTTGTAGACGCGGCCATGGGTGCGCTCCATCGTATGGGCCGTCATCAGGCCATCGAAGAATTGCTTCCTGTCCGCCGGCAGATCGTCATAGGCGGCATAGGTGTTGATGAACTCGGTCTCGCCACCGGTGGGCGCCAGAACCCGCGGAGCCAGCACGGAGGCGCGGGGCGGTCTTTCTTCCCAGAACCCATCGAAATGCCAGGTGAAGGTGCCTAGGAAATATTCGGTAAGGTGACTGTGCTTCTTGTCGAAGGTCACCTTCATCAGGCTCTCCTTCTTCACACCATCCTTGCCGTCCAGCCGGATCTCTCCCAGCGTCCCCGCGAGCGTGTGGAGGTCCTCGTCCGAGAAGTCCGCGCCGCGGATGTAAACGACGCCGCGATACTCCAAAATGTCGCGGATCTCGCCAGCGTGCCGGCCACTCAGCAGCTCCTCCCGGCCAAGCTTGATTTGGGCCCCGACCCGCGGAGTGGGATAGATCGTATCGAGTGCCATCGGACAGGCTCCTGAAATACCGGGTTTATACAAGCAATTTGATCAAGTTATCTCGCACGTGTCGAAGCGTGACGTGGATATCGATGTCGGCGGGGCTGATCGTCCATTGGTAGATTGTGCCGAAGATCAGCGACATGAACTGGATTGAGAAATATTCGGGTGAGACATCCTTGTTGATGCTGCCCTCCTGTTGGCCCTGAACGACCAGCGCCACGATCCCTTCGCGCTCCCGGACATGGGTATCCCCCAGTGCACCCTTGATATCGCTGCTGCTGATCGATTCGTACCAGAGGATGAACAGCGCCTTCGTCCACATCGGCCGCTGGCGGAGGAACTGCTCCACCGCGTCGAGGATGGCGAGGATGGCATCGAGGCCGGTGCGTCCGGTCATATAGTCGGCCATTTCCGCCGCCCATCGCGCGTTCATCGTCTGGAGCAGGCTGGCCAGCAGGCGCGCCTTGGTCTCGAAGCGGGCAGCGGCCAGGCTGCGGCTGTAACCCGAGCGCTCGCCGACGTCCTTGAGCGTCGTACCGTTGATGCCGCCCTCGCAGAGGAGCTCGATCGTGCTCTGGAACATGCGCTGATCCGAAAGCGCGGTGCGTTCGGCATGGGTTTTTCGCGTGCGCGCGGCGCGCGCGGACACCGCCGGCAAGGCCACCGGCTTCCATGATTGGCCGCCATTGAGGGGATCGATCCCGTGCTTGATGAGCCGGCGCCATTCGACCGCCTTCTTGCGGGCCTCGACCAGCGAAACCAACTCGGCCGAACCGATTGGGAAATCATGGCGGCTGCCATCCAGCTGGATGCTCAACACCCAGTTCTTCTCGCCCGCTGGCTTGACGTGGAGATAGAGACAATGGCCGTCCGAATGGCGGCCAACTCCCGCCTTGCGTATCTTCAACGCGGTCAAAGCCATAGAATACCCCGTCGTGGCGCGGCCCGTGGTGACGGCGTCAGCGATTGAAAGCGGCCCGCAAGGCTTCCACCTGATCCCTGACATGTTTCTCCGTCAAGCGTGCCGCGGTTACAAGGTCCGAGCCATGAAAAGCGCCGGGATAGACGTGCAACTCGACCGGCACGCCAGCCTCGGTCAACCGGAGCGCATAGGCGACATTTTCCTCGAGAAAGAGATCGAGGGTGCCGACCCCAATGAAGGTCGATGGCAATCCCGCGAGCGTCTCCGCACGTGCTGCCGCGGCATAGGGCGAGACCTCGGGCCCGCCTGGAGCTTGACCCAGCAAGGCGGCCCAGCCAAGCCGGTTCTTCTCGCGCGTCCAGCCGAACTCGCCGGTATAGGGATGGCTGCTGTCCGTGCTCCGATCGTCAAGCATCGGATAGACGAGCTGCTGGTGGATGATCGGGATCTCGCGGCGGTCGCGCACCAGCAAGGCCAGCGCCGCGGTCAGGCCGCCGCCCGCGCTCTCGCCGCCGATCGCGATACGGCCGGGGTCGATGCCGAGCTGCCTGGCATTGGCGTGGACCCATTTGAGAGCCGCATAGCAATCCTCGACATTGCCCGGGAAGACCGTCTCTGGAGCGAGGCGATAGCTCGTCGCGATGACGACGCAGCCGGCCTCCAACGCGATCCGCTTGCTGCCGGGCTCGTTCATTTCCGGCGTGCCCATGATGTAGCCGCCGCCATGGGTGAAGAAATAGGCCGGCCGGCCGGCCCCGCCATCCTTGTGCGCGTAAACCAGGAGCCGCAGTTCGGGGGCACCCTCGGGCCCCGGAATGGTCAGCTCCCGCCGCTCGATCGCGGCGGTCGCCGGATCGGCGACGAGCATCTGGGCGTACATCGCGTTCATCTTCGTCCGCAGGTTCGGGAGGTTCTCCAGCGAATAATCGTTGTCGAACGCCTCGAGGCTATCGAGCGCCGGCAGGAATTC
>CANJRZ010000457.1 GCA_947476735.1 Sphingomonadaceae bacterium
CATGGCGCGGCACCGGCCTCACATCCGCAGCCAGCGAACGAATCAGAAGATCGGTATCCATCACCGTTCTCCCCGTACGCGCGCGGCGAGAGCCTTCATCCCGCGATGGACCGAAACCTTGACGTCGGACTCCCCTATCCCGGCGGTCGACGCTGCTTCGCTCACGCTCAGTCCGTCCAGATGCGTGCTCCTGATTGCGCCGGCCTGCTTGGGCGGCAGCGTGTCGAGCAGCCGGTCGACATCCAACCGGGCAAGGCTCGATGCCTCGAAGCATTCAGTCATCAAAATGTCCTCGACATCCTCGATCGGACAGCTCTGCCGATGCCGACGGAAATGATCGATCATCTTGTAACGCGCGATCGCGAACAACCAGACACCGAACGGGCGGTCCGGATCATAGGTCGCGCGACGCGTGTGAACTGCAATCAATGTTTCCTGCACAAGGTCCTCGACATCTTCGGCGGCATTACGAACACGACGCCGATAAAAAGCCTGGAGCATCGGGACGAGCGCGGCGAGGAGCGCGGCATGATCACCGGCATCGCCACGAAGGCCGCCGATCATCCAATTCCGCAATTGATCCTCATTTGCTCGCATGTACGCTCCCCAGAACGATTTCGAAGCAGGTGCACAAGAGGTTACACAAACAGAGGCGCTCACGAATAAAAAATTCGTCGCAGCGGTTGTAACGAACCTGACCTAGCCACCGAAATAGCCTTCCGTGACCAGCAACGCCGCCTTCCCGGTCACAGTGCGGCATTCCGCCGCCGTGAAGGCACGACAGAGGAGACAACAATGATCACCAAGACTCATGCCGCCGCCGCCGTAGCGCTGGCTTTCGTTACCGGCACTGCCGCTTTTGCTGCCGACGCTCCCAAGATGGAGAAGTGCTACGGCGTTTCCCTCGCCGGGAAGAATGAATGCGCCGCGGGCGCTGGCACCAGCTGCGCCGGCACATCGAAGGTCGATTACCAGGGCAATAGCTGGAAGCTCGTCAAGGCTGGCACCTGCACAAAGATCCAGACCCCGAAGGGTCCCGGATCGCTGTCGCCCAAAAAGGCTTGATGCCAGCCCGCATCTTCCACGCGCCGCACTGAACGGCGCGTGGAGGCTGTTACAGGAGAGATGCCATGCTCAACCTCGCCATCACCATTTATCGCAATGCAGCCTCGCTGGCCGGCCGACTGCTGCCCGACGACCTGCTGCTGCTGATCGCGCGGTTCGGTGCCGCTGCCATCTTCTTTCTATCGGGCCGTACCAAGGTTGAAGGCCTCCTGACGATTACCGACAGCACCTATCAGCTGTTTGAATATGAATATGCACTGCCGCTGATCCCGCCCGATATTGCCGCCCATATCGCAACCTACTCGGAGCATTTGTTTTCGATCCTGCTCATAATCGGCCTCGCAACCCGTCCGGCGGCGATTGCTCTGCTCGGCATGACGCTGACCATCCAGATCTTCGTATATCCCGATGCCTGGTCGACCCATCTGAGCTGGGCGGGTCTGCTACTCCCGCTGATCGCCAAGGGCGGCGGTGCCGTCTCCCTTGACGGGTTTATCAGCCGCGCGCTGGGCCAACGGGTCTCTTCCTGACCAAGGAAACATCTCCGGTATAGAAGTGGGCAACGGTCTCATGACCATCGACATCCTGCAGCTGCAGGAGGAACGGTTTTCGCCGTTCCTTCGAGTCACCTTGCGAATATGGGTCAAAGTCTACCGCTCTTTGAGCGCCGCTGCCCGACCTGTCGCGGACATCGTCATCCGCGCGTGTCTTGCGCAGGCATTTCTGCGGTCTGCCTTCGTGCACATCGCCGACTGGAACGCAGCCCTTTACCTCGCGCGCTACGAATATCCGGTGAGCTGGATGACACCCGAGACCGCCGCGTTTCTCGGCGCAACGATCGAGTTGGCCGGCTCCATTCTCTTGTTGCTGGGCTTGTTCACCCGCCCGGCCGCGGCCGCGATGTTCGCGTTGCTGTTCATTTCGCAGGTCAGCTATTTGCCGACAACTACCAACCTGTTCATGATGTCGATGCTTGGTTGGTATGTCTTTCACGGCGCCGGATCATTTTCGTTCGATCGGGTGCTGGCCGCCGGTTTTGGGCAAAGCGCCATACCGGTTGCGCGCGGCGTAATCGGTGCCGGTGTCGCGCTTTCGCGTTTCGGGGCACCGCTTTGGATGCTCACCGTGCGAATTTGGCTGGCGGCCACGATTGCGGGCGCCATTGGCTGGATTGACCCCCCAATATGGCTCGCAACATGGTTGCCGCAGCAGAGCTTCGTGGGAGTGCCGGCAGTGCTTGGCGCGTTATTGCTCACCCTTCTGCTGTTTGGGGCTTTCGTGCCGCTGGCCGCGTTGATTCTGCTGACAGCGGGTGGAGCGGCCATGGTCATGGCCATGGTCACCGGGCTTCAATCCGACCTCACGACCTATCCGCTCCTAGCGTTCATTTTTCTTGGCCTTTGGGGCAGTCGTGGCGCGTTGTTTGACACTATGGTTTCCGACTGGCTCGAACGGAACATTCTGTTCGACCGGCAATATCGCGATATCCCTGCGCACTGGCCGCATATTGTCGTGGTTGGCGCCGGGTTCGGGGGACTCGCCTGCGTCGCGCGTCTCAGGAATCTCCCGGTGAGAATCACACTCATTGACCGACACAATTATCATCTTTTCCAGCCGCTATTGTACCAGATCGCAACCGCTGTGCTTTCACCGTCTGATATTTCTGCGCCGATCCGCAGTCTGTTTCGCGGCGATGGCAATGTGCGGGTCATCATGGGTGAAGTGACCGCTATCGATACGGCGACCCAGTCAATCGAATATGGGGCCGGCGACCGTCTTGGCTATGACACGCTGATCCTGGCGACAGGCGCTACCCACAGCTATTTCGGACGCGACGAATGGGGGGAATTTGCCCCCGGCCTGAAGACCGTAAACGATGGTGTTTTGGTAAGATGCAATATCCTCCGGGCCTTCGAAAAAGCGGAAGCGGTTGGCGATCCGGACAGGATCCGGCGCCTTCTCACCTTCGTCATTGTCGGTGCCGGGCCAACCGGGGTCGAACTGGCAGGAGCCATCGCCGAGTTGGCAAAACAAAGCGTCGCACGCGAATTCCGCACGATCGACCCATCCTCCGCAAGAATCATCCTGCTACAATCGGGAGATCGCATTCTTCCGTCCTTCCCCGAAGCGCTGTCGAGCAAAGCGCGTGCGGCGTTGGAAAAGCTTGGTGTCGAAGTCAGGACCGGATCGCGGGTAACCAAAATTGCTGCCGATCATGTCCGGATTGGCGAGGATCAGATTATCGGTACCGAAACAGTCCTGTGGGCAGCTGGGGTCATGGCATCGCCAGCCGGCCGCTGGTTGAACACCGAGACGGATCGCGACGGTCGAGTGATCGTCGACGAGCG
>CANJRZ010000458.1 GCA_947476735.1 Sphingomonadaceae bacterium
CCGGCGAGATGCTCCGGTTCGATCGCCGGCTCGGCCCGATTTCCGGACGGATAGCGCGCATAGCCGGGGGCGGGATAGGGCGCGGGGACCGGCACAAGGTTCAGCGGGTGATTCAATTGCTTCGTATAATAGGTGAGCGGAATGGCCGAGGCGTTGGGCACGGTGAACACCGGTGGCGTTCCCTTTGCGTTGGCGGCGATCGCGGTGACGATGTCCTTCCAGCCCCGATCGGCATCGTTCGCGCGCAGATCGCGCAAATGGAAGCCGATCGCCACCATCACCGGAATGGCGAACAGGACGAACTGGCCCAACCTGCGCTGCCCCCGCGATAATCCGGAAAGCCCGAGCGGCGCGCTCGCCAGCAACAGGCAGGCGGGGACCTGCACCATTGTGAGCGTTCGGTCGAGGAAGACCGGAACCAGCAGGAAGGTGATCAATATGGCCGCCAGCCACGGGCCGATCGCGCAGGCGGCGAGGAAAGAGATCGAGCTTCGCCGCCGCGGACCATTGGTGCCGCCTGTCCGCCAGGCCAGGATGACCCCGCCGGCATAGGGAAGCAGAAGCGCTGCATTGAACAGCAGATTGACCGAGGGCCGCGAACCGTAGAGCGGAAAACCGAACAGCTCGAGGCTTTGCGCGGCAAGATTTGGCAGGCTCGGAGGGGTGAGCCACCAGCCACCATGAACCACGCCGAACTGACCAATGACGGAGGGCAAGTTGGGCAGATAGAGCAGTACCGCCACCAGTCCCGCAAGCAGGAGATTGTGAAGCAGTGCCCTGCTCCTGCCGTTGCGATGCCACCAGATCAGCAGGAACAGGCCCACGCTGCCGCACAGCAGGATGTTCAGATTGTGCGACCAGAGGAGCAGGGCCAGCCCCATGGACAGGGCCGCATAGGCCGCGAGCATCGGGATGCGGATCTTCGCCGGTCGCCACAGTGGCTCGGCCGCCAGTGCAGGATTGTTCAGGATCTGCAGCGCGCCCGCCATAACCAGCGCGCTTGCCAGCGTCACCAGCGTATAGGGTCGAAGATTCTGGGCCTGGATGATTTGCCACGGGGCGCAGGCGATGAGAGTCGCGGCGAGCAGGCCGCACGCTCTGCCGCCAACAATGCGGCCGGACAGATATAGGAGCGGCACGGCCATGATTCCCAGCAGCGTCGGCAGCAGGCGCAGGTCCTGCTCGCTGTCGCCCAACGGCAGCCAGAGCTTGACCAGCGAATAGAAGAGCGGCGGGTGCGTTTCGAAGCGGGGAACGATCGTCCAGAGCGCTGTCCAGCTCTGGCTCGCCGACCAGTAGCTATAGGCCTCGTCGATCCAGATCGGCATGCCGTCGGCGCCGTAGAGGCGCACGGCAAGGCCGAAGCAGATGATGACCAGAAGGAGACCGGCCGAATGCCCACGCCTCAGAGCTGCCATGTCCCCTGTTCTCCCCCGGCTCGCTTTATCAGTTCGTATCGGTGAGACCCGAACAGGATCGATAATTCAAGCAACCTGCCATGTCGTCCCGTCCAGCCCATTGCGCTCGCCGCGGATTTGAACAAGAGCTATCGGCATAGCGAAGCCGGATTGTCGTTCCGGCAGCGGCTTTGATGAGTGTAAGTGCGAAAGGGAGTAAAGCGATGAAAGTCCGGACATCGGTGAGCCTGGCCGTTCTGCTGCTGCTCGCTGCATGTGCGCGCGGCGAGGAAGCCAAGCCGCTCGAAAACGCAGCCGTCGCCGACAACATCACCGCGCAGGAAGAGTCGATCGACGATGTCGATCCCACCGCCAATGCCAGTGCCCGCGATTTGCTGACCGACGCCTGGATCGGCAAATGGATCGGTGTCGAGGGGACGGTGCTCGATATTCAGCCGTCCGGCGAAGCTGGCCATTATCTGCTGAGCGTCACTCTGCTTGACGGCACCAAAAGCTATGACGGAACCGCCGAAGGCGACATGATCCGCTTCACCCGCGATGGCCGCCCCGAAAGCGTTCGCGCCGCCACCGGTAACGACACCGGGCTCAAATGGCTGGCGGGCAAACAGAATTGCCTGATGATCCAGCAGGGGGAGGGGTTCTGCCGTGACAATGCCTCGACGCCGCTTGCCGGGCAGTCTTGAAATAAGGGCCATTCACGACTAGGGCCGCCCGCATGTCAAAGCCGATGCCCATGATCTCCGCCGAGGAGTTTGCAGAGCGCGCCCGCCACATCGTCGAGACGATGTGTGGCCATGCCGCGCACCGCGCGATCGACCTGCTCACCAACAATGTGCTGCGCGGGCTCGGCTATGGCGAAGGCATCGAGATCTTCGAAGATGCCGTCGGCCATTGGCACGGGGCTGATGCTGCCTATCCGCACAGTGGGCGCTGCCCCGATTGCGAACGCGAAGCGGAAGCACGCGCGGCGGCCTGAATCGGCCCTTCAATTCGAAAGCAAGCGGCGGGAAGCGCTCTCGCTGGGTCAGCGCCATAGTTCGTGCACATATTGGCTGTGCAAAGGGCTATGATGATGTTGATGGACACAATCGTGAACGATCCGCGCTGGACCAGGCTGGTTGCCCGCGATGCTGGCGCGGATGGCAGCTTCGTCTATTCGGTGGCGACCACGGGCGTCTATTGCCGGCCGAGTTGCGGTTCGCGCACCCCCAATCCGCGCAACGTCGCCTTTCATGCCGATCCGGCCGCGGCTGAAGCTGCGGGTTTTCGCGCCTGCAGGCGGTGCCGTCCGAATGAGGCGCCGCTCGCAGAGCGCCAGGCAGAGCTGATCGCCGCCGCTTGTCGGCGGATCGAGGGGGCGGAGGAGCCGCTGTCGCTCGGCGAACTGGCGGACGGCGCGGGGCTGAGCCCGCATCATTTCCACCGCCTGTTTCGAGCGGTGACCGGCCTAACGCCGAAGGGTTATGGCGACGCGCATCGCGCCCGGAAGGTCCGTGCCGCACTGGGCAAGGGCGCGCAGGTGACCGAAGCGCTTTACGACGCCGGCTTCGGATCGAGCGGCCGCTTCTATGCCGCGGCAGACGCCGATCTGGGCATGAAGCCCTCAGCCTATCGCAAGGGCGGAGCCGAGGCTGAAATTCGTTATGGTATCGGCCAGTCATCGCTCGGCCGGGTCCTTGCGGCGGCAAGCGCTCGCGGCATCTGCTCGATCATGCTCGGTGACAATGATCAGGACCTGATCCGCGATCTGGAGCACCGCTTTCCCAACGCCCGGGCGATCGAAGCCGATGCCGGCTTCGCCTTGACGGTGGCTGAGGTGGTGGGGCTAGTCGAGGAGCCTGTCCGGGGCCTCGCTCTGCCACTCGACATCCGCGGCACGGCCTTTCAGCGGCGTGTCTGGCAGGCGTTGCAGGCGATCCCGGCCGGCGAGACGAGGAGCTATAGCGAAGTGGCACAAGCACTGGGCGCACCACGATC
>CANJRZ010000459.1 GCA_947476735.1 Sphingomonadaceae bacterium
GGGCGATGTGCTGCTCGCCTGGGAGAATGAGGCCTTCCTGGCCGTCAACCAACTCGGCAAGGGTCAGTTCGAGATCGTGGTACCCTCGGTCTCGATCCTGGCAGAGCCACCGGTCGCTCTTGTCGATGCGAATGTCGACAAGAAGGGAACCCGCAAGGCGGCCGAGGCCTATCTCCGCTTCCTATACACGCCGGCCGCACAGCAGATCATCGGCCGCAATTATTACAGGCCCCGCAATCCGCAGGTAGCAACCCAGTTCAAGGCACAATTCCCGAACGTGGCGCTGTTTACGATCAAGAATTTCGGCGGCTGGGCAAAGGCACAGACGACCCACTTCAATGATGGCGGACTGTTCGACCAGATCCTCGAAGACGCCAAGAGATAGATGCTATATTCGTACGTATATAGTATAATCCGGCGGTTCTGCTGCCGATTTGAGCTCCCCCCGGGGGAAGGAGGGGGCGGGCGCCCACCCCGCCCTCTCCGACCAGCGCAGGTCGCTCGCAACATCCACAGGGAGAATATAATGCGTCATTTCCTGCTAGCCGGCGTAGCCGGTCTTGCGCTCCTGCCCGCTCCCCTGCTCGCGCAGGAAACCCCCACCACCATTCCCGACCAGGTCGAAGCTTTCCCCGACAGCGGCCAGACGATCGACACGGTAATCCCGGCAGAAGAGGCGCCGGTCCCTCCCCCCGCCATAACCGGGGATGCCGTTCTCGACAGGCTCAATGCGCTTGAGGCCAAGATCGCGGCGCTCGAAGCCCGCAACAAGCAGCTTGAGGAAGATGCGGCAGCAACGCAGTCCCGCGTTCAAAATGTCGAGGTTCGCGCGGCCCGCGCCGTCCAGGCCGGCCCTGCCCCTAGCTTTGCCGATGTTGGCGGCAATTTCACTTTCAAGCCACGCGGCACCTTTCAGATTGACTATGCCGGCTATCATCGCCGCGGTGCCGGTCGCTACGACTATAACAGCGGCACCGACATCCGCCGCGGCCGCTTCGGCTTTGACGGCACTTTCTACAAGCATTTCAAATATCGCATCGAGGGCGAGTTCGTGAAGGGCGCGACCAACCTGCTCGACGCCTATGTCCAATATACAGGTGTCAAGAACTGGGTGTTCACGGTCGGTCAGCAAAAGGCGCCCTACGGCCTTGAAGCCAACACCACGGACGCGCTCAACAGTTTCCTCGAACGCGGCATGGCGAACAACGCCTTCGGCGCGATCGGTGCAGAACGCCGGGTCGGGGTCACCGCCGCCTGGCAGAGCGACAAGCTCAATGCGACAATCGGTATCTTTGGAAGCGGCGAAGCTGTTCAACGCACCGAATCCACGCCGGATGAAAGCTATGGCGTCAACGGCCGCATCACCTGGGACCCGATCCTCGACACTGGCAAACTCCTCCATGTCGGCGCATCCGCCTACAAGGTCGCCGGCTTCGCAAGCCACACGCTGTCCGGCATCGGCGATCGTCCCAACAGTCGGGTCGATGGCGGTCGCCTGGTCTCGGTCAACATCACCGGCACAGCACCTTCGCTCGGTGTTCCGACAGGCGCTCGCAACGCCACCTACTGGGGACTGGAAAGTGCCGCTGTCTTTGGCCCGTTCTCGCTCCAGGGCGAGTATAACAAGCTCAAGGTCGACCGGTACGGAACCGCTTCGACGTTCAATGCCGATGGCTATTATGTGTTCGGCAGCTGGTTCCTGACCGGCGAATCGCGAGTCTTCAAGAACGGCAATGCCGACCGCGTGAAGCCCTTCAACGACTTTGCGCACGACGGCGGGTGGGGCGCGATCGAACTTCTCGCCCGCTACGACGTGCTCGACCTGACCGATGCCGATTTCCAGAGCATCGGCGGCCGGGCCGTTAATCGAAAGGGCGAGACCTGGACCCTGGGCGTGAACTGGTACCTCAACCCGAACCTCAAGTTCGTCGCCAACTATATCCGCTTCAAGGGCCAGAACTCGCCGCTCGTCTTCCCGACGATCCCGGCGAACCAGCTCAACGGACCCAACACGACCGCCAAGGGCGACGTGATCGGCACCCGGCTCCAGGTGGACTTCTGATCGAACGAAACAGCCGGTCGGAGCGGGGGCTCCGGCCGGCATACTGCACAGGAAAGGTGGGCAAGACATGACAAGCAGGGCGATGGGCCGCCCGGCCATGCGCATATTACCGGGTTTTACACTGACCATGGGGCTGACCATCACCTGGCTCAGCCTCATCGTACTCATTCCGCTGAGCGCGGTGTTCATCCGGTCGTTCGGCCAGGGGTTCGATCATTTCATCTCGGTTGCCTTCTCCGAGCGCGCGCTCGCCAGCTACCGGGTTACGTTCGGCGCCGCGGCAATCGCGGCGCTCGTCAACGCGCTGTTCGGGCTGCTGATCGCCTGGGTCCTGGTCCGCTACCGGTTCCCGGGCCGCCAGGTCCTCAGCGCGGTTATCGACCTGCCCTTCGCGCTGCCGACCGCGGTCGCGGGCATCGCGCTCACGGCGATCTATGCCGACACCGGCTGGCTCGGCAAACCGCTGGCCGACCTCGGCATCGCAGTCGCCTACAAGCCGCAGGGGATCGTCGTCGCAATGGCCTTCATCGGCCTGCCCTTCGTCGTCCGGACGGTCGAACCGGTGCTGGCCGATCTCGGCCGCGACATCGAGGAGGCCGCACTCACCCTTGGCGCGCATCGCATGCAGATTTTCGCGAGGGTCGTCCTTCCCGAAATCATGCCCGCGCTGGTCACCGGCACGGCGCTCGCCTTCGCCCGCGGCGTCGGCGAATATGGCTCGGTGATCTTCATCGCCGGCAACATGCCGATGATCTCCGAGATCGCGCCGTTGCTGATCATCACCCAGCTCGAACAATATGATTATGAGGGCGCCGCCGCGATCGCGGTGGTGATGCTGCTGATCTCCTTCGCGATGCTGCTGATCATCAACCGCATCCAGGAATATCGCCGCAGGAGGGCCGGGCTGTGAGGCGCCGTGATCCCCTTCAGTCCTCGCGCCCGGTCATGCTCGGCCTGCTCGGCATTGCGATCCTCTATGTCGCGATCATGCTGCTGTTGCCGCTGCTTGCGGTGTTCGTCGAGGCGCTGCGCAACGGCTGGGAAGCCGCGGAAGCCGCGATCGTCGAACCCGATGCACTGGCGGCGATCCGGCTGACCCTGCTCGTCGCGGCGATCTCGGTGCCGTGCAACCTTGTCTTCGGCGTCGCATCGGCCTGGCTGATCGCCAAGCATGATTTCCGCGGCAAGGAGTTCCTGCTGACCCTGATCGACCTGCCCTTTTCCGTATCGCCGGTCGTCGCGGGCCTGATCTACATCCTGATCTACGGCGCGCATGGCTGGTTCGGACCATGGCTCCAGCAACATGA
>CANJRZ010000460.1 GCA_947476735.1 Sphingomonadaceae bacterium
CCCCGTCTCCTCTCCGCTCTTGTCCGCACCCTATATCCGCAGCTCGACCAGGACTTCATCCCCTTCGCCGATCCCCTCGGCCTTGCGCACCGCCGCCTTGACCGGGAGGATGAAGCCGCCGCTCTCGCGCTGCGGGAAGATCGAGGTGTTCCACACCGTCCCCCCGATCCGCGCCTCGACCCGGATCGATCCGAAACCACCGGTGCGGCCCAGCGCGGCATAGCGGATCTCGGCCGAAATCTGCCCGTCGATCGTCAGGAAATGCCAGGTCGTGCCGGGCTTGCCCGATTGCCAGCACCACAGCGCCGAGGTCGTTTCGAAGCAATCTACACCGTCCATGCGCCAGACATGTGGCCGCCGACCCGTCGCGTCAATCGCCGCTTTGCGTCGACCGCCTTGTCGGCTAGCGGTTGGCCCGACACATCCTCCCCATGCAGCGCACAGGGAGGATTACACGAGGAGAGCGACATGGCCACAAAGCCCCGGATCATGATGTTCCACAAGCTTCTCGCCGAGCGGATGGAGGGCGTGCTCGACGGCCAGTTCGAGATACTGGCTCCCGGCCCCGACGCTGAACGCATGGCCTGGCTCGACGCGAACGGGCAGGGCGTTCCCCTGCTGGTCGTGGTCGGCTTCGATCCGGTCACCGCCGCGGTGCTCGATCGGATGCCCGATCTGAAGCATGTCCAGGTGTTCGGCGCCGGGATGGACCAGGTCGATCTCAAGGAGCTGAAGAAGCGCGGTATCACGATCGAGAATGCCGGCGACGTCCATGCTGGCGAGGTCGCCGATTTCGCGATGACCTTGATGCTCGCCGCCCGGCGCGAATTGCTCAAGGCCGATCGGGTGGTGCGCGAGAATGAATGGAAGGGCGCCTTCTACAAGCCATCGCGCTCGCTGAGCGGCGCGAAGGTCGGGGTCGCGGGCCTCGGTCATATCGGCTCGGCGATCGCCCGCCGGGCCGAGCCCTTCGACACCGAGGTCGCCTGGTGGGGCCCGCGTGACAAGCCGGGCGTGCCATGGCGGCGCTTCGAGACGCTGGTCGAGCTCGCGGCGTGGGCCGACATATTGTTCATTGCGGTGTTCGCGCATGATGAGACGCGCGGCATCGTCAACCGTGAGGTGATCGAGGCGCTCGGCCCTGACGGGTTGATCGTCAACATCTCGCGCGGCTTCGTGATCGACGAGAATGCGCTGATCGCCGCGCTGAAGGACGGCCGCCTCGGTCAGGCCGGGCTCGACGTGTTCGAGACCGAACCGACCCCAGGCGAGCGCTGGGCGGATGTTCCCAATATCGTGCTGTCGCCGCATTGCGCGGGGTCGACGATCAACAGCTATCAGACGCTGGTCGATCGTACCCGGGATCGGGTGCGCGCCTGGTTCGGCCTGGGAGAGTGACGATGGAGGCAGTGCTCAGGGAGATGGTCGATCATTATCTGATCGACAAACTCGTCCGCGAGTACAGCCATGGCTGCGACCGGCTCGACGAAGTCCGCATGGCGGCGGCCTATGCACAGGACAGCTTCGACGATCATGGCCGATACCGCAGCTCGGGCCAGCAATTCGCGCATGACGTGCTCGCCCACCAGGTCGCCAATGGCGTCCATATGTGCAGCCATCATCTCGGCCAGTCGCTGGTCAAGATCGACGGAGATACCGCAGGCGCGGAGACCTATTTCATCGCGACCCTGCAATCGGGCGGCGAGCAGCAGGTGCTGACCCATCTCGGCGGCCGCTTCGTCGATGAGCTCGTCCGCGAGGACGGACAGTGGAAGGTCAAGCACCGGATCTGCGTGCGCGACTGGTCCAGCAGCGCGCCGATCCTGATGGACTATCTCGACGGCTGGAACATGGTTCAGGGCCAGCGCTCGGGCGATGACCCGTCGTTCAAGGTGCTGGGCATCGAGCATTCGGGCGTGCCGGCAAAATAGGCTGTTGAATCGTCACCCCGGACTTGATCCGGGGTCCCGCTTCTTCCTCGCCGTCGCACGTTAGCGGGACTCAAGCCCGGGGTGGCGGTAATCAAGCGGGTTCAGGCGCCCCGCCGGCACACTTCGACAAGACCGGCGGCGGCGAAGGTGGCGAGCCGCCTGCTCACCGCGTCGATGTCGGTCGAGCGGCACAGGCCGTCGGAAATGACATCGATCCGTCCGGTCTCCGACAGCGCCAGTGTGAGTGCGCCCGAGAGAAACTGGTAGCACCAGTAGAGATCCTCATCGCGCGCCTCCGGGAGGGCGCGTTTAAGCAGTTCGATCAGCCGCGGAACGACCGGATCGATATAGTCGCCGACCGGCGCTTCGCCGCTGAGCGGGGCATTGTTGAGCTGGCCCATCAGCGCGAAATAATATTTCCAGCCCTGCCCGCCATGGATTGACCACCACAGGACCGGTGAAAGATAGGCGCCGAAGCAGCCTTCGACGGAGATCTGATCACCGGCGGCAGCGGCATAATCGTCGAGCGCCCTGATACGTTCTTCCCGGAGCACATCGAGCCGCCGCACCAGCACCGCGTCGAACAGCTCGCGCTTGGTCCCGAAATAATAATGGAGCAATGCGGGATCGACCCCGGCCTTGCTGGCGACCGCGCGCACCGACACCGCATCGAAGCCATGCTGGGCAAAGAGCTGTTCGGCGGCATCCTGCAAGGCAAGCTTGGTATCGACGCGCGCGACCATTGCGTGGTCGACGCGGGAGGGGCGGCCCCTGCGGGCGGCGCGCTGTGCGGGAGGGATCTCGGCCGACATCAGCCGGACCTTAAAGCGACTTCGGCGTGGAAGGAAATCCCGTCAGGCGCCGAGCGCGCGCAGCATGGTGCCGACAGTGTCGGCAGCCCGGCGCAAAGCCTGCGGGAAACCCTCTTCGGCGATGCGAGGGCCCAGTGCCTCGATGTCGAATGGACCCTTGAATCCCGCATCGAGAATCCAGCCGAAGATACGCTGCAACGGGATCACCCCATCTCCGGGCACGGCCCGGCATGGCAGCGATCGGTCGCCATAGACATAGTCGGAGACCTGGACGGTGATCATGCGGGGAGCCGCCCGAACGAGCGTTTCGCGGAGCCCGGCCTCGGTCCAGCCCGCGAAGATGTCCGGGCACAGGCCGATGCCGGCCGTCTCCGCCACAAGCAGCGCGTCGCGCAGGCCGGTGCCGAGATGATGGTCCGCGAACAGCGGCTGCGTGCTTTCGATCGCCAGGCTGATCCCGGCATCGCTGGCCCTGGCAAGGCAGGGGGCCAGCATCTCGGCATAGAGCGCGGTCGCATCTTCCCAGTCGAGCGATCCGCGCCCGCCGGTCAGCATGCAGATGGCGGGCGCACCGACCTCGGCGCAACGATCGATCAGCGCCGACA
>CANJRZ010000461.1 GCA_947476735.1 Sphingomonadaceae bacterium
CAGGGCCCCGATCACGCCTACCGGCGGTGTCGTCGGCCTCCGCGGCACGCTCGCTCCCGACGGCGCGATCGTGAAGGTCGCCGGGATGAAGCGGCTCCAGTTCTCCGGCCCGGCCCGCGTGTTCGACTGTGAGGAGGATTGCTACGCCGCGGTCGAGCAACGCGACATCGCCGAAGGATCGGTGATCGTGATCCGCTACGAAGGCCCCAAGGGCGGCCCCGGCATGCGCGAGATGCTCGCGACCACCGCTGCGCTCTATGGCCAGGGCATGGGCGAGAAGGTGGCGCTGATCACCGACGGCCGCTTCTCGGGCGCGACGCGCGGCTTCTGCATCGGCCATGTCGGCCCCGAAGCAGCCGAAGGCGGGCCGATCGCGCTCCTTGAGAATGGCGACATCATCTCGATTGACGCCGAGAAGGGGACGATCGATCTCGAAGTGCCGCAGGCCGTCCTCGCCGAACGCAAGGCGCAATGGCAGCCGCGCCTCAACGACTATCAGGCGGGCGCGCTGTGGCGCTATGCGCAGAATGTCGGTCCTGCCTGGAAGGGAGCGGTGACGCATCCCGGCGGCAAGGCCGAGACCCATGTCTTCGCGGACATTTGATAGCGCCGACGTCTATGGTCCCGCCCGCATGCGGGCGGGGTATGGAGGGAGCTTGTTCGCCCTTGTCCTCCTCGTCGGCTGCTCGTCGGAGGACGACTATCGTCAGCCGATCGGCTGCAGGATACCGGGCCAGACTGGTTTCGAGCAGGCCTGCACCGTTGAGAAATCGGCGAGCCCCGACGGCACAGTCTTGACGGTGCGAGCTCCGGATGGTGAATTTCGCCGCTTCCTGATCGTGAAGGATGGGCGCGGGGTGATCGCGGCCGACGGGGCGGAACAAGTGACGGTGACGCGATCGGATCGGGGCAGCATCGATGTCCTTGCCGGAGAGATCACATGGCGACTGCCCGTCGGGGTGCTTGGCTGATGGGCGCCCTGACGACGAACGCGGCACTTCGACCGATCCTTACCGCCGCGGAAACGCGCGCTGCAGAGGAGGCGGTGTTCGCGACCGGCGTCACCGTGATCGAGGCGATGGAGACAGCGGGCGCTGCGGTGGCCGAGGCGGCCTGGCGTTATGCCGGTCCCGTGCCAACCCTGGTGGTCTGCGGCCCCGGCAATAATGGCGGCGACGGCTATGTGATCGCGCGCCTGCTCCGCGATCGCGGTGTCAGGGTTCGTGTTGCGGCAAGCGGCGAACCGCGCACCGACGCCGCCCGGGTCAATGCCGATCGCTGGGGCGGTCCGGTCGAACCGCTCGCTGAGGCGAAGCCGGGCCGGCTGCTGATCGATGCCCTGTTCGGCACCGGGCTCGCGCGTGCGCTCGATCCCGCCGTGGCCGGGCCGCTCGAGCGGCTTGCGAAAGGCGCGGAATGGCGGGTCGCTGTCGATGTGCCGAGCGGGATCGGTACCGACGACGGCGCGCTGCTCGGCCCCGAGATCAGCTATGAACTGACCGTCGCGCTCGCGGTGCTCAAGCCCGCCCACCTGCTCCAACCCGCGGCCGGTTTGATGGGACGGCTGGTGGTCGCCGATATCGGCATTCCGGGGCGGTCGATGCTTCACGAGATCGCACGCCCTCATCTCCCCGCGCCGGGGCCGCGCGATCATAAATATACCAGGGGCCAGGTCGTCGTCGTCGAAGGTGCAATGCCCGGCGCGGCCCTGCTCACCGCGATGGCGGCCCAGCGCGGCGGCGCGGGCTATGTCACACTGGCGGGGAACGGGGAGGGCGGGCCGGCCGCGATCGTCCGCCGCGAGGGGAGTCTTGAGGACATCCTGGCCGATAATCGGGTCGGCGCGGTGGCGATCGGGCCGGGCCTCGGGCGCGATCAGGCGGGAGCCGACCAGCTCCGCCGGGCGATCGAGAGCGCCAAGCCGCTGATACTCGATGCCGACGCGCTGGTGCTGCTCGCCGACCATGGTCTGTCGGCTCGGGGCATGCCGGTGATGACGCCGCATGAAGGCGAGTTCAAAAAGCTGTTCGGCGATCTGCCCGGCAGCAAGGTCGATCGTGCCCGCGCCGCCGCAGCGTCCGCGCAGGCGGTGGTCGTGCTCAAGGGCGCCGATACCGTAGTCGCCGCGCCCGATGGCAGGGCTGCGATAGGGCGGCCCGCGCCGGGCTGGCTGGCGAGCGCCGGTACCGGGGATGTCCTGGCCGGGCTGATCGCCGCCAACCGCGCGCGCGGGCTCGATCCTTTCGATGCGGCTTGCGCCGGCATCTGGCTCCACAGCCGCGCCGCCGAGTTGGCCGGTCCCGGCCTGATCGCAGATGATCTGGTGAATCACCTGGCGCAGGCGCTGGGCGAATGCATGTGATGCTGCAGCACCCGTGACCGAAGAAGCCGTTCCCATCGTTCGTATCGCTGCGCGCGGCGAAGGCATGACCGCGGATGGCCGCCATTCACCGCTGTCGGCTCCCGGCGACCTGCTCCATCTCGACGGGTCGCTGACCCATGGCCCGCACCATGTCGACCCGCCATGCCGCCATTTTCCGAAATGCGGGGGCTGTCAGCTCCAGCATGTCGACGATGCGAGCTATGCCGATTTCCTGGGTGAGCGGATCGCCTCGGCCCTGAGTCATCAGAAGCTGGCGGCGCCCGAGATGGGGCCTGCCCTATTGTCCGCGCCGGCCACCCGCCGTCGGGCCTCGTTGCGTGCCGAGCGACAGGGCAAACGGATGCTGATCGGCTTCAACGAAGGCCAGAGCCATCACATCGTCGACATGAAGATGTGCGCGATCCTGCATCCGGAGCTGCTTGCGCTGGTCGAGCCGCTACGCAAGCTGATCCATCCGATGCTGCGCGATCGGCGGGCGAGCGGCGTGCAGATGACGCTGGTCGACCAGGGCGTCGACCTTTTGCTTGAAAAGGTCGAGGTCGAGGGGCTCGCGGCGATCGAGGCGCTCAATGGGTTCGCTGCCACGCATCGCCTGGCCCGGCTGTCGATCGACGATGGCTATGGCGCGCAGCCGCGCTGGGAGCCGGAGCCGGCAACCGTGACTTTGGGCGGCGTGCCGGTCGTTTTTCCGTCGGCTGGCTTCCTTCAGGCGACTGCGGACGGGGAGGGCGCGCTGGTTGCCGCGGTCGCCGCAATCGTCGGCGATGCGCCAGTCGTCGCCGATCTGTTCGCGGGGCTCGGCACCTTTGCCCTGCCGCTTTCGACGCGTGCCCGCGTCTATGCGGCGGAAGGCGTGCGCGATGCCGTGCTGGCGCTGAAGGCGGCCGCCGATCGGTCGCAGCGGCCGGTTGCCGTCGATCACCGGGATCTGTTCCGCCGGCCGCTCGTTCCTGCC
>CANJRZ010000462.1 GCA_947476735.1 Sphingomonadaceae bacterium
AAAGAGAGCATTTCGGCTGCGGCGGTGAAGGTTCGCGCATGGCGGGCGAGATCGTCAAGGTTGCGCTGAATCCGCGACAATGCGGCAGTCTCCGCCTCGGGCAGCTTGATCCGCATCAGCTGCGGGACTTCAATTCCGCGTAGTTCGGGCACGGGTGGTTTACCGGCAGATATTGGTTAACGGTGCTCACAATGAACTGAGGCACAGCCTCCTGACAAGACCCCGCGGCGTGGCGGCGATCCCGGGCGCGCGAAAAGGGCCGCGTTCCTTTCGGAACACGGCCCTCCGCTTTGCCCCTGTAGCAAAACTGGTGGCGATTTCAGGACGGCCGGATCAGGCCGCGACCTGGCCCTCTTCCGGATCACGCAGCACATAGCCGCGGCCCCAAACGGTCTCGATGTAATTCTCGCCGCCACAAGCCAGGCTGAGCTTCTTGCGCAGCTTGCAGATGAATACGTCGATGATCTTGAGTTCGGGTTCGTCCATGCCGCCGTAGAGGTGGTTGAGGAACATTTCCTTGGTCAGCGTGGTGCCCTTGCGCAGCGAAAGCAGCTCGAGCATTGCATATTCCTTGCCGGTCAGATGTACGCGGGCACCGTCGACCTCGACCGTCTTGGCATCGAGGTTGACCGCCAGCTTGCCGGTGCGGATGACCGACTGGCTGTGACCCTTCGAGCGGCGGACGATCGCATGAATGCGGGCGACCAGCTCCTCGCGGTGGAACGGCTTGGTGACATAATCATCGGCGCCGAAGCCGAGGGCCCGGACCTTTGAGTCCATCTCGCCAATGCCCGACAGGATCATCACCGGGGTCTGGACTTTGGCAACCCGAAGCTTCTTCAGCACGTCATAGCCATGCATGTCGGGGAGGTTCAGGTCGAGCGCGATGATATCGTAATCATAGAGCTTACCCAGATCGAGGCCTTCTTCGCCCAGATCAGTGGTGTAAACGTTAAAGCCTTCCGAGCCCAGCATCAGCTCGATGCTCTTTGCGGTCGTGGGATCATCCTCGATCAGGAGTACGCGCATAAGATCCTGTTCCCATATTTAGCGGTTCGCCGGGGGGAGAAGTGCCCTTTCCTCACGCCCCCCGTGAAGCTGTGATTAACCATGTCGTTAATGAAGGTAAAAGGTTAACGCGCTCTTAAAGACCATTCCAGATTTTTACCTAGGTAAAAAATTTATGTTCATTTAGCCGCTTATCGCCGGCTGGCGGAACGAGCCCGCTGATTGGAAGGCACTTTGGCCGCAGCGCTCCGGTGGCCCGAATGGGCGTAGATCCGTTGAATTCTGATTCCCTCGGCCGCCAGAAAGCTCTGAACCGAGATCGGGCCTGCCAGATGTCCGGCCCCGACTGCTACGAATATTGTGCCGGGTTTGGCCAGGCGCGCCTTGAGCCATTGCGCCCAGTTCTCGTTGCGACGGCGGAGCAGCACCTCGCGCAGATGCGGCGTCAGGTCCTTGTCATCTTCAAATGCGCGGGCGATCTTGAGCTGGTTGCCGTTCGCCCATGCCCCCAACATTTTCACATAATCGCGTCGCGCATCGCCCTGCCCGGAGACCATGGAAATGAGCAACTCGCGCTGATCCGCTTCCGACAGATCAGCGAATAGGGCGAGCTGGGAGCCGGGCGTCTCGAGCCCCTCCACAGTTCGGGGGGCGCCGCCATCAGTCGGCGCCCGTTCGAAGCTCTTGCTGATGTTCGTTTCAACGCCGGCGTCGCGCTTTATACCGAGATCCTTCATCATCGAACCCATCAGGACGAAGGCTGCCTGCCAGGTCGGCATGCGATCGAGCGAAGACGGGTCGATGCTCGATTTACGAAGCCGCGCGGCAAAGGCTTTGCGGGTGTCGGGCGGCACGCGTTCGAGGATCGGGGGCAAGCTGGGATCGGGAGGCGGAAACAGTCGGGCGAACACGGTCGGATCCTTGTCGATCACGGTCTCAATGACGAGTGTATCGGATCGCTCAATGGCCCGGTCGATCCGCGCGTCGCGCCAGTTATAGCCAGGCGGCAATGCATGGATCGTTCCGAACAGATAAATGGTCGTGTCCTCGTCCCCGAACCGCCACAGCGCGGGTGCGGCCATGACAGGCGTAGCGAGCAGCAGGGCGAGGAGCGGCGCGAGCGCGCGGCGAAAAAGACACATAGGGATTGTGTAAGGGGGAAGTGTGGTGATTGCGAGACCCCTAGATGCTCCCTGAGCCGGGGAGGAACGTGAGGCTCTTCCTTGACCCTCGGCTGCCCCTGACGCAAAGGGCGTGCGACTTTAGACACCGCCCGAAGGACCCCGCCTTGGCGACCAAGCCGCTCTCGTTTCAGCGCCTGATCCTGACGCTCCACGACTATTGGAGTGACCAGGGCTGCGTCATCCTTCAGCCCTACGACATGGAGATGGGCGCCGGTACCTTTCATCCGGCGACCACGCTGCGGGCGCTCGGCCCCAACCCGTGGAAGGCGGCCTATGTCCAGCCGTCGCGCCGTCCAACCGACGGCCGATATGGCGAGAACCCGAACCGGCTCGGCCATTATTATCAGTATCAGGTGATCCTGAAACCGAACCCAACCAACCTGCAGGAACTTTATCTTGGCAGCCTGGAGCGGATCGGCATCGACCCGCTCACCCATGACATCCGCTTTGTCGAGGACGATTGGGAAAGCCCGACGCTCGGCGCCTGGGGGCTTGGCTGGGAGGTCTGGTGCGATGGGATGGAGGTGACGCAGTACACCTATTTCCAGCAGGTCGGCGGGTACGACTGCAAGCCGGTGGCGGGCGAGCTGACCTATGGTCTCGAACGACTGGCAATGTACATCCAGGGTGTCGACCGGGTCTATGATCTGGCGTTCAACGACGAGGGGGTCACCTATGGCGACGTCTTCCTCGAAAATGAGAAGCAGTTCAGCGCCTATAATTTCGAGGCGGCGAATACGGAGGTGCTGTTCAGGCAGTTCACCCAGGCGGCGGACGAATGCCGTGCTTTGCTCGACCGCGAAAAGCCTCTGCCGCTGCCGGCCTATGACCAGGCGATCAAGGCGAGCCACATTTTCAATACCCTCCAGGCCCGCGGCGTGATCTCGGTCGCCGAACGGCAGGCCTATATCGGCCGTGTACGCGACCTGGCGAAGGGCGCATGCGCCGCCTGGATGACGCATAATGGGTGGGAAGCGTGATGGACTTCCTCCTCGAACTTCTTTCGGAAGAGATTCCTGCGCGCATGCAGGAGAAGGCCTCGGCCGATCTCGCCCGCATGTTCACCGACGAACTGGCCAAAGAGGGCATCAAGCCTGAGAAAATCACCAGCTATGTCACGCCGCGCCGTCTCGCGCTGAT
>CANJRZ010000463.1 GCA_947476735.1 Sphingomonadaceae bacterium
GGCAAAGCCGGCGCTCGCGACCAGATATTTCTGCATATAGGTGGTGAAAGCGTAGAAGCTGACATTGCTGCCGATCGCCAGCCCGAACACCATGAGCACGCGCCGGGGATGTTCGCGCAGCAAAATGCCGAGACCACCCTTGGGTCGTTCCTTGCCCTGTTCCTCGATGAAATCCGGGGTCTCGTCCATGCCGCGCCGCAGCCAGAACACGCTGACCGCAAGGATGGCGCCTGTGGCAAAGGCGATCCGCCAGCCCCACGCTTCCAGCTGCGCATCGGTCAGGAAAACGAACTGGAGCAGCAGGAGCAGCCCCAGCGCGAGCAGCTGGCCGGCGATGAGCGTGACATATTGGAAGCTGGACCAGAAGCCGCGCTTGTCGGGAGGAGCGATCTCGGTGAGGTAGGTCGCGGCGGTACCGAACTCGCCGCCCAGGCTGAGGCCCTGCGCCATGCGGGCGACCGTGAGCAGGATCGGCGCCCAGATGCCAATGGTCGCGTAGGTCGGGGCGCAGGTGATGATCAGCGAGCCGGCGCACATCAGTATGATCGACCAGGTCAGCGCCTGCTTGCGTCCATAACGGTCGGCGAGCACGCCCAGCAGCCAGCTTCCCAGCGGGCGCATCAGGAAACCGATCGCGAAGACGACGCTGGTGCTGAGCAGTTGCGCGACGCGATCGCCCTCGGGGAAGAAACTCTTGGCGAAATAGAGCGAGAAGGCCGAATAGATGTACCAGTCATACCATTCGACGAGATTGCCGAGCGACCCGCCGATGACCGAGCGCACGGGATTACGGGTCTTCGCTTCGCTCATGTCTGTCCCCCGATCGATTACAGGCGTGACCTTAATTTAAGGCGGTTGATCCGTCACCCCGCCGAACGGCGTATATGCACGTCGCGACAGACCGCGGTGCTGCAAGCGGTGGTCAGTAAAGCCCGAGCCCCATCACCTCGACCTCGTCGAGGGCGATGCCGAACACGAAATTGAGGCGCAATCGATAGGCTGTCGCGCTGTCGAGGTCGGCCTCGACAAATTGATCTCCGTTGCGACGGGTGTAGTGACGATCGGTCAAAGTGGCGAAACCCGACGGCAGGACGAGGCTGACGATGGACAGCGAGGTCATGCGGACGCCGGGCCGGGTCGATGTCCAGTGGTTGGACATTTCGAGGTCTATCGGTTCGACCTTGTCGAGGGTGAAGCTGAACTGCGGCTGCCAGTCGGTATTGTTGCTGCGGCCATCGGTCGAGCGCGGATCGCCGCGCCGTTCGAGCACCCAGCCGAGATCAGCGGTCAGCCGCAGACGGAACTGCGCCCCGTCGTGCGCCATCACCTCCGAGCCTTCGGCCAGTCGCATCGGCGGTCCATAACTGCCGCCAAAGCCGGCGTCCGCGATCCAGTCCTCGCCCTCGAACCGCACGAGGTTGATCGTGTGGGTTTTCGGCGGCAGTTCCGTCGCGCCCAGCCAGACGCGGGCAAGCAGGGGACGAGCCTCGAAACCGATCGCGGTCAGCGCGCGCAGGAAGAGCTGGTTTTGCTCGAAGCAATAGCCACCACGCCGCTTGTGGATGAGCTTCTCGAAAACATGATCGGGATCGAGGCTGATACCGCGACCGAGCCGCACGTCGAGATTCTCGAACGGGATCGAGAGGCGATGCGCGCGTTGAAGTACCGTCAGACCGTCGGCATCGGCGAGCGGCGGCAAGCCAAGCCCGATCCGGGCGAGATAGGCGTCGAGATCGAGAGGTGCGGTTACTGCTTGCATGCCCCGGTGCGGCGGCCGGTCCCGGTCGTGACGATCTTGACGGGCTCACCTTCCTTCATTCCGGTCGAAATCGTCGAAATCTCGTAGCTGTTCGCGGTGTAAGTGCCCTTCGATGCAACGAGAAGCCCTTCGGGGAAGCGCTTATTCACGCAGAATGTGTCGTAGATCAGCTTGCCGTCCACCGCGGAATAACGCCGCTTGGTGCAGACCGCAGCCTTGTCCTGTGTCAGCAACGCCTCCGGACGGACCGCCGCCTCCTGCGCGGTGAAGCAGTTCTTTCGGCTGCTGTTGCCGGCGATGAGCTTGATGATCCATTGCGGCACACCGGGTACTTCGGCGCTGATCGTCTTGGTGTCATGCTCCCAGAAGCCGGGGGCCAGCTCCGCCGCCATGGCGGGAGCGGAGACAATGAGCGCAGTCGCGGCGATGATGTGCCGCCGGGTCATGCCGCACCCCGGCAGGAGAAGACCAGCTTGTTCCCGTCGAGATCGCGAACATAGGCGGCGTAGAAACCCATCGCAGGGTCGCCGCGTGAGCCGGGTGCGCCTTCGTCCGTACCGCCCAGCTCGAGCGCCCTGGCGTGGATCGCGTCGACCGTCGCCCGGTCCTTCGCTGGCAGACCGATCATCACCCCATTGCCCGAAGTCGCGGGTTCGCCATTGAAGGGCTTGCCGATGATGAACATCGGTTCGCCCGCCTTACCCCAGACGAAGGCCTTCTCGTTGCTCATCAGCATCTCGCAGCCGAGGATGGCGAAAATCTCGTCATAAAACGCCTTGGCTCGCGCCAGGTCGTTGGTCCCCAATCGCGCTAATCCCAACATCAGGCCTTGTCTCCCTATCGCGCCATCCATTAGCGGCTCGAAGTTACGGTTCAACCCCGGAAAGGGTTGAGACGGCGCGCAAAGCGCCGCAGCGGGCGCGGCACCCAATCCTGGACGAAATGATCGAATGCGACTTCGCGATCAGGCCGGTCGTCGCTGCCGGGGCGGACCTGGAATCGGGTCGTCCGTTCGGAGCCCCGCTGTCGTGGCGGCGCGTAATAATAAGTGGCGAACGAGCGACGGGCGCGGTCGGGAGGGCAGGCGAGCGGATCAGGATGGCCGTGATAGCTGTCGGCATCGGTGGCGAAGATTACCGCTCGGCCGAGCAATGGTGCGACGCGGACGCGGCACGCCTTCATTTCCCGGTCCCACAGCTCAAGGTCGCCGCCCCAGTCGGCTGCCCATTCGTCGTTGAGGTAGAGCAGCAGGTTGATCCGCCGTTCGAGCTGCATTTTCGGATGAAGATTGAAATCGGCATGAATCGACAGATGGCCGCCGGTCCGCGTCTCGTGGAGCCCGCCGCCAAGATAATCGGGATCGGCGACCAGCCCTTCTATGCCGGTCAGCGCGTGGAGAAAGTCGAGGAAGGCGGGGCTATTGAGCTGGTAGAGCAAATTTCGCAGGCCTTCATCCTCGATTGCCTCCGGGCCGAGCTGATATTTGAAGCGTTCCTGGTTGCGATCGAAGAAGCGACGGCCGGCCATGTCCGGGAAGCCCGGGAGCAGCGCAAGGAGCCGGTCAGTGTCGA
>CANJRZ010000464.1 GCA_947476735.1 Sphingomonadaceae bacterium
CCCGCTATCGGCTATGACGATCCCGCCTGGGTCGTCGGCCACGGCCATCTCGATTATGAAGCCGACGCCCGGCTGATCGCCGACAATCTGCTCGATTTCAGCCATGTGACCTTCGTCCATGCCGACAGTTTCCAGATGTCACCCGAATATGCCTATCTGCCGCCCCGCGTAACCCAGCTCGACCGCGGCGTGCGGATCGAGCGCTGGACCGAGAATACGATGGGATCGACGATGGTCCCGGCCGGCGAGGCGGTCGATCATTATGTCACCTACGACTTCCTCGTTCCCGGCATCGACCTGCTGTGGAGCGGTTATTTCCCGCAGGGGACTGCCAGGGCGGTCGACTATGGCCGGCCCGACCTGTCGAAAGGCTTCGGCCTCTCCCATCAGAGCCATGCCGGCATGCCGCTCGGCGACCGGAAGGCGCGCTATTATTTCCTGAGCGCGGCGGGCAAGGCCGAGGGAGCCGAAGAGGCATGCAAGATGGGGATCGATATCCTCCGTCTCGTTCTCGAGGAGGATAAGAAGATCATCGAGGGTCAGCAGCGGATCATGGACTTGACTCCTGATATCCGCGTGATGCCCACGGTCCACGACCTTGCGATCGGCTATTATGACCGGGCGATTGCGCGACTGCTCAAGGAAGAGAAGCAGTCGACCGAAGCTGCCGCCTGATCGCTGTTCTCGAGCATAAGGGTTCACAATAGATGCAGCTCGTCACCGATATGATCCTGCCGAGCTTGCCGCTCGAAGACCCCGGCTTCACGGCCGATCCGACCGCTCGCCTCGAAGCCGCCCGCGCCGAGCATCCCTGGCTCGCCCGCTGCGACAGCGGCGTCGTCGTCCATGGCTATCAGGCCGCCAGGGATCTGATGCAGATGGATGCGGTGATGGGCCCGGCTTACGACCTGCTTGTCTCGGTCTATGGCGCCGAGGACAGCGACTGGACCCGCTTCATGACCACCCAGGTCGCGAACCGGACGGGCCCCGATCATAGCCGCCTGCGCGGCGCGGTCGCCCATGCCTTCACCCCGCGCAACGCCAACCGCTATCGCGAAACGATGCGTCAGGTGGTCTCCGACCTGCTCGACGAATGGCTACCCAGGGGCCAGTTTGATTTCGCCGATTTTGCTTCCTGGTTCCCGGTCGCGGTGATGTGCCGGCTGCTCGGCACTCCCGACGATGAGATTCCGGCGGTGCGGGATTCACTTGAGACCCAGGCCGCCGTGCTCAGCCTCGATCCCGCTCTGCTGCCTGATCTGCTCGCGGGCTATGAGGTGATGTGGGACTATGTCGACCGGCTGATCAGGGACCGCGAGGCGCGCGGTCCCTCGGGCGAGAACCATCTCCTCGACGAACTTCTGGCGGTGCGTGACGCCGGTGGCATGAACGATGTCGAGCTGCGCGACATGCTGATGGTGCTGTTCGTCGCCGGCTACGACACCTCGAAGAACATGATCGCTTTGATGATGTACCGCATGCTCGACCATCCCGAGCATTGGGTGCGTTGCGCCGAGGACAAGGCCTTCTGCGCCTCGACCGTCGAGGAATTGCTGCGAGATTTCGCGATCGCCTGCACCTATCGCTCGGTCAACACCGAATTCTCCTATGACGGCGTCGTCTTCCCCAAGGGCACGCTGCTGATCATCAACATCCCGCTGTCGGGACGCGATCCGACGATGTTCACGGATCCGGCCAACATCCATCCCGAACGCGCCAATGCCGCGCGCCACCTCGGCTTCGGACGTGGCGTCCATATGTGCCTCGGCCAGCACCTCGCCCGCGCCCAGATCGAGGAAGGCATCCACATCATCGCCCGGCGGATTCCCAGGCCGAAACTCGCCGGCGAGGTGCAATGGCGCCCGGCGATCGGCATCACCGGCATCCTCAACCTGCCGATCGATGTAGCCCCTGCCAACGAAACCATCGACGCCTGAGAGGAGAACCCATGGTCAAGACCGTTACCCAGCTCCGCGAGGAATGGGCCGACCGCGAGTCGATCCGCGACTGCCTCTACCGCTATGCGCGCGCGGTCGATCGGGTCGACATGGAGCTGCTCAAGACGGTCTACTGGCCCGGCGCGATGGACTATCACACCGGCTTTGCCGGCACCGCTGAGGAGTTCATCGCCTGGGCCGGCACCCAGCTCGCGCGGATGGGCATCAACATGCACCTGTTCGGCAACATACTGATCGAGATCGACGAGAGCGGGACGAAGGCGAAGGTCGAGACCTACCACATCTTCGTCATGGCGAACCCGGCGGGCGACGGCAGCCACGACACGATCGGCACCGGCCGCTATCTCGACGATTTCGAGAAGCGGAATGACGACTGGAAGATTTCACAGCGCACCGTGCTGGTCGACTGGTGGAAGGATCTGCCCGGCGTGATCGACTGGACCGTCGGCCCCTTCGGCATGGGCCTTGTTCCGCGCGGGCTGCCGGGTAGGGACGATCCGACCTATGCGCATTTCGGGGTCTGAACTCTGGGTTACCGCTAATCGCCCGCAGCAGGATTAGGATCGCCCCATGACCTTCATGGGACTGTTCAAGACGCTAACGATAGCGGTCATCTTGGCCGTTACGGCACTGATGATAAGCCAAGGGGATCCAACGAAACCTTGGTGGTGGCTTGGTGCCATCCCGCTCTGGTTCTGGATCGCGGCTCCCATCTGGGCCCCCTATCAGCTAGCTCGGCTTGCGAACTCCTTGATATTCACCATTCCGCTGGGCCTGTTCTTCCTTATAGCGACCATTCTTTCGGGATGGGTTTATTATGAGGCCCTCTTTCCACCGACATCATCGACTAGCGCGCTCATATTCTTGGTCATGCCGGGCTATCAGTGGATAGGGTTGATTGTCGTTGGTGCTCTATCGTCGGTGCTTCACGCGTGGCTTTCACCAAAGGTCGCGTGAGCCCATTACAGCCTCTCCCGCAAGCAAGACCTTTGCATAAGTACGCGGCGGTGCTGTCTCAGGGAGCTGAACCTGGCAGTAGCAAGCTGGCGTCGCCGTAACTGTAGAAGCGATAGCCGCACCGGATCGAATGCGCATAGGCCGCCTGCATCCGCTCCCGCCCCATCAGCGCGCTCACCAGCATGAACAGCGTCGATTTCGGCAGGTGAAAATTGGTCATCAGTCCGTCGATCCCGCGGAAACGATAGCCCGGCGTAATAAAGATCGCGGTATCGCCCTCGAACGGACGGATAACGCCGTCTTCGGCGGTGGCGCTTTCGATCAGGCGCAGGCTCGTGGTGCCGACGGCGATTACCCTGCCCCCGCCGCTGCGCACGGCGTTGAGTCGATCGGCGGTAGCGGAATCGATGCG
>CANJRZ010000465.1 GCA_947476735.1 Sphingomonadaceae bacterium
AAAATTGCTGCCGATCATGTCCGGATTGGCGAGGATCAGATTATCGGTACCGAAACAGTCCTGTGGGCAGCTGGGGTCATGGCATCGCCAGCCGGCCGCTGGTTGAACACCGAGACGGATCGCGACGGTCGAGTGATCGTCGACGAGCGACTGCGCGTACCTGAACACAACAATATCTTCGTCATTGGCGACACCGCGCATAGTCTGGCGTGGAATGGCAGGCCAGTTCCCGGGCTCGCTCCGGCGGCTAAGCAGGCTGGCAAGTACGTCGCCAGGCAGATTGAACAGGAGCTGCGCGGAAATATTTCACCGCGGTCATTTTCCTATACCCACCAAGGCAGTCTCGCGACCATCGGCCGCAAGAGCGCAGTCGCCGATTTTGGTTGGATCAAATTGTCGGGCACCGCGGCCTGGTGGCTATGGGGCATCGTTCATGTCGGTTTTCTCGGCGGCACACGCAACCGTGTTGCGGTCTTGGTGAACTGGGCATGGAATTACTTCACATTGCAACTCGGCATTCGCCTTATCACAGGCAAGGATGCGAGCGCCTGATTTGAGCCTACGAAGCTATGCCTGCAGCTATGCGCAGCGCCGGCTCTCCAGCGATCGCGGTATATGAGCAGGGGCCGCCGCGGAGCCGCCCCTCGACCCTCAGACTCGTCCGAGCAGGACGAGGATCAGCAAGATGACAACGATGGCACCGAGAACGCCGGAGGGGCCGTATCCCCAGTTCCGGCTATGTCCCCAGCTGGGTAGCGCGCCGACCAGGAGGAGGATCAGTATGACCAGCAAAATCGTCCCGAGCATCTTATCCTCCATGATTGTGGTGGCTACGAAACGGTCGGCGAGCAAAGCTGTTCCGCGATCTATTCAGCGAAACTTCGTAATAGATTTGGTAGTATGAATCGGGCAGCGCCTGTTTGATCTTATTTGCTCGGGAATTTCGGATTGTCGGAGACCACCGCCATAGCCACCGATAAGGGCCAGGATATCGTCGTCCTGGTGGTCGAGGATGAGCTTTTCGTCCGCCTGATGGCGGTCGATGCCATCCGGGATGCAGGCTTTGTAGCCGTCGAAGCTGAAAATGCAGACCGTGCGCTCACGCTGCTCGGCGAACGCGACGACATTTCGGTCATGTTCAGCGACATCAAGATGCCGGGCAGCCTGGACGGCCTGGGCCTAGCCGCGACGGTCGGCAAGCGCTGGCCCGAGATCAATATCGTGTTGACCTCGGGTCACATGTACCGTGGGGATCGCGATCTGCCCCCCTCGCTGCCCTTTCTGCAAAAACCCTACCGCGCACGCGAGTTGATCGCCGAACTTCACCGGGCGAGCCGCTGATCAAGCTGGCTCCGCCGTGCCTATAGGGAGCGGTCTGTGCTTGCCTCCCCGACGCTCTGTCCTATGGGACGGACATCGCGCTCGCGGCCCAGATCGCGGCGCATTCAGTGGACTGGCGAGAGCCGCAACAATTGTCCCCCGGGTCCATCCTCAAGCAGATAAACCGCCCCGTCAGGGCCCTGGTCTACCGAACGAATCCGCTTGCCCATGGCATAGCGAGCCTCCTCGCGGGCGGTGTCGGCACCTAGCTCGATCAACAGCAACATCTGGCCGGAGAGAGCGCTGACGAGCGCCTTGCCTTGCCAGTCGGGAAAGAGTTTGCCCGAATAAACGGTCATGCTCGACGGCGAGATCGACGGGTTCCAGCTCACCTTTGGCGCCTCGAACTCGGGTCTGGTCGGATGATCAGGGATCGGTGTCCCATCATAATTGTCGCCATTAGATACGATTGGCCATCCGTAATTCCGGCCTGGCAGGATGAGATTGATTTCGTCGCCACCTTTCGGGCCCATCTCCGCTTCCCAAAGCCTTCCCTGCAAATCGAAGGCGAGGCCCAAGGGGTTACGGTGGCCGTAGCTCCACACTTCAGAGGCGAAACCTTTTCCGGCAAGCGGCCCGCCGGGTGCCGGCTTGCCTTCGTCCGTCAACCGGACGACCTTACCCAGCACACTATCCGACTCCTGCGCCGGCGTGAATTTCTGCCTTTCCCCCATTGAGAAGAAGAGATGGCCGTCACGCGAAAATGCAATCCGGCCCGCATAATGTCCTCCCGCTTTCGGCGGGCGCGCTTGATAAAGCGTCGTTACATTTTCGAGCATGGCGCCATCGAGCCCGCCAACCAGCTTGCCGCGCGCCAGCACAATCGCGTTGGGTGAACCGGGCGCCGAATAGCTGAAATAGACGAACCGGTTCTCCGCGAAACCGGGATGGATGACAACCTCGCCGAGCGCACTCTGGCCGCTCGAATTCACCTCGGGAATGCCTGAGACCGCGGTACGGCGCTGGCCATCCGCTGACAGAAGCAGCAACCGCCCTGCCTTTTCAGTCACCAGCATCTGGCCGTCGGGCAGGAATGCCATCGACCAGGGCCGGTCGAAGGTCGTTATGGCGACCGCCACAAATGGCTTAGCCGTGGGAAGAGGGCTGCCGGTAATCGGGGCCTGCGCGGCAGAGGCAGCGGTCGCCAACACCAGGATCATAAGCCCGCCCAGATTGCCGATACGCTTCATTCCATTCGCCTCCGATCTGACTGCCGCCTTTGTGTGAAACGCGTTCTCGGGCACTTCCGATCTCCATACCACGCCATTTCACAACGGCTTGAGCCCGCTTAACTTCATCGTGGCTGGCTGTTCATTCGGCAATACGACGATTGCCTCATAGCCATTGACGATCTCACGAAATGCCGCAGTTTCGCTGTCGCTCAGCGATGCCCGCAGGAATCTCTGGACCGGTCGGAAGGCGCGCAGGTCGACCACGATCGGTGCCTCTGGCGCCGCGCGTGGCAACAAAGCGCGCAGCTCGGGCAGGACATCTTTATAACCCTCGCCCAACAACGGCACGATCATGATGCCGAAAGCAGTACTGCCATTTGCAATTGCGAGCTCGTGGACAAAATTGCCGATAGGGAAGGCCTGAGTCGGGTTCTTGCCGTGAAACATGTGGTTACTACCGAACTTGAACATCGCCTTTGGTTGCCGCTCGCCCTTGGCCATTCGTCGGTAGCAATCCATGAACAACCGTTTGAACCAGCTTTCACGCACCGTGTTATTGTAGAGGCCGACATGCTCGCCCGCCTCAGCGCGGCGATAATAGCCGAAGATCTCGGAAGACCGGAGAAGGCCAAACAGCATCTCGTCGGCACGAGAACCGGGCTTCGCGGCGAAGTCAGCGCGAAGCTTCGCGAGACGCTCGGTCATGCCTGCCGCGATCAGGAAGTTAACGCTGTAGGTCGGCTCGGGATCGAGCTTCTGCGCGAGCGCGCG
>CANJRZ010000466.1 GCA_947476735.1 Sphingomonadaceae bacterium
ACCCAGAAGGCGGGCGGCACCGCTGCCTTCATCGATGCCGAGCATGCGCTTGATCCGGTCTATGCCAAAAAGCTCGGCGTCAATATCGACGAGCTGATCATCTCGCAGCCGGACACCGGCGAGCAGGCGCTGGAGATCGCGGATACGCTGGTTCGCTCGAATGCGATCGACGTGCTGGTGATCGATTCCGTTGCCGCACTCGTTCCCAGGGCCGAGATCGAGGGCGAAATGGGAGATAGCCATGTCGGCCTTCAGGCACGCCTGATGAGCCAGGCGCTGCGCAAGATCACCGGCTCGATCAGTCGGTCGAAGTGCCTCGTCATCTTCATCAACCAGATCCGCATGAAGATCGGCGTGATGTATGGCTCGCCCGAGACGACGACCGGCGGCAACGCGCTCAAATTCTACGCCTCGGTCCGGCTCGACATCCGCCGAACTGGCGCGATCAAGGATCGCGACGAGGTGGTCGGCAACGCCACCCGGGTGAAGGTCGTCAAGAACAAGGTCGCGCCGCCGTTCAAGCAGGTCGAGTTCGACATCATGTATGGCGAGGGCGTGTCAAAGATGGGCGAACTGGTCGATCTCGGCGTCAAGGCCGGCTTCGTCGAAAAGTCGGGCGCCTGGTTCAGCTATGACTCGATCAGGATCGGCCAGGGCCGCGAGAACGCCAAGGCCTATCTGCGCCAGAACCCCGAACTCGCCGATCGTCTCGAAGCCGCGATCCGCGGCAAGAGCGAGGTTGTCGGCGATGCGCTGATGGCGGGGCCGTCCGAAGACGACGATGTCTGACGCACCACCGATGGGAGCACGGCTCACCTATGTAGAGCTACCCGTCGTGAACACCGCTGGGAGCAAGGCCTTCTTCGAGCAGGCGTTCGGCTGGTCGCTGACCGCCTTTGGTCCCGACTATGCCGCGACCATCGGTGGCGGTGCCGGGGGAACGGCCGATATCGGGCTTAATGCCGATGCCGAAGGTGCGACTGCCGCTCCGATCGCTGTGATCGAAGTGGACGACCTGGAGGCCGCGTTGCATGCGGTGGAAACCGCAGGTGGCGTGCTCACGTGTCCGATCTTCGCATTTCCAGGCGGACGCCGCTTCCACTTCCGTGAACCATCGGGTAACGAACTCGCAGTCTATATAAACGAGCCGGGCTGACGGGGCGGAGTCAGGCTCATCACCGGAGCCATGACCTATGGCGATCACCGTCCATCATCTCGAAAATTCGCGTTCCCAGCGCATCCTCTGGATGCTTGAGGAGCTTGGCCTGCCATATGAGGTCAAGCGCTATGCACGCGATCCCAAGACAATGATGGCGCCACCGGAACTCAAACAGATCCATCCGCTCGGTAAATCCCCGGTCATCGGGCATGATGGACGCATCATTGCTGAAACGGCCACGATCATCGAATATCTGGTGGCGCTCTCCGGTGGTAAGTTCGGACCGCCCGAGGACAGCGACGGCACGCTTCGGTGGCGCTACTTTCTCGACTACGCCGAAGGCTCGCTTATGCCGCCGTTGCTGCTCAGACTCGTGATAGACAAGATGGGGCCATTTGGCTGGCCGGCAAAAGGCATCGTCACGAAAATGGCCATGGTCCATATCGATTATGTCGAATCCGAGCTGGGCCAGCGCCCATGGTTCGCGGGTTCGGAGATCAGCGCCGCCGACATCATGATGAGCTTTCCGCTCGAGGCCGCGCGCGAGCGGCTCAAGCTTGAAGGCCATCGCCCGAAGATCATCGACTGGCTGAACCGAATCCATGAGCGACCGGCCTATCAACGCGCGTTGGAGAAGGGCGGCCCCTACAGCTACGCTTGATTGCCCGGACGGCCTTGCAAGGGATAATAGGCGCTTCGGGAGTCCGGCGTCTCTTGATCATGAAGGCGACGAATGCCAGCCCTGCCGCCGAACCGCTTGAGAAGCCGCACCGCCTCGCCTAAGTCGCTTTCATGACTTCGACCAACGACATCCGCCGCTCCTTCCTCGATCATTTCGTGAAGGAGGGGCATGAGCAGGTGGCCTCAGCGCCGCTCGTCCCGCACAATGATCCGACCCTGATGTTCGTCAATGCCGGGATGGTGCCGTTCAAGAATGTTTTTACGGGCCTCGAAACCCGAGCCTATTCAACCGCCGCTTCCTCTCAGAAATGCGTGCGCGCGGGCGGCAAACATAATGATCTCGACAATGTCGGCTATACCGCCCGGCATCACACCTTCTTCGAGATGCTCGGGAACTTCTCGTTCGGCGATTATTTCAAGGAGCGGGCAATTCATCTGGCCTGGGACCTGCTGACCGGTACCTGGTCCATCCCCAAGGACAAGCTGACGGTCACGGTCTACCACACCGACGACGAGGCGTTCGATCTGTGGCGGAAGATCGGCATGCCAGAGAGCCGAATCATCCGCATTCCAACCTCGGATAATTTCTGGTCGATGGGGGATACGGGGCCCTGTGGTCCCTGCTCAGAGATCTTCTACGATCATGGCGCACATATAGCCGGAGGTCCTCCCGGCAGCCCCGACGAGGACGGGGATCGCTTCGTCGAAATCTGGAACCTGGTCTTCATGCAATATGAGCAGGTCGACAAGGAGACGAGGATCGACCTGCCGAAGCCCTCAATTGATACGGGTATGGGGCTCGAACGCATCTCTGCGGTGTTGCAGGGTGTTCACGACAATTATGACACCGACACCTTCAAGGCGCTCATCGCCGCCTCGGGCGAGTTCACGAAGACCGCGACCGATGGCGCTAACAAGGCCTCCCACCGCGTTATCGCCGACCATCTTCGCGCCGCGGGCTTTCTCGTCGCCGACGGCGTGCTGCCGGCAAACGAGGGCAGGGGCTATGTGCTTCGCCGTATCATGCGCCGGGCGATGCGCCACGCCCATCTGCTCGGTGCCGCCGATCCGCTGATGCACCGCCTGGTGCCGAGCCTGGTCGCCGAAATGGGCGCCGCCTATCCCGAACTGGTCCGCGCGCAGCCACTCATCGAAGAAACGCTGAAACTCGAGGAAAGCCGCTTCCGGCAGACCCTCGCCAATGGCCTGCGCCTGCTCGATGAGGCGACGGCGAGCATGAACACCGGCGACGTCCTGCCAGGTGCGGTCGCCTTCAAACTCTACGATACTTTCGGCTTCCCCTATGATCTTACCGAGGATGCCCTGCGTGCCCAGGATCTCGGGGTCGACCGCAGCGGCTTCGACGCCGCCATGGCCGAGCAAAAGGCCGCTGCGCGCGCTGCCTGGAAGGGATCGGGGGACAAGGCGTCGGACGAAATCTGGTTCGATATCGCCGAGGATTTCGGCGGCAC
>CANJRZ010000467.1 GCA_947476735.1 Sphingomonadaceae bacterium
AGCCATTCGAGCAGCGGCACCATCGCCACCGCAATCACCATTGCCGTGGTCACCGGCAGGAAGAATTCCGCGCCCGAACGGAGGGCAAAGGGGATGGCGAGCACGATCCCCGCACCCGCAGTCAGCGCCAGCCAGGCCAGCAGTCTGTCCCGGCGGTAGGCCATCTCCGATGCATTGGTCATCGACGCGCGCAGTGCCTCGACCACGGGCTCGGAATTGCCCGATTCGGGCCTCTCCTCCCTGTCGATCACCTCATCACGCATTGATTCGCTCCCATCGGCGTTGGCCCCGCACCTGTGTATCACCATTCGTCGCAGCGAGCCGCCTGCACAATGCAGGCATCGCCCTGCGCCGGGGCCGGAATATTGCGATATCACAACAGCTTCATGGCAAAGATATGGCCAGTTGTGTTAGCAGCTGCACAAAACCACTATATGTTGTGGTTGCAGGCCTGGTCCTCGGTCCGTCCTGTCGACGAAACGATTCATCGTGCTTTTGTTGACTCGTTAACGTCCTGCCCTCAAGGGACTCGCCGACAACCCGGTCGCCGGGGGCACGAGTTCCTTACCGCCTCCCAGCTGACAAGACGTGACTGAACACCTCGCCCCTGTGTTTTGAGGTTTGGGCGAGAATGGACCTTCGCGCATATTTTGAGGTTCTGAATGTCGGCCAAACTGGCTCAACACCCGCTGATGATCGCCGCGATGATCTTTGCGGCGGCTACGGGCGCTATGGGCTTTGCGGCAATTCCGACAAGCGAGCCAAGGCTCGCCTATCAGATGACCAATGAGATCACCGCCGACGACGTTGTCCTCGATGACGGGATCAACAAGGTTCTCTACAAAGAGACCGTTGCTACCAATTCCAAACTCGACAAGCATCTCGAATGCCTGGCCAAGGTGATCCTGCATGAGGCCAGCAACCAGCCGCGCACCGGCCAGCTTGCCGTCGCGCAGCTCGTCATGAACCGGGTTGGCAAGCCGAAGTTCGGCGATTCGGTCTGCGCGGTTATCAACCAGCCAGGCCAGTTTTTCTCGACCGCTTCCTACAATCCCCGCCGCGATACCCAGAATTGGGCGAACGCGGTCGAGATCGCGCGTCAGGCGATGGCCGGCGATGCCGACCAGGTGGTGCCGGGCGCGGTCTTCTACCATGCGGCCCGTCAGTCGCCGAACCGCTTCTTCAGGACGCGTGAACGCATTTCAATGGTAGGCGATCACGTCTTCTATCGCTGATCGCGCAGCCTTCTCCCCCACCTGGACAAACCCCGGCCATCGCGCCGGGGTTTTGGTTTTCGCTATTGTGTCGCGTCGGGGGCCTCATCGCCAAAACGCAGCGACTGGAGCTGTTTCCACCAGCCATGCAACGCTTCGCGCGGTGCCGTGATGCCGTAGCGGTCCATCGTCGCCTTCCATTCGCCGGCCAGCGCCGATGCCTGTTGCTGCGTTTCGGTCACCGGCTTCTCGTCGACCCATGCCGCAAGCGTGCCCGCGTTGGCACACAGCAGCAGGAACGCGGCCACCGCAATCGTCGCCGCCGTCCAGGCAAGCGGACGGTGGCCTTCGATCGGTGCGCCCGGCAGGTCGACCGGGGATTGCAGCTCCTGATCTTTCATCTCGCGCGCCATCCCGGTCCCCGTCAAAACTGATAATAGATGAAGGGTGCGACCCCTTCGTAGCGCATCGCATCGATCAGCAGGATCGCCGCCGCCACCAGCAAGCCGAACCACGGTGCATGCAGCAAACGAAGGCGCAACGCGATCCGCTGGGTAAGGTCAGGCGGCGTGAAGTGAAAGGCCATGCCGAGCACCATCAACCCGGCGAGCAGGGGCGTCGTCATACCATTTTGCCAGTCGCCTGCACCGATCCCGTTCAGATAGACGATCGCCGCGTCGAAGCTCTCCGCGCGGAAGAAAATCCAGCCGAGCGTTACGATGTGAAAGGTGACGAGGATTGCGAGCGGCTTCGGCAGGCCCGGCAGCTTCGCCTTGCGCCACAAGGTCTCGATCACCTGCACGATGCCATGGAGCGCGCCCCAGATCAGGAATGTCCATTTGGCGCCGTGCCAGAAGCCTCCGAGCAACATCGTCAGCAGGATGTTGCGGTTCTGCCCGAAGGTACCGCTGCGATTGCCGCCGAGGCCGATATAAAGATAGTCACGCAGCCAGCTCGACAGGCTGATATGCCAGCGCCGCCAGAAATCCTGGAGCGAACGGGCGCGATAGGGCTGGTTGAAATTGCGCGGGAAGCGATAGCCGAACAGCGCCGCAATGCCGATCGCCATGTCGCTATAGGCCGAGAAGTCGCAATAGATCTGCACCGCATAGCCATAGGCGGCGAGCAGCAAATCCAAACTCGTATGGGCCGAAGGATCGAAGAAGACCGGATCGACCAGGTTCACCGACAGTTCGGATGCGACCACCGCCTTCTTGAACAGCCCCCAGACGATCAGCAGCAGCGCCATCGCCACCATGTCGCGGTTGAGTTTCGGCGTCGCTTTGAACTGTGGCAGCAGATCGGCACCGCGAACGATCGGACCCGCCACCAGATGCGGAAAGAAGGACATCAGCAGGGTGATGTCGAGCAGCGATTCGGCGCGCAGCCGGCCGCGATAAACATCGATCAGATAGGACATGCCCTGGAAGGTGAAGAAGGAAACGCCAACCGGAAGGACGATCTGGAGCAGCGGCAAATCGCGCGCAAAGCCCCATATGGCGAGCAGCCCGCCAAGCTCTTCGAGGAAGAAATCATAATATTTGAAGAAGCCGAGAATGCCGAGGTTGGCGATCACCCCGATCGTCACCACCAGCTTCTGCGTACCGCGTGTGTCAGCGCGGTAGATAATCTGCGCCGACCCCCAGTTTATCAGGGCCGAGGCGATCAGCAGCGCAACGAAACGCCAGTCCCAGGCGCCGTAGAACACCCAGCTGGCAAGAAGCAGCAAGATCTTGCGCCACTCATTGCTCCCGGACACCGCCCAGACCAGCGCGAAGGCCATGAGGAAGAACAAACCGAAATCGAGCGTGGGAAAAAGCATCAGGCGCTCCGTTCCGCTTCATCTCCCGCTTTCGCGGGCGACGAGAGCATGCGCACGGAGGCGGCGTCCTCGCTCACCAATGCCAGCCTGTGTTGGCCGCAGCGTCCATATCGACCTGCAGGCGGCCGGCGATGTCCTGCCCGCCTGCGCTGTTATAATGGACATAATCGCTGCGCATCCGGACCGGCGGAATCTTGACCCAGTTCACCGCCGTGCAGCGCCCGCCCATCCGCGCCTCCCAGTCCCAGAAGCCGAGGCGGAG
>CANJRZ010000468.1 GCA_947476735.1 Sphingomonadaceae bacterium
CGTCTCGAAACTCTTGGTGAAGGGGCCAAGCAGGTAAAGCGGGAGCGCCCAGGCGCCGAACATAAGCCCGACGAACGAAGCGACGAGCACTTTCCAGTAGGCACGGAATTCCTGGCCGGCGGTGATCATCGTCCCGGTCGCGGCGCGCGGATTGCCCTGATCGTCGGCCGCCTGAAACGTCATGAATCCTCCCCTGCCCTTCCCGACGTTAAGCGCAATCTCCGGCGTCTGTCCAAGACTGGATGGCGATCAGGGCATGTTGCGACGGAATGGCTGGCCGGAGCTGTCGACGAAGCACAATGCGCTTCATAATGAATGGGCATGATTCCCAACAAAATTAGTCTTGGCCGAGGGAGGGGCTCCTACCTACTGTGGCGTTTCGAGAAGTATCCCGTTTCGGCTATGTGCCGGACGCACAGCATCAAGAGAAACCATGAGCGAAGCAACAATCAACAGGCCGAAGTCGGCAATGAAGTTCGTCATCATCGGAGCGGGCATGGCCGGCATATTGGCCGGTATCCGGCTCAAGGAAGCGGGCTATAGCGATTTCGTGATCGTCGAGAAGGGCGACAGCGTCGGCGGCACCTGGCGCGACAATCACTATCCGGGACTGCACTGCGATGTGCCCTCGCATCATTATTGCTTCAGCTTCGAGCCTTGGGCGGAATGGTCCGAGATCTTTTCTTCGGGACCGGAAATCTGGAAATATCTCGACCTGGTCGCTCATAAATATGGGATCATGCCCTATATCCGCTTCAACTGCGCGGCGGAGTCGGCGGATTGGGATGGTGCGCGCTGGCAGGTAAAACTGGCGACGGGCGACACCGTGGCGGCCGACGTGGTGGTCACGGCGACGGGCGGTCTGCGGATCGCCAATTATCCGGAGATCAAAGGCCTCGAGACGTTCGCGGGCGAGTGCTTTCACACAACCCAATGGAATCACGACATCGATCTGAGCGACAAGCGGGTCGGCGTCATCGGAACCGGTTCGACGGCGGTCCAGATCACCTGCGCACTTGCCGGCAAGGTCGCCAAATATGAGCTGTTCCAGCGCACAGCCCAGTGGGTGCTGCTGCTTCCCAATGCGAGCTACAGTGCGGAAGAGAAGGAGGAATTCCGGCGCAATCCCGACAAGATGCGCCAGCTCTACGACGAGTTTGAAACGGCCACTTATGTCCAGACCGGCGGCGCGATTATGGGCACCGATCCCGAAGCCCGGGCGGCACTGATCAAGAATGTCCAGGACAATCTTGGCTCGGTGCGCGATCCCGTCCTGCGCGCCAAATTGACCCCAGATCATGAAGTGGGCTGCAAACGACTGGTGATGTCGCCGACATTTTACCAGGCGGTTCAGGACCCGACCGTCGAAGTGGTTACTGACAGGATCGACCATATCGAGCCGAAAGGAATTGTGACGGCCGATGGCCAGCTGCACGAACTCGACGTGCTGGCGCTGGCGACGGGCTTCGATCCCGGCGCTTATATGCGGCCGATGAAGATCACCGGTCAGGATGGCCATACGCTCGACGAGCTCTGGGCGGTACGCCCGATCGCCTACAAGGCGATGGGGCTGCCCTACATGCCCAATTTCTTCATGGTCGAAGGGCCGTTTACTCCGTTCGGCAATCTGTCGCTGATCCGCGTCGCCGAGTGGCAGGTCGACTATATCATGAAGTGCATCGAGATGATCCGCGAGCAGGGTGTCGCCATGGCGCCGAAGCTTGACGCGACGCTGAAGCTGGTCGCGCAATATCGCGAAGACGCCAAGAGCACGATCTGGGCCACGGGCGGCTGCACGAGCTGGTATCAGGACGAAGAGGGCGTCCCGATCATTTATCCCTATCTCGCGGAACAGTTCCGCGATGAGGTGAAGGCGCCGATCATCCTCGAGGATTTCGAAATCGGGCCGCTCACAACCGCCTAGCGACAATCCTGACCTGACATTGCAAGGGGCGGCCGGTGAACCGCTCGTTCGGCAACGATCCATGTTGCGCACATCCGATTGCGCAATTGTTTGTCCGACTCGTTAGGACATGTTATAAATAATCATAATAGCCAGCCAGGCACGCGGCGGCCCTTCGGCCAGACCGTGGTGGGAGGATGCCGATGTTCACCGACGTCAAGAAGATCAAGACGTTCGTCGCCATCGTGGAGGAGGGTTCGTTTACCGGCGCGGCCGACCGGTTAAACATGGCCCAGCCCTGGGTCTCGGTTCAGCTAAAGCAGCTCGAGGAAATGCTTGATCTAACCCTGGTCGAGCGGTCCAAGGGCAAGCTCGTCAAGCTATCCCCCAATGGCCGCGAATTCTTTCCGATCGCCAAGAAGCTGCTGTCTGCCTGCTCCGAGGCGACCGAGGAGATCCGTGCGCTGCGCAACCGTGATCGCGGCAAGCTGGTGCTGGGCGTCGATCCGATCACGCTCTACATCCCGGAGCGCAACGAACTGATTAAACGCTTCATGACCCAGTTCCAGGACACCGAGCTGCAACTCGTGAGCCGAACCCCGACCGAACTGTTTGACGGCTTGCGCAACGGAGAGTTCGATCTCATCCTGACGAGCAGTCCAAGTCCCGATGAAGAAGAGATCGAGGTCCTGCCGCTCTACGAATATGATTTGCGCCTGCTGGTGCCCAAAGCCAATGCGCAGCGCTACGAGCGTTCGATCAATGGCAGCATCGCCGACGCGCAGATATTGACGCTCCCCGATAGCTATCATCCGCCGATGTTTTCCTGGCTCAAATCGGCATTGGCGCCATCCAACGTCCGCTGGATGGAGTGCCCCGAAAGCAGCTTCCAGGCGCTGATCCGCTATTCGTCGATGCTCGGCATCGCCACGCTGAGCCCCGATCTCTCCGATTCGATCCCCGAGATGCGTAACGAGATGGAGATATGTCCGGTCCGCGACACCCAGCTCAAGGTTCGCTGGGGGCTGATGCGCCGCGCCGGCTATCGCAAGAAGGCTCCGGAAAGCTTCTGGCGGATGGCGGCCAAGGCGCCGCTGCTGGAACGGGCAGCCTGACGACATACCCTCTCCCGCATTCGGGAAAGGAAGAGACGGACCGCTATAACGCTTCCGTCTAGGCACCCGGCGCTTAGCTATTTGACAGCCTTGCACCTCCCCCGCACAGCTTGTCAGCCTGCCGCTTTGCGCCCTATCGTCGCAGTCGGGGCATTGCATCGAGGGAGAGGGTCGCGTGGGCTATTGGATCGTGACGGGCGGCGCGTCAGGCATCGGTCTGCAGCTGGTCAGAGACCTCCTCGGGCGGGGTCATCAGGTCATTGTCTGGGACATCAA
>CANJRZ010000469.1 GCA_947476735.1 Sphingomonadaceae bacterium
ATGAAGGCATGCGTTATAATGCGCCTTGAACTCTTGCTCGCCCGTTCGAACGATCAGGAAGGAGAGATGGGCGATATCGTAGACATAATGGTCGCCGATCTCCGGGATATCGTCCTCGCGGCACACCATCTGCCAGCACTTCTTCCACAACCGCTCGACCTCGAGATCGTGATAAGCGCGCGCGGAAAATCGATCGACCGGGACCTTCTCCGGTCCCCCCGGCGGCGGCGATTTGAGGTTAAAGACAGGCGGGATCAATTCAGGATGCCTGTCGTTGGCAAGGAAATAGGCCTGATCGACATAGGCCGCGGAACGAGGGCCGTCCGGCGTTTCCATGCCTGGATCCGCGACATATTTCCCGACCACGCGCGGCGCCTGCGCTGCAGCCTCGACCGATGCCTGCTGGATGCCCGGCCTGGCCGCGGGCGGGTCGGCGAGGTCCACTTCGGCCGGGAGCAGCGGCCAGTAAACGTCCCAGCCGGGCGGGACGTTAGGCGCCCCGATATAGTCAAGCATGCACGGGTCGGCGTAGCTCAGATCTCCCTCCAGCCAGGTGCCGTCAGCCCTGAACAGGCCATATTTCTTGCGTTCCCGGTCCTCGACCCGGACAATACCGTCGCTGATCTCCTGGTAGATGAACCCGCTAATCGGATGTGGTTCGCAACGCATGATCGGTCTCTCTTGGTGAGGTTGGGCAACGCACGGAAGGATATTGGTTCAAGAGGCTCGCGGTTGCCAAACGAGCGGCAGGCGGTCGACACTGTATACCATGCCCGCACTTTCGCTTGGCGGATCCGTGGGATCGACACCGAATGTGGGCCAGTTGCTCAGCATGTCCTCGAACAAAATGCGCAGTTCGAGCCGGGCAAGATGGGAACCCAGGCACCGATGCACCCCCGTGCCGAACGTGATGGCGGGTTCCTCGCGCCCCAGTTCGGCTTTCGCCGGATCCGGATAGACAGCATCGTCCAGGTTGCCGGCAGGGAGCAGGACATGAACTCGCTCCCCTTTGATCATGCGGACACCCCTGAAGCTGGTATCCTCCGTGACGTAGCGGATCACCGAGCTTACGGCGTAGCGTCGCAGCATCTCTTCGATGAAATCAGGGATTAATGAACGATCGGCCCTGATCCGCTCCTGCAATTCGATATCGGTCGCGAGGTGGCGCGCGGAGAAGCTCATCGCATTGGTGACGGTGTCCAGACCTGCCGTCGTCAGAAAGACGACAAAGCTGGAAATCTCCTCGAAGGTGGGTGGCCGGCCATGTCCGTCGAGATCGGTGTCGAGCATGCTGCTGATGATGTCGTGTTCGCGCTTTATCACCCGCGCCTCGATGATTGTGCGCAGCATCTCTTCCATTTCGGCAAAGATGCGGTCGCGATCATCGGGGTGTCCTTCGATCAGCGACGCCACGATCAATTTTCGAAGCGGGAGTCGCATCTCCGTGGGAATGCCTAGCATCTGCATGAAGATGGTCACCGGGATGACCTCGGACACATCACCAACGAACTCGCACCTGCCCTTTGGAGCCAGATCCCTGGTGATGCCGGAGGTCAGCTCGCGAATGCGCGGCAGCATCGCATTGACGGCTTTCGGGGAAAACACGCCCAGAAGGATTTTCCGATAGGCATAATGTTCGGGCGGATCGAGGAAGATCGGGAGCATCATGCGATTATCGCTGACCTTCGTCAGGTCGCTCGAAAATCGGTCATAATCGCGACTGACCTCGAAGATGGCCTCGTGCGATCGCACCACCCAATGGCCACCATAGCGGGGCGTCCAGAAAATCTCGGGCGTACGTCGGTTCAGTTCGATGAGGCCGAGGTAAATGTCGGGCCTCATCAGCGGATCGTGACTGATATCAAAATCGAACGCCAAAGCTTCCGGCACATGCTCCGGTCGCGGTGCCAAGAGGGTCATATCAGTCACCGGCTTCTCCCAAACCGTCACTGCCGCAATTCTTGCAGTTATCGCCCGCTGTAACGCCGCGGCCGATATGCGCCTCGTCCGGGCGGACGAGGTAGACGACGAATTGACCGATTAAGCCTCCCGTCACAACAAAGGGAGAGGAATATCATGGCGGACGGCTGCGAGGATTTTCTGAACCTTCGCGACGGGCTGAGCAGCCGCGTGGAACCGAAGATCATCGCCGGGGAGGCCACGACCTGGCATGACGAGTGCGACGTTCTTGTGATCGGTTTTGGCCTGGCCGGGGCGAGTGCCGCGATTGAGGCGGCCGACCGCGGCATGAGGGTATTGCTTGTCGATCGCTTCATGGGCGGTGGTTCAAGCGAGATGAGCGGCGGTATCGTCTATGCCGGCGGCGGGACTCCGGTACAGCAAGCCTGCAACGTCACCGATACGCCGGCAGCGATGGCCGACTACCTGCGGCGCGAGGTGGCAGGTACCGTCGCCGACGAGACAATTCAGCGCTTCTGCGATGAGAGCATCGAGACGCTCGCCTTCCTGAGCCGAAACGGTGTCCAGTTCAGTGGGCCAGCGGCCCCAAAGAAGACCTCCTATCCGCCATCCGATTATTATCTCTATTACTCCGATAATGGCACAGTGCCGGCCTATATGGGTGCGCATCCGCCGGCCGAACGAGGGCACCGCGCCAAGGATGCCGCGCTTGTTCCAGGCGCCCGACGCCCACCCGGCAAGAAACCGCACGGCGGATTCGCGGAAGGTGCCGACATGGGATGGCATCTGATGGCCGCCATGAAGCTCGCGGTCGCCGAACATGCCAATATCCGAGTGCTGCGGCAGACACGCGCCTGCGCGCTGTTAACCGACTCCACAGGGCGAGTGCAGGGAGCGCAGGTGGCTGCCCTCGCGCCCGGCAGTCTTGCCTCCAGGATCCACGACTGGGCGGAACGCAAGCTGAGGAACTCCACCCTGGAGCTGCTCGGTATCAATGGCCCCCTGATGCGCTGGATCATGCGTATCGAAAGCAGGGCGAGACCACTAACGTTACGCGCCCGACATGGCGTGGTCCTGTCAGCCGGCGGGCATCGCCGGAACAAGGCCCTCATGGAGCGTTTCGCGCCCAAATATCTGAACACGCTGCCGCTCGGTTGTCTGGGCGACGACGGTGCCGGGTTGCGCCTTGGCGCTTCAGTGGGGGCGGCCACCGATCATCTCGACAAGATCTCGGCCTGGCGTTTCGTCAACCCGCCCTTCGAATGGACCAAGGGCGTGATCATCGGTCGGGACGGCACGCGGCTCACCAACGAAGAGCAATATGGCGCCCATGTCACTCGCGACATCTACGAGAAATC
>CANJRZ010000470.1 GCA_947476735.1 Sphingomonadaceae bacterium
CGAAGTTTCGACCGCGCTGACGCCTCAGCCGACCGACAGTCGTGCTATCGCCAGCATCTGCCGATAACGGCGGGCGAGCCGGATATATCTGCTCCGGAGGTCGGGCAATTTCGCTGCGGCGGCCAGCAGATAATAGCGGTCGACACGGCGCACCAGATGCTCGCGGCTCCATATCCTTGTCATATGGTTCTCCTGAGGCAGTCGTCCAAGGACGGTGGACCGGCCTGCCGATTCGCACCAGCGCGATGCGCCAAGCGGTTGGCAAAGTCGTGTCGGGCGGAGTGACTGACGGAGGTCACGCATCGGTGTTGCCGATCTCTGGCACACGCTATACCTTTCGACTCGATACGGCGCCGCAGAGCGCACCGGTTGTCACAGGAGAGATGCCGTGAACATCGCGACCCCGATTGAACGCCCGCAGCTGCCTCCGCATGTCGATCCGTCGCGCGTCCGCGAATATGACGTGTTCACGGGCTATAAGCCCGACGAAGTCGCCACGCCCCATGACGGGCTGATTCGGCTCGCCGAAGATCATGGTCGCGGCATTTTCTGGACCACCAGCAACGGCGGTCACTGGTTCATCAACGATCGCGAGCTGCTGTTCCAGGCGGTGCGCAATCCTGGCCTGTTTTCGAGCACGGCGATGACGATCCCGCCGCTGCCGCGAGACAAGGAGCCGAAGATGCTCCCGCTGATGCTCGATCCGCCGGAGCATGGCGCGTTCCGTATGCCGCTGATGAAGGCGTTCGCACCCGAGTCGATCAAGCGTCTTGAGAGCAGTATACGCGCGCTGGCGATCGAGCTGATCGATGGTGTCGCCGGCAATGGCCGCTGCGAATTCCTCGAAGAGATTGCCGAGCCGCTTCCCGTCACCGTCTTCATGAAGATGATGGGCATCCCGCTTGAGCGTCTTCCCGAATATCGCGCGACGATGTTCGACATGATGTCTGACGACGAAGCACGCCGGCTCAACTCCTTCGCTGTTTTCGGCGAGGATATGGGCAAGCTGGTCGTCGAGCGCATGGCGAAGCGCGAGGACGATCTGATCAGCCGTCTTATTGACGCCGACATTGACGGCAGGAAAGCAACCTATGAAGAGCTCGTCAATTATTGCGTGCTGCTGCTGACCGCGGGGCTCGATACGCTGGTGAATGCCTTTTCCTTCGGGGTCGCCCATCTGGCGATCGATCCCGATCTGCAGCGGCGGCTCAAGGGTGATCCGGCCCTGATCATGCCCTTCATGGAGGAGCTGCTGCGCCGCTATGGCGGGGTCATGCCCCCACGGCTGGTGATGTACGATGCCGAGTTCGGCGGGGTGCAGCTGAAGGCCGGCGATCGGGTGCTGATGATGCTGCCGGCCGGCAATCTCGATCCGCAGGCGACACCCGATTTCGAGCGGTTCGACATCGACCGCGAGGAGGTTCCCCACCTTACCTTCAATTCGGGGCCGCATCGGTGCGCCGGATCGCACCTTGCGCGGCTCGAAATGCGGGTCTTCTTCGAGGAATGGTTCGCGCGGGTGCCGGTGTTCCGGCTCGATCCGGAATCGCCGCCGGTCTATCGGCCGGGGATCAATCTGGCGATGTGGAAGCTGCCGATCGTCTGGGACGTCGCATAGCGCCCGTGCGGTAACCGGTCAGGCGTGGCCCTTGTGGTAGATCAGATCGAATTCCTGATCCGACAACGGCTCGAGGAACTGGCAGCCGGCCTCGAAATCGTTCGACCAGACGACGCGCGCGCGGACGACGTCCGCATTGGGCAGCTTGAGGGTTATCATCGTCGACGGGGGCAGGTCGCAAAAGACTTCGAGCTTGGCCCCGCGCTTGCTCATGTCGACGATCCGGCACAAGGCGCGCTCCGGCAGACCGTTGGCGCCGTAGCGCGCGCGGATATCGGCAGGCAGCCGCTCTTCAGCGCGGCGTGTGCGGCCTACGACGGTGACTTCGGACGAGAAAATCTGACGCTGTTCCATGACGAATCATGGCTAACATGCCGTTTACTAAGGAGCCGTAAACTTCCGGCCTGATTCAGCCATCTCCTTGCGCGAAACGGCTGGCTCCGATCAGCGCCCCACCTGCACCGATGGTTGTGGAAAGCGCGGCTGGCGCTTGTTCACGAGCGGCCGCGTGTAGGACGGATCGCTCCGGTCACGGCTCGGTACGCCGCTGGCATGGACGTCGGGAATGTCGAGATAGGGCACCGGCCCTGCCTCGACCATACCCGACCATTCGGTGATGCAGTAGCGCCTGGCGATGCGCCATTCGCCGCCCCGCTTCTCAAGCCGGTCGACATAGCGGCCACCGGCGATCCAGACGCTCTCGTCGCGGTTGCGCACGGTGTAGATATAATAGGTTTCGGTGTGCGCGGTGTGACCGTCGAGCTCGACATTATGGGTGGTGAGCTGGTGCTGGGTGGAAATCTGGTTGAGCTCGTGCAGCGCGAACACCCATTTGATGAAGTCTTCGACATTGCCGACGAACTCGCCATGATCATCCTCGGCGTCGGGCCAGTAGGATTTGCGCAGCAGATCGGCATCGAACCGATCGACGCCGCGGCAATAGCGGTTCAGGCATTCCCAGATCGCCTGCTTGTCGAGCATCGCCTGGACTTCGGGCGGGATCATCGCGGTCATCTTACTCTCCGATTATAGCGTTGAACGGCTCAGGCGGCCTGCGAGAAAGACTCTTCGCCGACCAGCGTCACCCGGTGGAGGCGGCGCCCGCTCTGCTTGTCATAGGGGAGCACGCGATGCAGCGTCCCGGTGTTGTTCCACATCAGCACGTCATTCATCCGCCACTCGTGGTGGTATACATAATGCGGCTGGGTCGTCCAGGCGAGCAGTCGGGCGAGCAGCACGTCGCTCTCGGCCTGGTCCATGCCGACGATGCTGCGCACCGAGCCGCCGAGGATCAGAGACTTGCGTCCGCTCTTGTGCTGCCAGACGAGCGGATGAATGCGGGTGCCGAGCCTGGTGACGCGCTCGAGCTGCTTTTCGCTGGGGGGCTCGTCGGCCGGCAGCGCGAACAGCTGGGTGTGCGCGGCGTTGAGCCCATCGATCTGCGCCTTAAGATCGGCGGGGAGATCCTCATAGGCGGCATAGGCATTGGCGAACTCTGTATGGCCGGTGCCGACCGGCGGCAGGACGCGCGGGGTCAGGATTGAGGCGAGCGGCGGAAAATCTTCGTGCGTACCGTCTATGTGCCAGTGGAAAGTCGCGTGGAAATAGTCGGCGTGATCGGGATTCTTCGTCTTGTCGAACGTGACGCG
>CANJRZ010000471.1 GCA_947476735.1 Sphingomonadaceae bacterium
GCGCTGCTCCCCTCGACGGTGCAGTCGTCGATCGCGTTCACCGCACTGGCGGGGGGCAATGTCCCCGCCGCGGTGTGCAGCGCATCGCTGTCCAACATCACCGGGATCGTGCTGACACCGGTACTGGTCGGCCTGCTCATCCATGTCCAGGGCAGCGCGCCGGGCGTCTCGCTCGACGCGATCCGGACGGTCATGCTCCAGCTGCTGCTGCCGTTCGTGGCCGGCCATCTGATGCGGCCGCTGATCCGGGGGTTCATCGAGCGCAACAAGAAGATCCTGACCCCGGTCGACCGCACCTCGATCCTGCTGGTCGTCTATGGCGCGTTCAGCGCGGCGGTGGTCGGCGGCATCTGGCAGCGGACCGCGGCGATCGACCTGATCGTCATCCTCGGCATCAGCGCCGCGCTGCTCGGGGTGGTGATGGCGATCAACCTGTTCGTTGCGCGCCGGCTGCACCTGCCGCGCGGCGACGAAATCGTGCTGCTGTTCTGCGGATCGAAGAAGAGCCTCGTCTCGGGCGTGCCGATGGCGGGCGCGATCTTCGCCCCGGCGCAGGTCGGCGTGATCATCCTGCCGCTGATGATCTTCCACCAGCTCCAGCTGTTCGTCTGCGCGGTCATCGCCGCGCGCTACCGGCGTCAGTTGGACGAAGAGGCCTGACGCTCCAGCCATGCGCGCGTCCGCCCGATGATCTCGGCGGCAAGATCTCGACCGGCCAGCCCCCGGTCGCGCAACGTCTTGCACGGTATCTCGATCGACAGCGGCATGCCCTCGGGCGTCACCCCGAGCAGCCGGTCGAGCGGATAGTCGCCCTCGCCGGGCGGCAGGCGATCAAAGCCACCCTCGGCGAAATAGGCCTCGGGCGGTGCCTCGGCCGGGCCATCGCAGATCTGGACATAGCGGATCAGCGCCGGATCAAGCGCCTCGACATCCTCCCAGCGCGTGCCGGTGCGGGTGATGTGGAGCGGATCGAGGGTCAGCCCGCCATGGCCGACCGCCGCGAAGATGCGGAGCGCCTGGGGCAGCGCATCGACCTGGCCATAGCCGCTCGGCTCGATCAGCGGGATCAGGCCGCGCTGCACGCAAAACTCCGCGAACCGGCCAAAATGATCGATCACCCGCGCTTCATCGCCATCGATGATCCGGCAATTGGCATGCTGCGCGCCGAGTTGCGCGCTGCGTTCGACCCCCGCCTCATAGCCGGCGATGACGGTGTCAGCTTCGAGCGCGAAGGAGGTGGTGCCGAGCACGCTCACCCCGGCATCGCGCAGCCGCCGGCGAACGGCTGCGACCTCCGCATCGGTGACGATTGGCATGCTCAGCGCGGCACCCGGCTGGAAGGTGAACAGGCAGATATGCGGACAGCCCAGTTCGGCCGCGACGTCGATCACCTCGACCGCCGGGAGTTCCATCACGCAGAGATGGTGGAGCGACAGCGCGTGCATGGTGTCTCAGGCCCCCCAGAGCGCGAAGAAATCGAAATCGGCGGCGGCCGCTCCGAGGCGGGCCGTCAGTGCGCGGATATTGTCTTCCGACTGATGTGACACATGGTTGGTGGGCCAGATCAGCAGCGGATAGGCGATGTGCCGCCGATAATCGTCCCAGGCTGACTCGAAGGCCGGGGGATTGGCGACGCCGTACAGCCGCAGCCGATCGAGATACTGTTCGAGAAGCCGGCGTTCACTCGCACGGCGCTGATCGGGCTCGAGGGCGGTGACGACGGCATAACCGACATCATAGGCCCAGGGCCCGCAGGCTATCGTCTGCCAGTCATAGAGACCGGCGCTGCCATCGGCATCGGAGAAGCAATTGCCGGGATGCGGATCGCCGTGCAGCAGGCAGCGCCCTTGCGATCGGCCGAGCCCGTCGACCATCGTCCAGAAGGCCTGCTCGATCCTGCCGGCATCGCGGGCATAGGCCGGCATCAGCGCGCCGCGCTCACCGGCGATAATCGACCGGAGCCGTTCGCCGCCATTGACGCGCGGCCATTCGGCGGTCGGCCCGGCAGCATCGACCGGCACGTCGATATTCGCCATCGCCGCCAGGGCGTCGTCTTCCCACCAGCGCGCATGGAGTTGCGCCAGCGTATCGAGCAGGCTTTCGACATCCGCGACGCTGCGCGGCACGCGGCAGTCCCACAGGCTGGCGCCGCGGGTGATGAGATCCTCGAGGATGACGACCGATCGACCGCTGTCGTCCCATGAAGCGTGAAAGCAGCGCGGCGCATGCGCCCGGCTGGTCAGCGCGAAATCGCGGTAGAACACGGCCTCGCGGGTATAGACGCCGGCCCGCTCCATCGCCGGGCTGTGCTCCTCCCAGCCGGCCTTGACCCACAGCAGCGGCGGCAGGCCGGTCGGGTTGCTCTGGTAGCGGACCTTCACCCGCAGCTTTGTGCCGGCGCCGCGAACAATCTCCTCATGGACGACGTCGGCGACGATCACCTCACTATCGGCGGACAGCGCGCGCGACAGCCATGCCGCATCGACATCGGCCGGGCTGGTCGGGATGGGAAGCTGCGTCAAACCCTCTCCTGTCATTGTCGCCGGCGATCCGAACATCCGCCGTGATAGAGCATGTCGCCCTAGAAGTCCGCCGCAAGCACCAGCATGAACCGCCGCCGTTCATCGGGGTACATGGTGTTGGGCGCCACAACCTTCCACGCCTTCTGGTCGAGGACATTGCTGAGCAGGGCGCGGATGCTGACCGGCGTGCCGCCGAACTTGAATTGCTGGCGCAGGCCGAGATCGAGGGTCGCCGCGCCGGGCAGCATCAACTGCTTGCCGCCCAGCGACGGCAGCGGACGCGAACCGAGCGCGCGGCGTCCGGTGTAGATCACCGATGCGGTCGGCGTGAGCCCGCCGAAGATGTCGGTATGATAGTTGACGTCGAGCCGGGCATAGAGCGACGGCGTTCCGGCCGGGCGCGCGCCGACCAGCCCCGCATCGCGCGCCGGCCCGCTGACCCGCGCCTTGATTGCCACCGCGCCGGCGACGATGTTGAGCCGATTGCCGAAATGCCCCGCCATCGATGCCTCAAGCCCGCGGTGGCGAACGGTGCCCGCCCGGGTGAAGGCATTGCCGGCATCGAAGGAGAAATAAGGCTTGCTGATCTGGAAGCCGCTAACGACGAGCTGCCCTCCCTGGAATTTCCAGCGGAGGCCGCCTTCATATTGGGTCGATCGCGCGGCGGGGAGCTGGGCGTTGCGGTTGACGGCATTTTCAGGCGCGACGCCGCTGTCCTCGAGCCC
>CANJRZ010000472.1 GCA_947476735.1 Sphingomonadaceae bacterium
CGGCCCGACGGCGCGGGTGATGCTCGGCGATCTGGTCTATGCCCGCTCGGGCGACAAGGGCGGCAATGCCTCGCTCGGCGTCTGGTGCCGCTCCCCCGACGCGCTGCCCTGGCTCACCGCCTGGCTGACTCCCGATCGGGTCCATGCCTTGCTGGGCCTAGCCGAACATGTCGTCGTCGAAGCCTATCCGCTGCCCAATCTCGACGGCCAGCTCTACGTCCTGCGCGGCCATTTCGGCCGCAGCGGCACCGGCAATATCGGCCTCGACCAGATCGGCAAGGGGATCGGCGAATTCCTCCGCTCCTGCACCGCCGATGTCCCGGTGAACCTGCTGGAGGGTGTCAGAGAGGTGGCGTAACGGGGCGCCCGTTCACTCCTTCCTTCTCCCCTCCCTGGAAGGGAGGGGAGGCAAGGCCGATCCCCCTCAAAACCCGTTATAGCTCAGCACCTCGCTCACCGGCTTGCGCCACGCCTTCCTGAACTCCGTGCCCACCGTATAGGCGATCGGGAACATCCCCACCTGCGCATATTTCTCCTGCGGAATGCCCAGTATCTCCGCGATCTGCTGCTCGCGGAGCAGCGCGACCGTCGTCCAGCATGAACCCAGCCCGCGCTCGCGCAGCGCCAGCATGAAGCTCCACACCGCGGGGATGACCGAGGCCCACATCGCCGCCTGGGTGGCATAGGCCTGCGTCTCCGGCCGGCCGCCGATCAGCGGTACGAGGATCGCCGGCACCGACCGGAGCTTCTCGACCAGTTCGAACCCGGTCTGCAGCACCTTGTCATAACCGGGAATGCCCTTGCCCGCGTCGATGAAGGCCTGCGCCGGCACCGATCCGTCGCCGCCATGCGCCATCTTCATCGCTTCCGCATATTCGTCGGCAAGCCGGCGGATCTTCGCGGGATCGTCGACGATCACCCAGCGCCACTTGTTGAGGTTGCTGCCGTTCGGCGCCTGCATCGCCAGATCGAGGCACTCCTCGATCAGCGCGCGGGACACCGGCCGCGCCGTATCGAGCCGCCGCCGCACCGCGCGGGTCGTGGTCAGCAGCTCGTCGGCGCTGAGATTGAGCTTCATCGGGCCTCTCTCCTTAATTCAGGGACACTATACTTAATTGACACGCGGCACGTCTCATCGCAAGCTCGGCCATGGCCAGACTCGCCCGCGCCGTTGTTCCGGATATTCCGCACCATGTCACCCAGCGTGGCAACCGGCGCCAGCCGACTTTCTTCAGCGAGGACGATTACGGGCTCTATCGCGAGCTGATCGCCGAAAGCTGCCGCGCCGCCGGCGTCGCCGTGTGGGCCTGGTGCCTGATGCCCAACCATGTCCACCTCATCCTCGTGCCGCGCGATCCGGACGGGCTGCGCGCCGCGCTGGCTGAGGCGCACCGCCGCTACTCGCGCCATGTCAATCTGCGCGAAGGCTGGCGCGGCTATCTCTGGCAGGGCCGCTTTGCCTCGGTGGCGATGGATGAACCGCATCTGATGGCCTGCGCGCGCTATGTCGAGATGAACCCGGTGCGCGCCGGGCTGGTGAGCACGGCGCGCGACTGGCGCTGGTCGAGCGCGAGGGCGCATCTCGAAGCACGGGGCGACGGGCTCGTCGATGTCGGACCGCTGCTCGAACGCGCGCCCGACTGGCAGGGGCTGCTCGACAGCGTCTTGCCCCAGGCCGATTATGAGGCGATCCGCCGGGGCGAGCGCACCGGCCGCCCGCTGGGCTCTTCTGACTTCGTCGAGCGGCTGGAAAGCGAGCTCGGCCGCCCTCTGGCACCGCAAAAGCGCGGGCGGAAGGCAAAGTCAAAATTAGTATAGTGTCCCTAATTTTAAGAAACGTCGCACCACAGCTCAAGCTGCCGGCACTCCGGCCTTCCTGTCCCGCAGGGTCGTGCGGAATCAGGCGATTCTGATGTATCAGCAGAACGTCACCGGGATTCCGGCGAGCAAGCATGGCGGGGGAGAGATGCAATGAATGTGGCCCTTCAGAACCTGGTCCCGGCGACATGCGAGCCGAAGACCCATAATCACCTGATCGGCAATCTCCCCGCGCTCGGCGAAGCGATGGACCGCGACGGCTACTGGTTCTTCCGCGACGTGCTGGACAAGGCCGCCGTCGCGCGCCTGCGCCGCATCTACTTGGACGAACTGGAGCAGGTCGGCGCGATCGATCCGGTGGCCGATGTATCGACCGAAGCCGGCGTCCGGCCCAATGGGCGCCAGCCCGCGATCGATATCAATCGCATCAGCGGGATGCCGTTCGCGCGCAGCAGCGTCTGGCGGAGCTTCGTCGAGGACAAGCCGATCCACGATTTCCTGGTGAAGCTGCTGGGCGAAGCGCCCTTCTGGAAGCCGAGCGCGGTCTATCGCACCACACCGCCCACCCCGCACGCCTCGGCCGATCGCCTCACCGGCCTCCATCAGGATGGCCCCAGCAACCCCGGCATCGAATTCATCACGATGTGGGCTCCGGTCGCCGAGATCGATTGGGAAGTCGGCGGCATCGTCTTTGCCGAGGGGCTCACCGATCGCGTCAATCGCCATCGCATCGACGAGCATGGCAGCAACAAGGGCATCGCACCCGAAAACCTGCCTGCCGGCAGCCTGCGCCACACCACCTATCGGCCGGGCGATGTGCTGTTCATCAACAGCTGGACCCCGCATAGCGGCCTCACCAACATCTCCGATCGCTTCCGCCTTTCGCTCGATCAGCGGATCGTGCGCCCGGGGACGCCGCGCCCCTATGTCGGCGAGGTCCTGTCGATCGCGCCGGACCGGATCGAGCTGCGTGACGACAGCGGCCTCACGGCCACGGCCCGCATCGTCGAGTCCAGCTATACCCGCGCGACCGCCAACGACGTCCTGCGCGGGCAAGCCCTGGTCGAGGCTTTGCCGCCGGGTACAAGGGTGATCGTGGGCCATGCCGATGGCGTGGTGACCCTGCTGCGCAAAACGCATCAGGAATGAGGGTAATTGGCCCTTCCGTTCATGCCGGCGGCTTTTCGAAGGACTGTAGTGGAGTGGCTTTCTGCCTGTCCGCTTTCGGGCGACGCGCTCGCGGCAGCCGCCGTTCGCTTTATGGCATGAACTGGGCCGCTTGCTGCCAGTCAGGTTTCAGGCAGGCCGATCGCGTAAGCTGACATCGCTCAATGAATCGGTGAAGTCGGTAGTCGGCCCAATTGTCGCCGTCCGCGGCCCGCCTGCGAACGACCGCTTCGGAGAAGTCCGGACGTTTTA
>CANJRZ010000473.1 GCA_947476735.1 Sphingomonadaceae bacterium
ACCTGGGATGGGATCGATGCCGAGGCGGTCACCCGCATGCGGCTGCAGAACCGGTTCCGGACCGGGCTCGATATTGCGCGCTACACCGCTGCGATCATGCGCCGCGACATGGCCGCCTACGACGCCGACCCGTCCAACTACACCCAGTCGCTAGGCTGCTGGCACGGCTTCATCGGCCAGCAGAAGATGATCTCGATCAAGAAGCATTTTGGCTCGACCAAGGGCCGTTACCTCTATCTGTCGGGCTGGATGATTGCGGCGTTGCGCTCCGAATTCGGCCCGCTGCCCGATCAGTCGATGCACGAGAAGACCAGCGTCCCCGCGCTGATCGAGGAACTCTACACCTTCCTCCGCCAGGCCGACGCTCGCGAACTCGGCATGATGTTCCGCGAGGTCGACAAGGCCCGCGAGAGCGGCAACCAGGTCGACGAGCAGCGCCTCCTTCAGGCGATCGAGAATCACCAGACCCATGTCGTGCCGATCATCGCCGACATCGACGCCGGTTTCGGCAATGCCGAGGCGACCTATCTGCTCGCCAGGAAGATGATCGAGGCGGGTGCATGCGCCCTCCAGATCGAGAATCAGGTGTCCGACGAGAAGCAGTGCGGCCACCAGGACGGCAAGGTGACCGTGCCGCACGAGGACTTCCTCGCCAAGGTGCGGGCCTGCCGCTACGCCTTCCTGGAACTCGGCGTCGAAGACGGCATCATCGTCACCCGAACCGACTCGCTTGGTGCCGGCCTCACCAAGCAGATCGCCGTCTCAAAGGAGCCGGGCGACATTGGCGACCAGTATAACAGCTTTCTCGATTGCGAAGAGATCACCGACATCTCGTCGATCAACGGCGACGTGATCATCAACCGCGGCGGCAAGCTGATGCGTCCGAAGCGGCTGCCCTCGAACCTGTTCCAGTTCCGCGAGGGCACCGGCGCCGACCGCTGCGTGCTCGACTGCATCACTTCGCTCCAAAACGGGGCCGATCTGCTGTGGATCGAGACCGAGAAGCCACACATCGAGCAGATCGCCTCGATGGTCGACCGCATCCGCGAGGTGATCCCGAACGCCAAGCTGTGCTACAATAACTCGCCGTCGTTCAACTGGACGCTCAACTTCCGCCAGCAGGTATTCGACACCTGGGCTGAAGCCGGCAGGGACGTCTCGGCCTATGACCGCGCCCGCCTGATGAGCGTCGATTATGACGGCACCGAATTGGGACAGGAGGCGGACGAGAAGATTCGCTCGTTCCAGAGCGAGTCCGCGAAGCGCGCCGGCATCTTCCATCACCTGATCACCTTGCCGACCTATCACACCGCGGCGTTGTCGACCGACAATCTTGCCAGGGAGTATTTCGGCGACGCCGGCATGCTGGGTTACGTCAAGAACGTCCAGCGCCAGGAGATCCGCCAGGGTATCGCCTGCGTGAGGCACCAGAATATGTCGGGCTCCGACATAGGCGACGACCATAAGGAATATTTCGCCGGCGAGGCCGCGCTCAAGGCCGGCGGTGCGCACAACACGATGAACCAGTTCGCGGCGTAAACGGCCGAAGAACTCACTGGGGAGTGAAGGGAAAGCCCGGGGCGAAAGCTCCGGGCCTTTTGCGGTACCTCTGCCCTTCACCCCAGCGAAGGCTGGGGTTCATGCCTGCCTCCTGATCAGGCAACATCCGGCTGGTGAGAGCCATGGATGCCAGCCTCCGCTGGCATGATGATTGACGAGAAACTCCGCTCGGTTCGGCCCTAATTCCTTGCTTTCCTGTCGGTCGACGCGTAGGGGCAGCCCCGTCTTACAGACAAAAAAGCATTGGAAGCGTCCACGGACGCCCGCTGGCCGGCGAGGTTTCGCCCGCCGGCGCGCTTTGCGTTTTGCACCTGAAAGGCACGGAATTTCGGCGCTTCGGCGCAGAGGAGCGAAAGCATGTTCGAAAGTCTGAGCGATAGGCTGGGAGGGGTCTTCGACCGCCTGCGCGGTCGTGGCGCGCTGAACGAATCGGATGTGCGTGAAGCAATGCGCGAGGTCCGCATCGCGCTGCTTGAGGCCGATGTCGCGCTCCCGGTCGTCCGCGAGTTCGTTGACAAGATCACCGAGCAGGCCGTCGGCCAGCAGGTACTGCGTTCGGTCACCCCCGGCCAGCAGGTCGTCAAGATCGTCCATGACGCGCTGATCGAGATGCTGGGATCCGAGGCCTCGGACCTGCTGCTCGACGTAACGCCGCCCGCGGTGATCATGATGGTCGGCCTGCAAGGCTCAGGCAAGACGACGACCACCGCCAAGCTCGCCAAACGGTTGACCGAGAAGGACCGCAAGAAGGTCATGATGGCGTCGCTCGACGTCAATCGTCCGGCCGCACAGGAGCAGCTTGCGGTACTCGGCACGCAGACCTCGGTCACGACCCTGCCGATCGTTCAGGGCCAGCAGCCGGTCGACATCGCGCGGCGCGCGCTCCAGGCCGCGAAGCTCCAGGGCTATGATGTGCTGCTGCTCGACACCGCGGGTCGCCTCCATGTCGATCAGGCGTTGATGGAGGAGATGAAGGCCGTCGCCTCGATCTCCGATCCCGACGAAATCCTGCTCGTCGTCGACGCGCTGACTGGCCAGGACGCGGTCAACGTCGCCAAGAGCTTCTCCGAGCAAGTATCGCTGACCGGCGTCGTGCTCACGCGGATGGACGGCGATGCCCGCGGCGGCGCGGCACTGTCGATGCGCGCGATCACCGGCAAGCCGATAAAATTCATCGGCACAGGCGAAAAGCTCGACGGGATCGAGCTGTTCCAGCCAAGCCGCGTCGCGGGCCGCATCCTCGGCATGGGCGACGTCGTCAGCCTCGTCGAACGCGCCGCCGAAACGATCAAGGTCGAAGAAGCCGAGGCGATGGCCGCGCGTATGGCCAAGGGTCTGTTCGACATGAACGACCTGCGCAACCAGCTGCGACAGATGTCGCGCATGGGCGGGCTCTCCGGCCTTGCCGCGATGCTGCCGGGCGTAAAGCAGGTCAAGCAAGCGATGGCCTCGGGCGCCGCCGACGACAAAGTGCTGGTCCGCATGGATGCGATCATCGGCTCGATGACTCCGAAGGAGCGCGTTCGCCCGGAACTGCTCAACGCCAAGCGCAAGATCCGCGTCGCCAAGGGGTCCGGCACCACCGTGCAGGACGTCAACAAACTCCTGAAGATGCATCAGGAGATGTCGACCGTGATGAAGAAGATGAAGAAAATGGGCGGCCTCAAGGGCCT
>CANJRZ010000474.1 GCA_947476735.1 Sphingomonadaceae bacterium
ACTTCACTCCTGGCCTCACCTTAGTGTCGCGGGGTGGAGCAGCCCGGTAGCTCGTCAGGCTCATAACCTGAAGGTCACAGGTTCAAATCCTGTCCCCGCAACCAACATTTCCCGCATAGCCCGCTCGGTCCAAAACCAGCGGGCTTCTTTGCGTCTGAACAGTGCGCGGCTGAACAGGCCGGTCATGGAATCTCAGGTGGTCAGGCGAAAGCGGTCGCCAGAACCTCCGCCACCTTGTCCAGCGCTGCCATGCTCAAGGCCGATTGCGGGGCCAGCGTCAGAATCCCGTGGATCGCGCCCGCGTAGCGGATGCACTCCGTGGGTACGCCGGCCTGATTGATCCGGGCGGCTAGCTCCTCCCCTTCGTCGCGTAGCGGATCATATTGGCTGGTGACGATCAGGCCGGGCGGCAACATTCCCAGATCCGGCGAGAGCAGGATCGAGGCGAGCGGCGTCGCAGGGTCCGCGCCCGCCATATAGGCCTGCCAGTACCAGGCCATGTCGGCGGCGGTGAGAAAATAACCGCTGGCGTTCTCGGCATAGGACAATGTGTCCATGGCGCAGTCACAGATCGGATAGAACTCAATGTGGCAGACGGGCCGGCATTCGCTGCCGGTCACGGCCATTTTCACCATTGCGCCGACGGCCAGATTAGCTCCCGCGCTTGCCCCCAGCACGGCGAGCTTACCCTCCGGCGCGCCGAGCGTCGCTGCATGACGCCAGCTCCATTCGATCGCCGCTGCGCAATCATCGAGACCCGCGGGGAATGGATATTCCGGCGCCAGCCGATACCCGACCGAGACAATGATGCAGCCGGTGCTTTCCGCGATGATGCGGCAACGCTGATCGTCCCCTTCGATCGACCCCGCGACCCAGCCGCCGCCATGGACGTTCACGACCAGGCCATGGATGGCCGTCTTGATCGGCCGGTAAATCCGAAGCGGAATCTCGTGATCCGTACCGATCCTTCTGTCCTCGATGGTCAGGCCGGGCGGCGCGGGCGCCGCCGGGCGTGCCGGGCCCCGGAGCAGAGCGAGCGCATCGGGAATGCTCATGCCGGCCAGGCCGAAGCCAGCCCGCAATCGCTCGGGAGCCAGCGCTGTCACAATGTCAGGGGCGATCATGATGCTGGGGCCCCCTGCACATTCGAAGCTGCTTGACGTGGTGCTGCACAGGCAACTGCCCGGGCGAGCAGCTCATTGACATCTATATTATGTGGATCGAGCGGCCCGACCGGTTGGCCGCAAGCAAGTCGGCCCTGCGCCGCATCACGGAACTGACTGGGTGACACACCAATGATGCGGGTGAAGGCGCGCAGAAAGGTGCGCTCAGAGTCGAAGCCGCAGTGAAGCGCCACCGTCGGGATCTGATCCCTGCCCAACGCCAGCACGCGGGAGGCTGCATAAACCCGGAACACTTCGACCGCCTTGCGCGGCGAAATGCCCATCTCCCTTTGGTAGACCCGGGTGAAGTTTCGCGTGCTCATTGCGGCCTGTTCAGCGAGGGTTTCGAGCGACAATTTCCTGCGCAGATTTGATCGGATCCAGTCATGCAACGGGCCGAATTTATCACTTTTCCCCTGCAGGATGAGCGCGCTGCTGACCTGCTTGTCGTAAAATGACCGCTTGACGTAAAGCACCATATATTTGGCGACGTCGACTGCGGCGATATATCCGTAATCCGCCTCGATCAGCGACAAGGCCAGATCGACCGATGAGGACATGCCGGGCGACGTTAATATGTCGCCGTCGCGGATCAGCAATGCGCTGCTGTCGACATGGAGTTTGGGAAAGCGCTCCTCCAGCAGGCGAGCCACGCTGGGATGGGCCGCAACGTCACGCCCGTCCAGCAGCCCTGCAGCAGCTGCCAGGAACACGCCTCCGCCGATCGCGCAAAGCCGCCGCGCTTTCTTGCCCTGTTGGGCGATGGAGCGCACCAGATCGGGATTGGCGAGCGCGGCCTCGAACCCCCAGCCGCCGCAAATGATGTAGGTATCGGAGGACCGCTCAGCGACATCCGCGACGGGCACGGTGTCAACGGAAACGCCGTAATCTCCGGTGATCTTCCCGCCCGAATGGGATGAGAGGACCACATTGTAGGACGGCCTGTCTTCGGAGGGCATCACCTGATCGAGCGCTGAAAAAGCCTCGAGGATACTTCCCAGAGTCATGAAATTGGTCTGGTCGTAGAGGAAAAAGCAGATGTTTTTGGTCATGGACAAGACCTGATGATTGCCTTCCAACTCTGCGTGCAATTACTGCCTGCTGCAAGCGCGACCGGATCCTATCCAGACAAAACGGGCCACGCATTCGACCAGACCGAAGGCAGCATCTTGGAGGAGATGCCAGTGATCGAGGCCACCCATTGGCCGGTTTTGTCGGATGAATGGCCGCCGTCCGGACGGGTCATAGATTAGCATGGTACCCTCAAGAGCCGCGCTCGAAGCGTGGAGAAATGGAGAGCCGGCCCGATGCTCAAACCCATCGTCGAAATCTATCCTGTGATGCCCGCCAAGGACGAAGCGGAGCGCGAGGCGCTGCGTCCGATCGGCCGCAATGCGAAGATTTTCCAGGAAGTTATGGAGGGCTGGCACGAGATCATCGTCGAGGCGGACAGGCTCGGCTTATGGGGCGCGGCCGCAATCGAGCACCATTTCTGGTCCGAAGGTTATCAGATGGGCACGACTCCCGGCATCATGAACGCATTTTGGGCCGGCATTACCAAGCAGATACATGTCGGCCAGCTCGGCTATGTGCTCGGCTCGCACGACCCGATCCGGTTGGCCGAAGAGACCGCGATCCTGAGCCATTTGACCAAGGGACGATTCTTCGTCGGCCTGGCGCGCGGCTATCAGAACCGCTGGATGGGCACGATCGGCCAACACCTCGGCACCACCCCGACCAAATCGCCAAGGGCGGCGGAACTCAATCCGACCTCGGCCGGCATTGGCTTTGCCCAGGCCGCCAAGGGACAGGCGGATCACGATCAGGATGCGCGCAACCGAGCCGTGTTCAACGAGAATTTCGAGATTCTGCAAAAGGCGTGGACCGAGAAGAGCTTCCGTCACAAGGGCCTGAACTGGCAGATTCCCAATCCTTATGAGCCAGGCATCGAGAATTGGCAGATGGCCGAAGCCGGGCTCACCCAAAGGCTGGGCGCGCCAAATGAAGTCGACGAGCATGGCATCGTGCGGGAAATCAGCGTCGTGCCGGCTCCCTATGAGA
>CANJRZ010000475.1 GCA_947476735.1 Sphingomonadaceae bacterium
CGGCAGGGTCGGGCCGTGCGCGATGATCCAGGACCAGATCCGCCCGCGTCCAGCGCTCGGCCGCCAATCGATCCGGCCTGAACGGCATCGCCCGCAAAATAGCCGCGGCGGGAAGCGCGGCGTTCCGCACGCGCCGCAATGCTGGACGAGCAACCGTCCTTCGCGGGCCCCAGCCCAGAAGGGGGCTGTGACCTCGTCGTCGACATCCGGCAGGATGGGCGGGGCGGGATTGCTGCTCATCGCCGGAGCACCACCGCGCTGGTCGGCACGCCCTCCCCGCTCGTCACCAGACAGCTCCGGGCGTCGGGCACCTGGTTGACCGATGTGCCGCGCATCTGGCGCACCCCTTCGACGATGAGATTGAAGCCATGAAGATAGGCTTCTGAAAGCCCGCCACCGCTGGTGTTGATCGGCAGCCGCCCGCCGATTTCGAGAGCCGCATTTTCCGAAAAGGCCGGCGCATCGCCCGGCCCGCAAATGCCATAGGCTTCAAGCGACATCAGGACGAGTGGCGTGAAGGCGTCATAGATCTGCGCCGTATCGAGATCATGTGGCCTGATATCGCTGCGCGCCCACAGGTCTTCGCCACAGACGACTCCCGGCCCCCGCATCGGATCAGGGCCGAAATAATTGGTCATCGACGTGCCGCCATCGGAAAGGCCCTGCGCAGCGGCGTGAATGTAGACCGGGATCGAGCGGCTGTCCTTCGCGCGTTCGGCCGAGACCAGCACGACCGCCGCCGCCCCGTCGGTCTCCAGGCAGCAATCGAGCAGGCCGAGCGGCTCGCTGATCATCCGGGCGGAGTGATAATCCCCGCGGCTGAGCGGCTTGCCATACATCTGCGCTGCGGGGTTGGCCTGAGCATGGCGGCGACATGCGAGCGCGACATTGGCGAGGTGGTCGCGGGTCGCGCCGGTTTCGTGCATGTAGCGCCGCGCCGTCATCGCCACCTGATCAGCCGGGCGCACCAGTCCGAAAGGCAGACTGAACGCCTGTTCGCCCGAGGCGACCTGGCCGGCGCCCGCCCAGGGCCGGCTGCTCCTGGCCGCGCGTTTCCTGGAACGCCAGGCGACAACCACATCCGCCTGCCCGACGGCGATCGCCATCGCAGCGAACATGACCGTACCGCAGCCGCCGCCTCCGCCGAACGGCGAGCGCGCGAAGAAACGCACGTCGCCGAGCCCCAGCATCGACGCCACGATATCCTCGTTGGTGGTTTCCAGCGTGTAGGAGACGAGGCCGTCGACCTCCTCCGGGGCGATTCCCGCATCGGCGAGTGCGGCAAGGATCGCCTCGCCGGCCAGCTCGGCTTCAGACTGTTCAAGCCCTCGACCGAAGCGTGTCGTGCCGATCCCAACGATCGCGGCCATATCCTTCAATGCCATGAGATCGCCCATTCCCTCCGCATCTTTAACGGTGCATCCGCGCACGACCGGCCGCCTAACGCAAATTTCTGATATTCCAATTCGGGCGAAGAAGGCGAGGGACACTGCCCAAAACCGGTCATCAGCATAGCCCATATTCGACATCAGATAATTGACTTAGGGCGCTATTGGGGCCTGCTCTAGTCGTTCCCACAGGGGAACCGGCACAGCGCCGGATACCGCGAGGAGAGGACGGAGCATTACTATGCTTCCTGGTGAAAGCGCAGCCTTGGACGGCGCAGAGACCGCAATCGAACTGGCCCGGCGAAAGCATGGCGAACGCCTGGGCGAGCTCATTCACGGCTGGGTTCCGCTGGTCACCGGATTTATGGGCGTGGCGCTCGGATTTGGGGCCCTTTCGGCTCACAGCAACGGCGCTCTCTTTCTCCCGGTCAGTCATGATTTCGGCTGGACCCGCGCACAGTTCTCGCTGACTCATCTTGGAGCGGCCGTGGTCGGCACGGCCTGCGCGCCATTTGTCGGGCGGCTGGTCGACCGCTTCGGTTCGCGCAAAGTAGCGGCGACGTCGGCTGTCGCCGCCTCAATATGTTTCGGCCTCCTGTCGCTGACCCAGGGCAATCTGATGGTTTTCCTCATTCTGCAGGCGCTGGCGGCGCTGGCGGGCGCGGGCACCTCGATCATCACCTATGTCGCGCTGATGACCCAATGGTTCGACCGGGCCCGTGGCCTGGCGATGGGTCTGATCATGTCCGGCTCCGGAATCTGCGCCATCATTGCGCCAAAACTGCTGATCCCGTTCGTCGCCGAAGCCGGATGGCGCGCGGGCTATCGGGCGGTCGCGTTTGTGATGTTGCTGTCGGTACCCATGATCCTGGTCGGTGCCCATCGCCCCCGCACCCGGATCGGCGGGGCAGTCGTCGAAGCAAAGAATCTCGCCGGGATGACCCTGCGTGAGGCGGTCCGTTCGGGCCGCTTCTGGCGGCAAGGTGGGGCATTGCTTCTGCTGGGGCTGGCGCTGTCCGGGCTTTACGCCCATTTCGTTCCTCTGCTCACCGACCATGGGCTCGACTCGGCCACCACCGCCAATGTTGCCGCACTGTTCGGCGCATCGGTCTTTGCCGGGCGGTTGATCGCAGGATATCTGCTGGACCGGTTCTTCGCGCCGGTGCTCGCGACGACGTTCGTGCTCGTCACGGCGGCGGGCCTGGGCGCGGCCATGATGCCAGGCCCCCTCTTTGGCGCAATCGCGGCGGCCGGCATCGGGCTTGGCTTCGGCACCGAGCTCGATATCGCCGGCTACATCACCGCCCGCTATTTCGGCCGAAAAGCCTATGCGTCGATCTTCGCATTGCAGTTCGCCATGTTCACGACGGGCGGGATCATGGGGTCGATCAGCTATGGCGTCATTCATGACAGGACCGGCGACTATCAGCTGGCGCTGACGATCTCGCTGGTTCTCGTCCTGGGCGCCATCCCGCTGATCCTGTCACTCGGCCGCTACCCCGAATGGAAAGCGCAGGATCCGATCTGAGCGGCATGGCCAATCAACGCCCGCATCGACAACGAGATACTCACAAAAATCCACGTTTTTGAGGGCGTTATCGACCAGCTTTTGCCGATTCGATCAGCATTGCTCATGCCGCATATCAGACTTATCCGTTTTGGTACGCCGCATGCGGCAACTAGTCTTCCCCTTCAGAAGCACGCGAGGATGTCATGCTGCGACCCAATTTTGATCGGTCGGGCTTTCTTTGTGCGGGTTTGAGGAACTGATGATGACCGACCAAGCTTTGATTTCCGCGGATGACC
>CANJRZ010000476.1 GCA_947476735.1 Sphingomonadaceae bacterium
GCCGCAATGGGCAAGGGCGAGCGCCAGCCCGTTGACAGTCCCGGCAGGCCTGCCTATGTCGCCGCTCTGCCTTGGTGCCCTGTCGTCTAAAGGTAAGACTACGGACTCTGACTCCGTTAATTGAGGTTCGAATCCTCACGGGGCATCCACAGAATCTCCTTATATTATAATGTCTTGTGTAGCCTTCTGGCCGGGCCAGGCCATGATATCGTGTTGCGGCCTTGTTGCATGGTAAACCCCGGATTTCCGGGGTTTACGCGGGTATCCCGGCGACTCCATGCAACATGGATGCAACACACTTGGCGCTCGACGAAGCCGCCGCACCACAGCATGGGCGTATTCGTGATCGGCGTACGATCCACATCAGCGCCAATTCGCATTGATAATTTTGGGATGTAGCCCAGCCGCCCAACAGGCCTATAGCGTTGGGCATGGCAGAGGCGGCATTTGGCATTGGCGTCTACACCGCTCCGGAGGCGGCGCGGATGGTGGGCATGAGCCCTAAGACGTTAAGACGGTCGCTGCTCGGGTATCTGCTAATTCGGGGTAATCCACCGTAATCACTACGCATTGATCTGCCAGCGCTGTCCCGGCGTTTGTCAGACTGCCCGAGAGTGCGACAAGGTCGATGCTGCGCACTTCTTCCCTGATATCCGTCAATCTTCGCAAAAGGTGGGCATGGCCGGCAACGTCAATTAGCTGTTCGGTCATAAGGCTCCTGAAGAAATAGGAGAGACAACTGAACACGTAGAGGCCGTGCAGTACACCGTGAATGGGACGAGGTTCATTTCGCCACGGCGAGCGCATCATTCCGGCGCCCGGGGCAACAAACCGGGTCTGACGTTCCCGGTTCGTCAGATGAAGGTGCATCGCTTCGTGCACGATGCTTTCGCCCAGCCGTAGTGCGCCGATCTCGTCCTCCCGGTCTGGCACGGAGACGAAGATCGTGCATGGCCATCTCGGCTCGCTATGACTCACGTCGTAACCGGCTTCAGCCGCGAGCAAATGGATATGGCTCACGCAAGCATACATGGCCGATGCGAGGTCCGGCAAGCGCGCGATCCATGAAAGAGCGGCACTCAGCAATCGGCCCGATGCAGACGAGGACTCGATTCCAACTAGTCCCCTCGCCGCTAGTTCGGTGGCAATGCTCCGAGGTATCGGGTTTACCCTCCCTAAGAAATCAGCGCTGAAGCGCGCGAGGGAGGGCGTCCCACCCTCGCCTCCTTTCCACCATGGAAGCGCATGTATCTCCGGCAGATCCGTCATGCGGACGTGCGCGTCGGCTGCCTGAACGAATAGACGAGCGTGTAGCGCTCGCCTTCCGCAATCGTGGAAACCGCATGAAACGAACGATCAGTGATCGAGAATCCGAAGCCCGACCGGTGAAGCGGCCTCATTACCCGCTGCACGTCGGCGGAGTTCCCGCTCCCGAACAACATCAACAGACCACCCTGCTCATCGCTCCAGCCTCGGTTGAGCTGGATTAGGATGCGGTGGGATTCGGTGTTTTCCATAAAGTCGTTGTGGATGCGGATCGTCTGGCCGCCGAGCAGCTTGTGCGCGGTTACTTCAAGCAATTCGAGGTCGCTTCCGATGATCGGGTCGAGCATCTTCTCTCTGAGACTGTCGACAAGGTTCGGGTCCAAAAGGTCTGCCAGTGGTTCGGGAAGGGTCTCCCGTTCCAGATGCAGCTCCCATTGCTCATAAAAATCAGCGATCCTGAGCGCCCAGGGAGCATCGGCTTCCATCCAATCCAATGTCGCTTCGGCAAGTTTGGAGCCTAGTGCACCCATCGCCGTTGTATGGGCAAAGGGAAGGTGTCGGACGTCAACGGTGGCCGGGGTCACGCCGCCTCCGCTGGCAGATAGCGATCGATATGTTTCTGGATGCTGCCGATCAGGAGGGTCTGATCGGCGCAGAAGACGGTCGGGTTGTCATATCCCGACCCCTCACGGAATCTGTGAGTGAGCATGCCGCCGCCGCAGATTTTCAGCAGTGAGCAGTCAGCACATATCGGCGATGTCGGCCGTTGGGCCATATGGTAAGCGCCAAAGGCGGGACTGACAGCGATCTCGTGAAGCGCGTCGTGATGGACACTCCATGTCTCGTCGAAGCAATCGCCGAGCGGAGAGCTCTTTAATGTGTCGTTTTTCTTGACCGACCCATCGGTGTCGATGATCAATATACCATAGTCGGTGAGGCCGACGCCCTCCTTCACGCCGACCCCGCCTAAAGCGAGTTTCATCATGTCGTCGAGCATTCGGATGCGAAAGGGACTCCGATCGGCGATGTAGCAATCGAGAATCCGGCTCATCCAGGCACCATATTCGGCCGAAGCCAATGAGGCCTTGCCGTACGGCAGCACACTATGGTTGCCGTCGCGGTAAAGGAAGTCGACGCTGGGGACGCCCAGCGCTTTGAAATAATCATAGATCGCCTCGGGAACGGTCTCGGGATCGACAACTGCCAGCACGCCCGAAAACAGATACGCGCCGGCGGCATGCGCCTGGAGCGTGCGGATTCCCGCCTCAACCGCGGCGTGGGTCGCCTTGCCGAGGCGATCGACCCGAAACCGGTCATGCACCGCGGCCGGGCCGTCGATGCTTACCGACAGTGTCACCCGGTGCTCCGCGCAGGTGTCGAGGACCGCCGACGTGATCAGGGCGCCATTGGTCTGAATGCTGATGCCGCAGCCTGGTCCAAGCTCTGCGCGGAGTTTCGAAAGCAACGAGCCGAGCCGCTTGGCACCCAGCAGAAGGGGCTCGCCCCCGTGAAGCACGATCGAGAATTCTCGCCCTTGCGAATGTAGAAGCGATCCCAACCCGCGTGCGACCGCATCCTCCGTTGTGGGAGACATGCGCTTCGGCATGGCGCGCCAGGCATCGTCGCCCATGTTGTAGACGTAGCAATAGCTGCAATCGAGATTACAGCGGCTGGCCACCTTGAGAAGAACGGTGTCGATGTACACCGGACAGGTCTCTACCGATTGTGCCGATTGAACGTGCGATTATAGCTGCGGGGCACCTCGAATTCCTCCGCGCGCACCTCCTCGACCAGCCGGCGGATTGCGGGGCTGTCGATGGGTACGTCGACACTCGGCATCTCGGCAATCTCAAGGTTGAACGCATCGCGCGCGCTGCCTTCACTCATAGTTTTATCCTCATTAAACCACCGTCGATGATAGCC
>CANJRZ010000477.1 GCA_947476735.1 Sphingomonadaceae bacterium
GATTTCGAGCCGCACCGGATCGACCTCGGTGCCGGCGGCTGGCGCGATGCTGCGCGGCAGATAGCGGACGAGATTGAGATTTCCCTGACCATCGACAAGCGCTCGCCAGCCCGGTTCGACCACCGTGGTCGCGACCGCGTCGATGATCAGCGCCGGCCCGTCGACCGTGAATCCCGCAGCAAGCGCGGCGCGATCGAACAGGGGTGTGTTGTGCGCAGCATTGTCCATCCAGCAGTCGACCATGGCGATCGGCGGCGCCGAGCATTCCGGCAACAGGGCGACGGGGCCGTCGCCCTGTTCACCCGGCAGGATTGCCTCGACCCGGACCATGTCGATGACCGGTTCGCCTTGCCCGGTGAAGCCGAAGCGCTGGGCGAACAACTCTTCAAACGCTGTACGCATCGCTGCAGCATCGGCGACCTGCACCGCGATGCTGCTGTCGCTGGCGGCATAGCGGATATGGGCGCTCGCTTCGATCCGGGTTGCTACGGGGAGGGCGGCCCGTGCCTCTGCGGACAGCGCCGCGACGGCGGCGGCAATCGCCGCGTCCTCGTCGAGCGGGAGCAGTACGCTGCGCTCGCGGATGATGCTGCGATCGGCGAGGCCGATGCCATAGGCCGAGAGCACCCCGGCGAGCGGGTGGATCAGCACCCGGCTGATCGACAGCGCATCGGCGACGAGGCAGGCATGCTGGCCGGCAGCGCCCCCGAAGCAGGACAGGGTGAAGCGCGCCGGATCATGGCCGGCGCCGATCGACACCGCCTTGATCGCATTGGCCATGTTGGCGACCGCGATCGCGATCAGCCCCTCGGCGATCTCGCGCGGTGGTCTGTCGGTGTCGGCCTCGGTGATCAGCTCGGCAAAGCGCACCTCGACCGCAGCCTTGTCGATCGCCTGGTCGCCGTGCGGGCCGAACAGCTTCGGGAAATGATCGGGCTGAATCTTGCCGAGCATGACATTGCAGTCGGTGACGGTCAGCGGCCCGCCGCGCTGGTAACAGGCGGGTCCGGGGATAGCGCCCGCCGACTCCGGCCCGACGCGGAACCGGCCATGATCGAAGCGGCAGATCGAACCGCCGCCGGCTGCGATCGTGTGGATCTTCATCATCGGCGCGCGGATGCGGGCGCCGGCGATGATCGTCTCATTCTCGCGGTCATAGCGGCCGGCATAGAGCGAGACGTCGGTCGAGGTGCCGCCCATGTCGAAGCCGATGACATGATCGTAGCCCGAAGCTTGCGCCGTCCGCGCCATGCCGACGATCCCGCCGGCCGGCCCCGACAGGATTGCGTCCTTGCCGCGGAAATCGCCCGCCGCGATCAGTCCGCCGTTCGATTGCATGAACAGCGGGGTCGTCGCCTGTGGGCCCAGCGCGCGGCTGAAGCCGGTGACATAGCGGCGCAGCACCGGCGACAGATAGGCGTCGACGACACTGGTATCGCCGCGCCCGATCAGCTTGATCAGCGGCGCGACCTGGTGGCTCGGGGAAATCTGGGTGAAACCGATGTCGCGCGCCAGTTCGGCCAGCGCCGCCTCATGCGCCGGGTAGCGATAGCCGTGCATCAGCACGATCGCGATCGCGCGCAGCCCCGCGTCAAAACCGGCCTGGAAATCGAGCCGGGCGCGATCAAGGTCGAGCGGGATCAGCACGTCGCCCTCCGCTGTCACCCGCTCGCCGATCTCGATCGTGCGCGCGTGGATCGGCGGCGGGCGGCGGATCGCGCGGGCGAACAGCTCGGGGCGATCCTGGGTGCCGATCGTCAGCGCATCGCCGAAGCCGCTTGTGATCGCGAGCAGGGTCGGTTCGCCCTTGCGTTCGAGCAGCGCGTTGGTCGCGACGGTGGTGCCGATCCGCGATTCGAGCGGCGGCAGCGGCCCCTCCGCGCAGCCGGTCAGCCGCCGGATCGCGGCGACCGCGGCGTCTTCATAGCGCTCGGGATCCTCGGAGAGCAGCTTGGCGGTGACGATCCGCCCGCCGGGCTCGCGCGCGACGACGTCGGTGAAGGTGCCGCCGCGATCGATCCAGAAGTGCCAGGCCACATGCGCGACCTAGCAAGCCCTTGGGTAACGGACAACTATTGCTCGGACATATAATTGCACTATTTGACAAATATTACTCAAAACAATAATTAAAATGGCGACTCGTAGAGGAGATGATCCATGTCGGACGACGGTTACCGCGCGAAGGGCCTGTCGAGCGCCGTTTTCTACCAGGATGCCAAGGCGGCGTTCCGCTGGCTCGAGGAGGCGTTCGGGTTCGAGCCCTTGTTCGTGCTGCTCGATGCCGACGGCAATCTCGGTCACTCGGAAATGACCTATGGTGACTCGGTAGTGATGGTCGGCAACGAATGGAGCGACGATCACAAGAGCCCCAAATCGATCGGCGGCAAGAACACCCAGATTGTCCATGTCCAGCTGGCCGAGGGCGATGATATCGACGCGCATTGCGAGCATGCCCGCAAGGCCGGTGCCGAGATCATCGCCGAGCCCGACACGCAATTTTATGGCGACCGCACCTATACTGCCCGCGATCCGGAGGGCCATATCTGGGCCTTCGGGGTGACCGTGCGGAAGATGAAATCGGAGGAGTGGGACGCGGCCAGCGGTTTCACCACCAAGAAGCGGCTCGATTGACCGCCGCGATCGACCGTACCTTTGCGGCGCTCGCCGACCCGCATCGCCGCCGGGCAATCGAACGGCTCGGCGAGGGGCCGTGCCGGGCCGGCGAGCTGGCCGAGGCGCTTGGCTTGCCCGCACCCGCCATGAGCCGCCATCTGCGCGAACTCAAGGCGAGCGGACTGGTCGAGGAGGTCCACCCCGAGTTCGATGCCCGGGTCCGCATCTATTCGCTCAAGGAGGGCGCCATGTCCGAACTGAAGCGCTGGATTGACCAGACCGAGGCGATGTGGACGCTCCAGCTCGCCGCGTTCAAGGCGCATGTCGAGAAGCCCCGCAAATGACATCGGCGGTGATCGTCTCGCTCCGGGTCGACGCCTCGCCGGCACGCGCGTTCGAGGCCTTCACCGCCGAGATCGGGGAGTGGTGGCAGGCGAGCCCGCTGTTCATGCTGACCCCGCGCGGCGACGGCCGGCTGCGCTTCGAGCCGGGCGAGGGCGGGCGGCTGGTAACCGAATGGGCGACCGGCAAGATCTATGAAATCGGGCGTATCTCGGTCTGGCAGCCGGGTGA
>CANJRZ010000478.1 GCA_947476735.1 Sphingomonadaceae bacterium
CGTCGCTCGTTTCACTCATCCCAGTGATTGCGATGCGGCACTGCGGCGATGCGACTTAAAAATCAATGGTAAAAGGCATCGAAACTGTATCGTTTCTGGCCGATTCCTGAGCTTTGAAGCCGGTTTCTTCAGTGAGTCGGACGATTTCCTGCTGCAGCAAGAAGATTTCAGCGAAAGCCATTCCCGACAAATTGCGATCCTCTCGACTCGCGAATGCCGCCGATCCTTTGCCGGCGGCAGCCCGCGATGATCACCAGCCGCAACGCTGCCCTTTGTTCTGCTTGTCGAGCCAGCCGATGAGCGGTTTGAAATAGGCGATCATCGCCTTGCCGTCGATCTCGCGGCTACCGGTGAAGGCCTCGAGCGCGTCGGGCCATGGCTTTGACTGGCCCATGGCGAGCATCGCGTTGAGTTTCTCGCCGACCTGCTTGTTGCCGTAGAAGGAGCAGCGGTGGAGCGGCCCCTTCCAGCCTGCCTGGTCGCAGGCCGCCTTGTAGAACTGAAACTGCAGGATGCGAGCGAGGAAGTAACGCGCATAGGGCGTGTTGCCGGGAATATGATATTTGGCGCCGGGGTCGAAATCGCTTTCGTCACGCGCCACCGGTGAGGCGATTCCCTGATATTGGAGGCGCAGGTCGGTCCAGGCCTTGTTGTAGTCAGCCGGCTTCGTCTGTCCGCTGAAGACGCCCCAGCGCCACTTGTCCATCAGCAGTCCGAACGGCAGGAAGGCGACCTTGTCCATCGCCTGACGCAGCAGCAGCCCGGTATCCTTGTCGGCGCTCGGCACCTTGGCGGGGTCGAGCAGGCCGATTTTTACCAGATAGTCGGGCGTAATCGACAGTGCGACGAAGTCGCCGATCGCCTCGTGGAAGCCGTCATTGGCGCCATCCTGATAAAGCTGCGGCTGCATGTTGTAGGCGCGCTGATAATAATTGTGACCAAGCTCATGGTGGATGGTGACGAAATCGTCGCTGTTCACCTTGGTGCACATCTTGATCCGCACATCATCCTTGCTGTCGATGTTCCAGGCCGAGGCGTGGCAGACGACCTCGCGGTCGCGCGGCTTGGTGATCTGCGAGCGGCTCCAGAAGCTGTCGGGCAGCGGTGCGAAGCCCAGCGAACTGTAAAAGCCCTCGCCGGTCTTCACCATCTTGACCGGGTCATAGCCTTTCGCCGTCAGCAGTTCGCCAATGTCGTAGCCGACGTCGCCCGCGCCTGGGGGGGCGACGACATCATAGATATTGCCCCATTCCTGCGCCCACATATTGCCGAGCAGATCCGCGCGGATCGGTCCGGTCTTCGCCTGGACCGCATCGCCATATTTCTGATTCAGCTTGGCGCGGGTGTAGCAGTGGAGCGAATTGTAGAGCGGTTTCACCTGCAGCCACAGCTTGTCCATCATCTTGGCGAAATCTTCCGGGGGCATGTCGTAGCCCGCGCGCCACATCGCGCCGAGATCCTTGTATCCGAGATCGGCCGCACCCTTGTTGGCGATCTCGACGAACCGGGCATAGTCGCCGCGCATTGGCTTGCCGACATTGTCATGCCAGCTTGTCCACATCTCCTGGAGCTCGGCTGGATTACGGCTGGTGCCCATCTCGGCCTCGATGTCCGAGCCATTAATCTCCTGCCCGCGCAACGTGCCGCGGCCCTTGCCATAGGTCGACTGGAGGCGGGTGGTGATTTCGGCGAGCTCGCGGGCGGCGCCCGGGGTGTCGGGTGCGGGTGCGACGATACGTTGCTTGAGGCGACCGAGTTTGCGGGCGGTGTCGACGCTGAGCCCCTGCACCCCGTCGAATCGGGCCGCACCCTTGGCATATCCGACCTGCAGCTCGGTATCCTGCGCGCCGACCCGCGCGGCGATGGCGTCGGTATCGTCGGTGAGGTGCGTGGCGTTGACCCACGATACCTGGCTGTAGAAGGTCAGGAAATCGAGATATTCCTTCTCGGTCGCAGCGACGAAGGCGTCGGCTTCGGCAGCGGTGGGTGCTGCGGCAGGCGCCTGGGCGAGCGACGGGCTGGATGCCAGCAGCATCGCCAGTGCCAGTGCGGACGATGCCGCCTTGATCTTGATGTTCATGCGAGGTCCTCGGCAATTTGGTGCTGACATCACAGTCATCACGCCGCCGGCCTCGGGTCAAGCCCGTGTATTAGAGACATGAGACGGTGTCAGAACCACTCCGCTACGGCGTCGCCGAGCGCCGGCAGGGTCACGCAGCTCATATGGTTGCCCGGCACTTCGGTGAAGGCGGCGTCGGGAAGTGCTGCCGCCAACGCCTGGGCCGAGCCATTGTCATGATCGTCCGCACCGGCGAGGATCAGGATCGGCATCTCGAATTCGATCAGCGCAGCGCGCGGTATGTCGGGGAAATGATCGAGCAGCAGGAGGAGCGACACCGGATCGCCCCGGGTGGTTTTGAGAAAGGCCTCCGCCATCCACTCGGGCGAATATTTATCATGCGTGCCCGCGCCCTCGAGCACTTTGCGGAAGAAGTCGGCGCGGTTGCCGAGGTTGAGCAGCCCCTCGAGGCCCATGCCGGCGAGCATTGCCTTGCCGGGCCGGGCACCGCGCACCAGCATCCGCGCAGTGGTGCGCGCGCCGAGCGAATAGCCGCCGAGATCATAGTCGCCGGGCGCCAGTCCGAGATGGGCGATCAGCGCGAGCATGTCATCGGCGAGGATGTCGTCGCTGAAGCCCGCAGCATCATGCGGTTTGGCGCTGTCGCCATGCGCGCGCAGGTCGGGCATCACCACCCGGCGTCCTTTGGCGGCGAGCTTGGCGGCGTGGCCGTAGCGCACCCAGTTGACGAAGGCGTTCGAGAAGAGGCCGTGGATCAGGATGACGGGCCGGGCAGCTTCGTCCCTTGGGCCGGTTTCATGCCACGCCATCCGCGCGCCGCCGGCGCCCTCGTAGAAATATGTGGTGGTTTCAGTCGGGGAGTTTGCCAACGGCTTTCGTCCAGCGGTCCACGAGCGCCTCATGCTCGTCGGCCCGGTACCGCGGCAGGCCGCTCGTGTCGATCCAGGCTTCGTGGATAGTTTCGGACCCGAAATGATGTTGTGGCACGAATGGCGAGGGGTCGTCGAAGCTGCCGATGGTGAGGTCGCACGTCTCGCTGTCGGGATATTCGAAGCCGAGCGGCGTCCCGCAGCTTGAACAG
>CANJRZ010000479.1 GCA_947476735.1 Sphingomonadaceae bacterium
GTGCCATATTGCCCCGACAGGCGGCCCATCCGCCGCAGGTCGGCGATATGGGTCTCAAGTGTGCTGAGGTCGGGGATCATCTGAAAGATCGCGTGACGTCCGGCGGCAACTTGAAAGAGGGCCTCGATTTCCGCATCGTCGGCAAAGAAGCTCGGTACCTGGGCACCATCCGGATCGCGGTCGAAGCGCGACGTCGAGATCCCCATCGCGCCGGCGGCGAGGGCCTGATCGGCCAGATCGGCGATCGCGCAGCACTCTTCTTCGGTTGCAACACGCGACCAGGCGTCCGGCCCCATGACGAACATGCGCAGCAGTGAATGGCTGACCAGCGAGGCGACGTTGAGCCCGAATGGCCGCGCCTTCATCGCCGTGACATAGTCCGGGAAGCTCTCCCAGTCCCACGGAACGGCGAGTGCGAACACCTCGCGCGGCAGGTCCTCGACATAGGCGAACAGCCTGCTGAGCCCAACGACCTCGTCCGGCCGGATAGGAGCGAGGCCCAGACCGCAATTGCCGATCAGGACGGTGGTGACGCCGTGATGGGTGATCGGATCGCATGTCGGCTCCCAGAACAAAGACGCGTCATAATGGGTGTGGGTATCGATGAACCCAGGCGCAACATGGCAGCCGGTCGCATCGAAGACTTGCTCGCCTTTGGTCGGCAGTTCGCTGCCGATCTCGGCGATCCTGCCGTCGACGATGCGGATGTCGCCCGGGAAGGCCGGTCCGCCCGTGCCGTCGACTATGATCCCGCCCTTGATGAGCGCAGTCTGTCCCAACATTCAATTCGCCTTCCACCAGCACCGTCTGCTGATGGCTAGCAAGTCGGACAAGGGAGCGCTTGGTCCAATCGGACGATACTTGTCCCTTGTGGCCTCCGGGGGCTATCGTCGTCGTATGGCGGGCGTCCGCTCCAGGAGGAGAGGCTATGGCGAAGGCACCCGAGCGGGGGGATCTGTCGGACGCGCTGGTCGGTGCGATCTACGAGAGCCTGCTGCGCGACGACACCTGGAGCGGCGCCCTGGAGTTGCTGCGCAGGAATCTCTCCTCCAGTATGTCCTGCCTGCGAGTGATCCAGAAGGGCAGCAACCCGCGCGAATATCTGTTCGCTGCCGGGCCCAAGGTGAACCAGGAGGCAATTGCCGAATGGGAGCGCGACAATATCCGCGGCTCGAACGTGGACATGAAGCTCGGCGAAGTCATGGTATTCAACTGGGCGGACACCCGCTCGGCGGATGCGACGACTGGCATCCTCGACCGCTACGACATCATCCGCGCCGAGATCGGTACCCAGGCGGCGACCTGCGTCATGGTCACCGAGGATGCCGAATATGTTCTGGCCTGCATGCGCGATGGCGAGGCATCGCCATATCGACCGGACGAGCTTGCGCTGCTCAGGGATGCCGGCAGCCACTTCAACCGCGCACTGCGTATCCGCTATGAGATCGAGAGCGCGCGTGTCGTCAAAGAGTTTCAGGCTCAGGCGCTGGACCGGCTGGCGATCTCGGCGATCCTCGTCGAACAAGGCGGCAGGACGACATTGCTCAACCGTACCGCCGAGGAATTGCTCTCCGGACAAGGCGGGCTGCAGCTTACCGGCGGCAAGCTGTGTGCCGCCGATCGTCTCGACGATCGCACCTTTCAGGAGGCCGTGAAGGCTGTCCTTGCCTCGACCAGAGAAGGCATTTCGCGGGCCGTCTCGATCAAACGGGGTGAGGGCGAGCGTGACATTGGTGTCGTGGTCACCGCCCGTAAGTTCCGTTCGCTGGTCACCAGCCGGCCGGAAAATTGCGCAATCGTCTTTGCACGCACCGCCGAGGCACTGAGCGATGCCGATATTTCGCTTTTCCAGGAGCTGTTCTCCTTCACCAAGGCCGAGGCGCGGCTGGCCATCGCGCTGGCGTCGGGCATGCGGCTTGAGGATGTCGAGCGCGAACTCAAGATCCGCCACAACACCGCCCGCGCCCATCTACGGTCGATGTTTTCCAAGGCGGAGGTCGGGCGGCAATCCGAACTGGTGCATCTGCTGATGAACAGTGTCGTCCCCCTGGGGCGATTCCGAGAGTCCGCCGACCCGTTGGACTGAAGTATTTGGAGGGCATCGTCCGGCCGGACGGTTCATTGCGATACTACGCTGGTGATGGGCCAGGCCCTTGGCGCGTCGCCAATGGGTACGCCTGCTGAGAGAGGTTGGGCCATGACACGTCCTGTCAGACGATGTTGCCGCGCTGCGAATCACGCAAAGCGGAGGCATACCCCGGTCCGCCGCAAGGCCGGACCCAGCAGCTCATATAAAGGCAGATCGTCAGGATTTTGAAGCACAATGAATTATCGCCATTCCTTCCATGCTGGCAATAGCGCCGATGTCGTGAAACACAGCCTGCTGATCGCCCTCGTGCGGGCCTTGCAGCTCAAACAAAGCGCGCTGACCCTGATAGACACCCATGCCGGCTGCGGGCTGTATGACCTTAACGGCGAGGAGGCCCAACGCACCGGCGAGTCCACGCAGGGCGTGCTGCGGGCCTTCGCCGATCCGAACCCCTTGCTGAATGACTACCGCGCCGCCGTACAGGCGGTGAATGTCGGGGCCGAGCCGCAGCTCTACCCCGGCTCGCCGCAGATTCTGGCGCAGCTTCTGCGCCCGCAGGATTTCCTGATCCTGAACGAAAAACATCCCGAAGACGTCTATACCCTGCGCGGCGTGATGCGCGACTCAACAGGTGCCGTGCATGAGCGCGACGCCTACGAGCTTTGGCTGGCGATGCTGCCGCCCCGCACCGCGCGCGGCGTGGTGCTGGTCGACCCGCCGTATGAGCAGCCGGACGAACGCGCACGTGTCATAGCCACCCTGGCCGCGGCTTACCGCAAATGGGCGCATGGCGTGACGGTGATCTGGTATCCGCTGAAAGACCGCGCCACGCATTGGCGGTGGAAGGAGCATTTACGCAAGCTCGGCATCCCGAAATTGCTGTGGGTGGAGCATTGGTTGTACGATGGGGATCAGCCCGGCATCTATAACGGCGCGGGCCTTTATATCGTCAACCCGCCCTACGCCTTCACGCAGGCGCTGCCGCCTCTGCTGGAAGCCCTGCGCGCCGCGCTGGCGCCCGAGGGGCATAGGGGCGAGATCGCAACCGATTGGTTGGGCGATTA
>CANJRZ010000480.1 GCA_947476735.1 Sphingomonadaceae bacterium
GTCAAGCGCCATGCAGCAAGCCGCGCCGCCGCGCGCTTCGCTCCTCTCTCGGCGGTTCTTCTCGCACTCGCCGGTTGCGCTGCCGGCGGGGCGATCCAACCGGATCGCACGGTCTTCAGCCTCGACAATAATTATCAGCGCTACAGCTACGAGATGCCGATCGAGCAGACCTTCGATCGCACCGTCGCGGTGTTCAAGGAAGCGGGATACAAGCTCGACGTGATCGATCGCGCCACCGGGCAGATTTCGGGCCGGCGCGGGGCGACCGGGGACAAGGGCTCGGGCAGCGACAAGGATTTGAAATTCTACGCGCTGATCCTGCCGCGCGACGACGAGCGCAGCGAGCTCAGCCTCAAGATCGTCCAGGTGATCAACAGCGGCGGCATCGCGATGGTCGGCGGGCAGCGCGCCGAGCTGATCGTCACCGATCCGCAAATGTATCAATATACCTTCCGCCGGATCGGCAGCGTTGTCGCCGCAGCGCCGGCGGCAGAGGCGGCGGGGACGGTGCGGTAGATTCATTCCTCCCCGTGCCGGGGAGGATCTACGGGGCGATTTGATTCCCGCCCCATCCGGCTTATACTCGCCGTGCTATCGTCGCCTGCGACGGAATTTGAGGCTTGGTCCACGGCACGCCAAGGCGCGCTGAGCTCCGGCTGTGGACTGCCCCGGCAGTCCGCTTAACGCCTTCGCTTCCCTTACTCGCTACCCTGGCTCTCCCCGGTATCGGCCGGGGTGACATGCTATTCGAAAAGGGGGCGCATATGCCCGTCGGCACCGTCAAATTCTTCAACAGCGAGAAGGGCTATGGCTTCATCGCCCCCGAGGATGGCTCGCCGGACAATTTCGTACATATCTCCGCGGTCGAGCGCGCCGGGATGACCACGCTGCACAAGGAACAGCGGGTGAGCTATGAGCTGGAGACCGATCGCCGCGGCAAGACCAGCGCGGTAAACCTGCAGCAGGCCTGATCTTCCCTCCCGAGGCACCGCAAGGCGGACAGAGCATGTCGATAGCGAGCGATTTCTACGAGCAGCAGGCGGCGCTCAACGAGCACGAAGCGGCAAACGCCACGCTGGACAATGTCCGCCAGCGCTGCCTGCGATCGGCCGAGGCCTGGCGGTTGATGGCCGATCGGGTGGTGCGGGCGCAGACGATGCGCGCCACCCTTGCCGAGGAAAAGGCGTCGCGGCAGGCGGACGATCCGCTCGACACGCTGGCGCCGGGCGTGTGACGCCGCGGCGCGAACGGAGAGACGAGAGACGATGAATGAACAGGATGCCTTTGCCGGGATGCTCATGGCCGGGCTAGACTGGGCGGCCGAGCATATCCGCGCCGCGCTCGAGGAGCCGCTCGGCTCGCAATGCGTCACCACCTTCGCCTCGGTGCTCGATTATGGGCTCGGCAACGGCCAGCTGCCCTTCGCCGAGCTGGCGGAAGACGATGCCGACGAACCGATCACCCCGGCCGATGTCGGCCTGCGGCTGATCCATGGCGTCATCGCGCTGATCCGCACCAAGCAGGAAGGCGCGCCGAACCCGAATGTCGACCGCATCCTCGCCGGGCTGGAGCGGGCGGCCGCGGCGGCCTGATTTCTCCGCTCCTGCCGGGGAGAGGCGCAAGCCCGACTTCCGGGACTCGACCTTGCCGGCATCCGCTCTACACTGGCGCCCAGCGACGCCACAGGAGAGGCCCCGATGCTGAAGCAGATCACCGTGCTCAAGCGTAAACCCGGCATGACCATGGCCGCGTTCATCGACTATTATGAACATCATCATTCGAAGCTCGGCGAGCGTTTTCTGCATCGCGCGAAGCGCTATCAGCGGCGCTATGTCCATCCCGAGGTCAACCCGGTCACCGGCGAGGTGGTCGAGCTCGATTTCGACGTGGTGATGGAACTATGGTGGGAAAACCGCGCGGACTTCGAGGCATCGATGGCCGAGATCACCGGCGAGACGCTGCGGCTGATGTATGAGGACGAAGAACGCATCTTCAATTCGCACGACCACCGGACTTTCACCGTCGAGGAGTATGAGACCGATATGGATGCGGTGCGGGCTTCCTGACCTTTCCCTCTCCCGCTTGCGGGAGAGGAGCGAGACTTGGAGAGCGCAGCGAAGCTAGTCGCAGCGGTGAGGGTCTTTTAGGTGGCCTGAAGAAGTAAGAAGACCCTCACCCTGCCTCTCCCCCTTGCGGGAGAGGGGAAGAAGGGAGGGAAGAAGAACCAGGGGGACTCCCATGTACAAATGGATCAAAGAGCTGAACTTCATCACCTTCGCGGTCGAACGTCAGATCGCGCGGATCACGCTCAACCGGCCGGAGAAGCGCAATGCGCTGTCGGTGGCGATGATACTCGAGCTGTCGGACGCGCTGCGCGAGGCCGATGACCGGCTCGACGTCAGCGTCATCATCATCGAGGGGGCCGGGGGCAATTTTTGTTCGGGCTATGACGTGACCGAGGGCAGCTATGCGACGAAGCATCATGACCCGAATATCCGCTACCGCTCCGATGTCCATAGCGTCGAGAACGACTATTGGACGCTGCGCGAGCAGCAGGCGCCGCTCGCCCATGTCTTCGATGTCCACAAGCCGGTGATCGCCAAGATCGAGGGCTATTGCCTGGCCGGCGGCTGCGAACTGGCGATGATGTGCGACATATTGCTGGCCGCGAACGACGCGCAGCTGGGGCATCCCGGGGTGCGGGGGCTCGGCACCCCGCCCAATAATTTCTGGCTCTATCATGTTGGCCCGCAATGGGCGAAGCGGATGCTGCTGACCGGCGACCGGATCAGCGGCAAGAATGCCGCCAAGATCGGCATGGTGCTGCGCGCCTTTCCGACGGCGCGGCTTGAAGGCGAGGTGATGAAGCTGGCCCGGCAGATGTGCAACATCGACGCCGAGCTGCTCGCTGCGAACAAGCGCGCGGTCAATCTCGGGCTTGAGATGGCGGGTGCGCGCCACATGCTCGGTCTGACCCCCGAGCTCGACGCGCGCTCGCACGTGGCGCAGGGCCCGCACAAGGATGCTCTATGGGCGGCAATGCAGGCGAAAGGCGCCGTCCCGGCGTTTCGCGAGCGCGACGCGAGCTTCGGCGACGGGATGATCGAGGTGGACGACTAGATCCTCCCCATGCAGAGCATGGGGAGGGGGA
>CANJRZ010000481.1 GCA_947476735.1 Sphingomonadaceae bacterium
GAGGCGGCCTATCGGCCGAAAGTGACCCAATATAATCGCGGCGCGCTGGCGCTCGACCGGACGGTCGAACAGATCAACGCCTGCGGCGTGCTCGCGGCGAAGCGCGGGGCGGAGATATTGGCGGCGTTCAAGTCCTAGTCCCTCCCCTCCCTTCAAGGGAGGGGAGCCAGATCAGCTGAACACCACCGTCGTCGTACCGTTGATCAGCACACGGTCCTCGAGGATCGCGCGGACGGCGCTGGCGAGCACCCGGCGTTCGATGTCGCGGCCCTTGCGGACGAGGTCGTCGGGGGTGTCGCGGTGGCTGACCCGTTCGACGTCCTGGTCGATGATCGGGCCCTCGTCGAGATCGGCGGTGACGAAATGGGCGGTGGCGCCGATCAGCTTGACGCCGCGGGCATGGGCCTGGTGATAGGGCCTGGCGCCCTTGAAACCGGGCAGGAAGCTGTGGTGGATGTTGATGCAGCGTCCGCTGAGAAAGCCCGCCAGCTCATCGGACAGGATCTGCATATAGCGCGCCAGCACGACCAGATCGGCGCCGGTTTCCTCGACGATCGCGCGAATCCGGGCTTCCTGGGCGGGCTTGTCGTCCTTTTTGACCGGCAGATAGTGGAAGGGGATCTCGCCGAAATCGAGATGGGCATAGGTCTCGCGCGCATGGTTGGAGATGATGCCGACCGGATCCATGGCGAGCTCGCCGATCTTCCAGCGATAGAGCAGATCGGCGAGGCAATGATCGAACTTGCTGGCGAGCAGCAGGACCTTCTTGCGCGCCGATGATGCACGGAAGCGGTGGTCGAGGCCGTGATCGGCGGCGATCGTTGCGAAGCCGCCTTCGAGCTGGGCGATCGTCGCGCCGCCGACCAGCGCGAATTCGACGCGCATGAAGAAGCGGCCGGTCAGCAGATCGTCAAATTGCTGCGCCTCTAGGATATTGGCGCCGTGGCGCGCGAGCGAGGTCGACACCGCGGCGACGATGCCGGGGTGATCGACGCAGGACAGAGTCAAAATATAGGTTTCGGCCACGTGCATTCCTCAGGCGGCTATGGCCGCGCGGTGCCGCTTGGCCGCGACAGGCCTGCCGGTCAAGCCCCGAGCCCCGCCGGCAAGGCCCTGGGAGCGGTCAGCGGGCCTGCAACGCCTCCAGCGCCGCGCTGATATGCGCGCGGTGGCCGGCGTCGCGGGTGATCTCGAGCATCGCGCTGAGGCTGACCCGGGCATCCTCGACCCGGCCGACGCCAAGCTGGAGCCGGGCGAGATCCCACCAGCCCTGGCCGTTCTGCGGCGCGACCTCGACCATCCGCTCATAGATGGTCATCGCCCGGGCGGTGTCGCCACCGCGCTCGGCGCGGGTCGCCTGGTTGAGCAGCAGGCGGACCAGCACCATGCGGTTGCTCATCGGCGCGAGATGCATCTGATCGAGCGTGGCGCTGGGGCCGAGCGAGCGGCGGATCAGCTTGACCAGCTCGATCGGCGTCACCGTGCTGCCGTCGTGGAAGGGGTCGATCACCACCGGGTCTTCGGCTGGCCCGACCCGGACGAGGACATGGCCGGGCGTGTTGAGCGCATCGGCCGACCAGCCCAGCCGCCGGGCGAGCGCGACATAGATGATCGAGAGGCTGACCGGCAGGCCCCTGCGCCGGTCAAGCACGCGGATCATGTCGGCGTTGAGCGGCGCATCATAGCTGTCGCTGTCGCCCGACAGGCCGTGGCGCCCGGCGAGGATGCGGGTAAGTATATCCGCCTGTTCGGCGCCCGATTCCGCCCGGTCGACATCGTCGGCCTCGCGGAGCTCTGCTTCGAACGCATCAAGCCTGGCCATATAGGGGCCGAGATCGACCCCGTCATGATCGAGCGCGCTCAGCTCAAGCGCGGCGATGTCGAGATGGATATCCTCTTCGTCGAGCAATCCGAGGTGGGCGATCGCAGCAATCATCGTCTCAGCGTACCGGCTCCACGGGTATGGCAGTCCGATAGACCACAGGGCGCAGCGCGAAGCTAGAGGTGACCTGCGAGACGCCCTCGATGCGGGTCAGTTTCTGGCGGAGGAATTCCTCGAAGGCGGCAAGCGAGGAGACGAGCACGCGCAGCTGATAGTCGCTCTCCCCGGTCATCAGATAGCATTCCATCACTTCGGGAAAATCGGCGATCGCGCTCTCGAAGGTCGCGAGGTGGCGGTCGTCCTGGCCATCGAGGCGGACGCGGACGAAGGCGGTGACCTGCAGCCCGAGCGCGGCGGGATCGACCAGCCCGACATAAGACTGGATCACCCCCGCCTCCTCCAGCTGGCGCACCCGCCGCAGGCAGGGGCTGGGCGAGAGACCGACCCGCGATGCCAGATCCTGATTGGTGATCCGGCCGTCGGCCTGGAGCTCGGAGAGGATTCGCTGATCTATCGTATCGATCGAGTAGGTTGGCATATTATGCTCTCTATTTTGTTATATGCGCTATTATGTACCAATTTATTGGCGTTTAGCCAGCATCTTCGCAATGTCCCGTGGCTCGAACTGCGCTAGCTTTGGGAGGGATCGGACTTTGTAGTCCCGGACCGGTCAGCCCCTCTCCTTCAGGGGAGGGGTTGGGGTGGGGCCTCACCTCCCCCTGACGGACTCGGTGAGACGGATAGGCCCCACCCCCGGCCCCTCCCCTGAAGGAGAGGGGTGAAAGGATGCGGGCCAGGACGAAAAGATTGGGATGACGCGCGATGCTGCAGGAAGTCAGTCTACAGGACCCGGGCACGGTCGCGATGATCGAGGCGATCGAGACGCGGCTGCGCTGGCTGTCGAGCTGGACGATCCACAACGCCAATCATCTCCGCGAGAGCCGCGACGGGCTGAAGGTCGGCGGGCACCAGGCGAGCTGCGCGTCGATCACCGCGATCATGGCGGCGCTCTATTTCGGCGCGCTGCGGCCGCAGGACCGGGTCGCGGTAAAGCCGCATGCCGGGCCGGTGCTGCATGCGATTCACTATCTGCTCGGCAACCAGAGCCTCGACCAGCTGCAGCGGTTCCGCGCGCTCGGCGGCGCGCAAAGCTATCCGAGCCGGACCAAGGACCGCATCCCGGTCGACTTCTCGACCGGATCGGTGGGGCTCGGCGTCGCAATCACCGCCTTCGCCAGCCTGGTGCAGGATTATCTGATCGCGCAC
>CANJRZ010000482.1 GCA_947476735.1 Sphingomonadaceae bacterium
CCAGTATCTGGCTATATTTGAAGATTTCGGGCGCCTTGGCGTATTTCTCGGTGGGGATGTAGCCGGTCTCTTCGAGCAGCGGCAGATAGATGGTCGCGTCGACGTCGCAGGCGCAGCCGGGATAGCGGTTCCAGTACCAGGTACCGCCGAAATCGCCGGCCTTGTCGATGATCCGGATATCCTCGACCCCGCGCTCGCGCAGCCTGCCCCCGGCGAGCATCCCGCCGAAGCCGGCGCCAATGATGACGACCTCGGTATCTTCCTTCACCGGATCGCGGGTGAAATCGGGGATCGCATAGGGGTCGTGGTCGAACATCGCGAGTTCGCCCTCGAGATGCTGGAATTGCTCGGAGCCGTCGCTGCGCAGCCGCTTGGCGCGCTCCTCGGCATATTTCCTTTCGAGCGCTTCGACGTCGATCTGGATATCCTCAGCTGCCACAATCATTCCTTCACGATTTACCCGCCGGCCGGGCATCCCCGACGCGGACAATTTCTGCCAATTTTATGGGATCCCGTAGATCGATCGCTCGATCCGGCGCCTCCTCCAGATCACGATCCGGCTATATGGGCGCGCCCGACGGCTGTCTTGATTGCAGAGGACGGGATTTGATCGCCTGACTCAGGCTGCCGCCGCGGCGGCGGGACGGCGTCCCATCATCCACGCATTCACGAGGTGGCAGACCCCCGACAGGACGAAAAAGGGCACGATGCAGGTCAGCGACCATTGCAGCGAGGTCGCCGGATCGCGCGCCGCGAAATAATCGCTGAGGAAGCCGGTCAGCGCGGGGCCGCCACCGGTGCCGATCACCCCGAGGATCGTCAGGAACAGGCCGGACATCAGCGCGCGCGTCTCGGGGCGGCATTCGTTCTGCAGCACGGCGAGCGCCGGCGGATACCAGGTGACCATCATCAGGAAGGGCACGAACATCAGCATCAGCGTGCTCTGCCAGTCCGGAGCCCAGACCGCCGCCAGCGCGAAGGGCGCGGCAATCAGACAGGCGATGCCCGGCACCAGCCCATAGGCACTCCGGGTCCGGCGCGACCAGCGGTCGACGAGCCAGCCGGCGGCGAAGGCGCCCGCCATCTGGGTGATGCCCGAGACGACGCTGTAGGTGCTCGAAATCTCCATCATCGTCATGCCCTTGGTCCGCATCAGCAACGAGGGCATCCAGACGAGGAAGCCGTAGCTGGCCAGCGAGATCCAGGCGCAGGCGATCGCGGTCATCCACAGCACCGGCCGGGCGAAAAACTCGCGCAGCACCTCGGCGAACGGGGGCGCGGCGACCGGGGTCGCGGGCGCCGCATCGAGCCGGCCGCGACGGGGGTGCGGGATGAGCACCAGCAGCAGCGCGAACAGCAGACCGGGCAGCGCCATCACGAAGAAGGCGCTGCGCCAGCCATAATGGGCGGCGATCCAGGCCGCGAGCGCGGTGCCGAGTGCGGCTCCCATCGGAAAGCCGATCGAATAGACGCCGAACGCGGTGCCGCGCTTTTCTGGAGGAAAATGGTCTGATATCAATGAGTAAGATGCCGGAGAGGCGCCCGACTCGCCCACCGCGACGCCGACCCGCGCCAGCGCGATCTGGATGAAATTGACGGTGAAGCCGGTGACCGCGGTGCAGGCGCTCCAGAACAGGCAGATCCCCGCGATCATCCGGAAGCGCTGAACCCGGTCGGCCAGCCAGCCGAACGGCATGCCGAAGATGGTGTAGAAGATCGCGAACAGCATCCCCGAGAGCATGCCGAGCTGGGTATCGGAGAGGTGGAGCTCCTTGCGGATCGGCTCTGCCAGCACCGAGATGAGCTGCCGGTCGGCGGCGCTGACCGCGTAAACGGAAACCAGCAGCGCCAGCACCACCCAGCGATTGGCGACCTTGTCTGCGCTCACGGAACCCCGAAGCCGCCGTCGACGCTGAACAGCCCGCCGGTCGCGAAGGTCGAAGCGTCGGAAAGCAGCCAGGCGACCATCTCGGCGATCTCGAACGGCTTGCCCACCCGGCCCATCGGATGAACCTTCGCCATATATTCCGCCATCGCCGGGTCCTTCGCGGCCTCGAAATAGATGCCCGTCTCCGCCGATCCGGGCAGGACGACATTGACCCTGATACCCCTGGTCGCGAAATCCATCGATGCGGCCCGGGTCAGCCCGACCACCGCATGTTTCGACGAACAATAGGCCACCGCCTCGGGAAAGCCGGCGACGCCGGCGGTCGACGAAACATTCACAATCGAACCGCCGCCATGTTTGAGCATGTGCTGCGCCTGATATTTCATGCAGAGCATGATGCCTGTGACGTTGACCGCGAAGCTGCGCTGCCAGTTCTCGAGCGGCTGATCGGCCGCACCAAAATGGCCGGTGTCGACCCCGGCATTGTTGAACCCGCCATGCAGGCCACCAAAGGTCGAGACCGCGAGATCGACCATCGCCTTGCAGTCAGCCTCGTTCGCGACATCGACCTTGAGCGCGACAGCGCGATGGCCGTTGCCGGTGGCGTTGATCCTGTCTGCCACCGCTTGCGCGCCGGCGCCATTAATATCCGCCAGCACGACCGAGGCACCGCGCGCCGCGAGAAGTTCACCGGACTCGGCGCCAAAGCCGCTTGCGCCGCCGGTGATGGTGATGACCTTACCGGTCATGTCGAGCCGGGCGTAGGCGTCATTCATCGGGCAGACTCCTAGCGCAGCAGCGCGAAGGTCTTGCGGACCTCGTCGACGAAGATATCGGGTTGCTCAAACGAGGCGAAATGGCCGCCCTGATCGGTGTGATTATAATAGATCAGATTGGTGTAATAGCGCTCGCACCAGCGCTTCGAGGCATTGTGGGCCTCGACCGGGAAGATGCTGATCCCCGACGGGACCGGCACCGGCACGAACGGCAGATCGCGAAAGCTCTCCCAGTACATGCGCGCCGCCGAGCCGCCTGTCTCGGGCAGCCAGTATAGCATGATATTGTCGAGCACCTCGTCCATGGTGAGGATCGACTCCACCGTCCCCTCATGGTCGGTCCAGTCGTAGAATTTTTCATAGATCCACGACGCGAGGCCGACCGGCGAGTCGACCAGCGAATAGCCGATCGTCTGCGGGCGGGTGGATTGCTCGGCCGAATAACCGGCCTTCCATTTGTAGAACTCGATCCGGTCGGCGA
>CANJRZ010000483.1 GCA_947476735.1 Sphingomonadaceae bacterium
CCGAAGCCGACCTGCGCACCACCGTCGACACTGCGCGCCTCTCGGGAAGCAATCCCTTCCAAACCATCCTCCGCGCCGTCACAGCCTGATCGCCCGCAGCAGGGGGTGGGTAATTACAACAATACCCGGATCTGTTACTGGTAGTAGCCGCAAGGGTTTCCACCGGATTGATCGGAATCCCAGGAAAGCGATACTCGGCGACCAGTAGGAGGTCCCGAAATGCGCGAGTGGCATTCAGCAGCGAAGTATCTGATCGAAACGGTCGCCGACAGTCTCAATGGCTTCGACCATATTGCTTCACAACCCGATCGGTTTTCTTTCCACGCCTTTTGTGAGCCGCATATCCTCGAACGACAGGAATTGCTGCGCGCGATGCGGGTGGCGATGCATGCCCATGGCCTCGATCATGATCCGCAGGGGACACTGCTCGGCGCCGCGCACCGCCTGTTCATCGATCTGCGCTCGGCGATCCAGGGCGGCGAGAATGCCGTCATCGCCGAAATGCTGCGCGGCGAGGAATTTCTCGCGTCGCGGGCCTATCGCTTCAACAATATCTGGCGCCTGCCAAGGGAACTGAAGTCGATCGGCGGGGCGTTGCAGGGCAATATCGGGCGCTCGATCGGCGAACTGCGTACCCTGGTCGATGCATCGCGGCCACCGCGCATGGCGAGGATGGCTTCACCGGCGATCTGACGTGAACGATCGCGCGTGACAGGCCGTCACTTTCCTTTGACTCCGCGCGCGACGGGTTACATTCTCCCGGTCAAATAATCGGAGAGGAGTAACCCGACCATGGCGACAGCTTTGGAAGTGCCCGTACGGCACGAATTGCTGGATGCGAGCGATGCGCAGATCGATGATGCGGTCAAATATGCCGATCCGATGGTGCTGCGCGCGCTCGTCTATCAACTCACCGGCGATCCCGAGCTGAAAAGCCTCGAGGTCAAGCGCTTCCTGATGGGCTTCTACGAGGGCCGCATCCCGGCGACCGACGAGGGCACCGAGCTGCTCCGCCGCAAGGCCGCCGACTTTCTCAAATCCTATCGCGACAGCGGCGCCGGCCCGATCGACATCGGCCCCCGTGAGCGGCTGCACGAGAGCATCAACCTGATGTTCGGCGCACAGATCGCGGACGAGGATTTCGGCATGTACAAGGAGGAGCTGGCGCTCGATCCCTGGGCACGCAGCCTGCAATGGCAGAAGGAGCCCGACTCGAAGGCCCGTGAGGCCTTCACCGTCACGATCGTCGGCGCCGGTATGGGGGGACTAAACGCCGCCATCCAGCTCGGTCGCGCCGGCATTCCCTATACCCATGTCGAGAAGAATTCGAGCGTGGGCGGCACCTGGTACGAGAACCGCTACCCCGGCGCCCGCGTCGACACGCCGAGCCGCAGCTACACCCATTTGTTCGGCGCCGATTTCGGCTATCCCAACCCGTTCTGCCCGTGGACCGAGAATGTCCGCTATTTCGACTGGGTCGCGGACAATTTCGGCCTGCGCGAGAAGATCCGCTTCAACACCGAGGTCAAGTCGATGACCTGGGACGAGGCGGCCGGCGAGTGGGAAATCGTCATGGAGGACGCGGACGGGACCAGGGTCCACCGCAGCCGTGCGGTGATCACCAGCGTCGGTTTCCTCAACCGGCCACAGCTCGAAACCTTCCCCGAGCAGGACAAGTTCAAAGGGCTGAGCTGGCACACCTCGCGCTGGCCCGCCGCCGTCGACCTGAGCGACAAGAAGGTCGCGGTGATCGGTACCGGCGCGACCGGCCTGCAGATGATCCCCGAGCTCGCGCTGCAGGCGAAGGAGGTCACGGTTTTCATGCGGACGCCGCAATGGCTGTTCCCGATTCCCGGCTATCGCTCGCCCTTCCCCGACCAGGTCGGCTGGCTCGACCGCAACCTGCCCTTCCACACCAATTTCATGCGGGCGCGCACCGCCTACAGCCCCTTCTACGAGTCGCTGCTCAGGATCGATCCCGATTTCAAGGATCCGCACAGCCGCAGCGTGACCAACAAGGCCGCACGCGACTTCTCGGTCGACTTTCTCCGGCAGAAGTTTCCCGACAATCCCGCGATGGTCGATATGCTGACGCCGGTGCACCCGGTCTTCTCGGCGCGGCCGATCATGGTCGATCCGGAATATAGCGTGCTCGACGCGCTCCAGCGCGACAATGTCAGCCTCGTCACCGACGGCGTCGCCCATATCAACGCCAGCGGCGTCGAAGACGGCAAGGGCGAGCAGCACGATGTCGACGTGATCGTCTACGCGACGGGTTTCCACGCCACCGAATATCTGTTCCCGATGACGATCACCGGCCGCGACGGCGTGACCATCGAACAGCTGTGGAGCAAGGACGGCGCCCGCGCCTATCGCGGCTGCATGATGCCGGGCTTCCCGAACCTGTGGTCGATCTATGGTCCCAACACCAACGGCGCGCTCGGCGTCGCCACCTTCCACGAGATGGTCGGCTATTTCGCGATGCGCTGCATGGAGCACATGATCCTGAACGGCGAACGCTCCATCGACGTCAGTGAGGACGCCTATTGGGCCTATAACCGGCTGATCGACGAGAAGAACCTGACCTGCGTGTGGAGCGACCCGCGCGCGCACAATTATTACTGGACCGAGTATGGCCGCTCTGCGGTGATGAACCCGCTTACCGGCCCGCATATGTGGTCCCTGCTCAAGCAGCCCGACTTCGCCGACATGAAAATCGATTGATCGAACGGGGAGCCACCCGGGGCCGATCCCTTGGGTTGCTCCCCAATTCCTTCATTTCCATAAGGCATTTCGCACAACGAAACTTTACGGAGTTTTCAGCTACCCTCGGGCACGCTATCTTCAGACCTGTAAGGAAGAGGAATTCGCGTGCCCAGTACTGCTGCTTCGAGTCCCGAGTCCCGTGTCCCCCGCTATCGGCCGGGGACGCCGGGCGCATCCGCGATCCGGCTGAAGCCCGACGATATCGACGGCATCTGGACGCTCTCCTTCGGCCGCTTCGGCTGGAAGGATTATGAAACACGCGGCGCGATCCTGCGCATCGAGCGGGGCGCCCTGTTCGGCGGCGGCAGCAATTTCGTCTACCGCGGCCACTGCAAGCTCGTCGGCGAAGCCGCGATCTCGATCCAC
>CANJRZ010000484.1 GCA_947476735.1 Sphingomonadaceae bacterium
GACGATCGTGATCGCCATGCTGATCGTCGGCTATGCCGGCGGCGCCAAGCTCCAGGTCACCACCTATCTGACCGGACGCTATGGCGGCCTGCGCAACTTCGGCAAGATCTTCGGCCTGATGAACAGCCTCATCGCGATCGGCGGCGGCTTCGGACCGGTGGTCGCCGGCTATATGTATGATCGCTTCGACAGCTACAGCATCTTCCTGATGGCCGGGATTCCAAGCAGCCTGGTCGCGGGCGCGCTCGTCTTCTTCCTTGGGCCGTATCCCGACTGGAGCAGGCAAGACCAGCCTGAGGAGAAGGACCCGCCGGGCGCTGCTCCCGAGCCGGCCAAATAGTCGCGTACAGCCGCGGATGACGGGCACGCCTTCGCTTAACTCCGCCATGAGCGAATGGCGGTCGAGCTGGACGGTGGCCTTCACCGCGATGCTCGGCTGCAGCTTCACGAGCATTCACGTCTATTCGATGGGCGTATTCATCTTCCCGCTCGAGGCCGAGTTCGGCTGGAGCCGCGCGCAGATCTCCTCCGGGATGATGATCCTCGGCATCGTCGGCGTGCTGCTCAGCCCATTCGTCGGCATGGCGATAGACCGCTGGGGGCCGCGCCGGATCGGCCTCACCGGGGCGATCCTGCATCTGTGCACCTTCGCCTCGCTGTCGCTGGTCAGCGCCAATATCTGGTCCTGGTGGGCGGCCTGGCTGATCGTCTCCAGCAGCGCTGTCTTCATCTCGCCCACTGTCTGGGCGGCAGCGGTGTCGAGCCTGTTCGAAAAGTCCCGCGGCCTGGCACTCGCAGTCGTGCTGTCGGGCACGGCGCTCAGCTCGATGGTGGTGCCGGCGATCGGCAACACGCTGGTCGGGCAGTTCGGCTGGCGCGGCGCCTATATCGGCATTTCGCTCAGCTATGCGGTCGTCACCCTGCCGCTGCTCCTGCTGTTCTTCTACGGCGCGAGCGACCGGCCCCACCGGCAAGCCGAGGCGCCGGCCCTTCTTTCGGGCATGTCTGCGCGCGAAGGCTTCCGCTCGCGCAAATATCTCAGCCTCGCCCTCGGCGCCGCGGCGTTGATGTTCGCCTCAGGCGGCCTGCTGGTGAACCTGGTGCCGATCCTCAAGGCCGACGGCCTGTCTGTCACCACCGCCGCCTGGATCGCGGGGATGACCGGCATCGGCACGATCAGCGGGCGGCTTGCAACCGGCTGGCTGCTCGACCGCTATCAGGCCAATATCGTCGGCGCGGCCGGCGTTGTCCTGCCGATCTTCACAGCGGCGTTGCTGCTCGCTTTCCCGGGTTCGATCCCCGTCGCAATCGCCGCTGTGCTGCTGCTCGGGCTCAATCTCGGTTCAGAAGTCGACGCGGTCGGCTATCTGATCGCACGCCATTTCGGGCTCAAGGCGTTCGGCGCCCTGTTCGGGACGATCATCGGCATCACGAACCTGCTACTCGGCATCGGTCCGATGGTCGCCAACCACATCTACGATCTGACCCGATCCTATGACGTGTTTCTGTGGCTGGCGATCCCGACCTGCCTGGTCGCCTCGCTGCTGTTCCTGTCAGTCGGCCGCAATCCGGAGATGGCCGATGCGCAATCCCATTAATGTCGATCCAACATTCTGACGGAGGCGGGCATGCTCGACGAAGCATCCTTTACCTATGATCCTTTCGCCCGCGAGGTGATGAACAACCCGCTGCCCTTCTACAAGGAGCTGCGCGCCCATCATCGGGCCTATTTCATCCCCAAATATGACCTCTGGGCCTTCTCGCGCTTTGACGATGTCGTCGAGCTGCTGGGGATGGGCGACAATGCGCTGGTCGGCACCGACACCAGTCTGCCGCCGCCCGAAGCCCTGCTGCGCCACAACAATGGCGTGATCGCGCCGGTCGCAATGGATCCGCTGCCGACATCCAACCTGCTCGGCGCACCCGATTACGAGATATTGCGCCAGGCCCACCTCAAGCCCTTCAAGCCCAGGGCGGTCGCGGCCCTGAAGGGGCAGATCGAGGCGCTCGCCAACACGCTGCTCGACGACCTGCTGCCGCGCGGCCGCTTTGACCTCACCCTCGATTATGGCGGCATCGTCTCGGCAGCGATGGTCTGCCATCTGCTCGACCTGCCGCTGGGCCTGGCGCGCGAGGTGCTTACCACCGTAAACGCCGGCACGATCACCGATCCGGAGACCGGCGGACTGGACACCGCCACCTCGATCGCCGGCTGCCTCGACATCATCCGGCCGGCGGTGGCGCGGCGTCGGGCTGCGGGTGCCGACGGATCGGTCCCGGCGATCGACGGCCTGATCAACCTCGATCATTATGGCCGACCGCTGACCGACGATGAGGTGACGATGCAGCTTGTCTGCGTTTTCATCGGCGGCACCGAGACCGCGCCCAAAGTCGCTGCGCACGGTCTCATGGAACTGGCCAACCATCCCGACCAGCTGGCAGAGGTGCGCAAGGACCTCGATGCCAATGTCGATATCGCCATCGAGGAGATTCTTCGCTTCTGTGCGCCCGCCCAATGGTTCGCGCGGACCGCCCAACGCGACGTGGTGATCGGCGGCCAGAAGATCGCCAAGGGCCAGCGGGTGATCGCGCTGATGGGCTCGGCCGCGCGCGACGAAGCCGAGTTCGACCAGCCCGACGAGTTTATCTGGAACCGCCCGGTGCCGAGGGTCCTGTCGTTCGGGCATGGGCAGCGCTACTGCATCGGCGTCCACCTTGCCCGGCTCGAGCTCCGCATAATGGTGCGCGAATTCCTGAAGCGCGTGCCGAGTTACCGCTTCGATATGGACAGGGCGATCCGGCGGCCGTCGAGCTTCCAATGGGGTTGGAACAGCCTGCCTGTGATCATCGACTAACTGGGCCTCAGACGCTTCAGGTCGGCGGTGCTGGTGCCGGCCTGTCGCGCGGCCCACATCGGCTCGCTCATCCACATATATTCGACATAGTGGCCGAGCGCAGCGCGCATATCGACATAGGCGAATTTGATCTCGCCGAGATCGCCCCCGGTGACCACGGGCAGGCCGCGCGCGGCGATGTCGGACTCGAGGGACTCCCAGTCGTCGACGAGGATGCCGGTGTGATGGAGCCGTGGCGTATGATCTTCGGCGAGCATCTCGCGGTAGAAGTC
>CANJRZ010000485.1 GCA_947476735.1 Sphingomonadaceae bacterium
AAATGGACGGTGACGATCATTTCGCTGATCTTCCAGCCCTCGTTGGTTCGCCGGTACTTCTCGTCATACATGGCGCAGGCGATGATGCTGTGCCCGTCGAACGCGTAGCGCGCATCGACATAGGCGTTGCCGCTCGCCTCGTCCCCGTCAAGATCGATGATATGATTGGCGAGATACTGCTTGATGGTGTCGAGTTGCTGATCGTAGCGCGCGTAGAGCGCTGCGATCTCGGCGCGGCCGCGCACCTGCGATTCGCCGAAATCGACGAAGGCGTCCTCGGTGTAGAGGATCGCCGCCTCGCTGAAGGTCCGCGTGTTGACGTAACGATGATATTCCATCCGCAGGCGGCGGATGTCCTCGAGGTCCTCGATCCGTTGCAGGCGCGCCTCGATGCTGCTGTCGGTGGCCATCCTTATCTTTCCCTCCGCCGGGGCGACGTGAGTGTCACGCCGGATCGAATTCGATCGGCAGCGTCTCCAGCCCCCACACGCCCATGAAGGGCCGCCACGTCACCTCGCCCGCCAGCCGCGGGTTGCGCATCCGCTGCGCCATCAGGTGAAGCCCTTCGCCGATCTGCATCTTGGCGAGATGCTGGCCGAGGCAGATATGCGAGCCGCGGCCGAACGAGATGTGGCGCTGCTTGTGGACCCGCTCGGGGTCGAAAAGGTCGGCGTCCTCGATCGCGTTGCGGTCGCGGCCGGCGACATTATTGGCGAAGATCAGCGTCGAACCCCTGGGGATAGTCACCCCGTCATAGTCGACATCCTCGTCGGTCAGGCGGAACTGCGTCGCGGTGCTGCAAAAGCGGAACATCTCCTCGGTGATCTTGTGCGCATAATCGAGGCTTTCGGCGCATTTCACCCAATGCTCGGGGGTCTTGAGCATCTGCCACATCGTCAGCGTGAGCATGTTCTTCGAGGTGTCGTAGCCCGCCGGGAACAGGATCATCAGCAGGTAGAGCAATTCGGTCTGGTCGATCTGGCCGGCATCGCGGGCGGCGATCAGCTGATCGAGCAGATCGCCGTCATTGGGGCCTTTCGCCTCGCGCTCGCGAACCACCTTGTCGCTGTAATTGTAGAGGATGTCGTAGCCCGCGACGAGTTCGGGGACGATCGCATGGTCCATGCTCAGCAGCGCGGTCTGGATCTCGAGCGCCCGCTTGATGCTGGGGATTTCCTCGGTCGATGTGCCCATCACCGCGCACAGCACCGCGATCGGATAGTTGGAGGCGAACTCGGCGAAGTCGCACTTGCCCTTCGGCGCCCATATGTCGAGCAGGTCGGTCGCGACCTTGCGCATCACATCGATATAGCGGTTGACGTTGCGCGGGGTGAAGGCGTCGCCGACGCTCTTGCGGATGCGCTGATGCTTTTCGCCGCTATGGCCGAGGATCTGCTCGACCTGGAACTTCGCCCATGGCGTGCCCTGCACGCCATAATATTCGACGAGCCCGTCGAACGACGGGTGCATCTTGTCGTCCTGGTAGACGATGTCCTTGATCGCCTGATAGCCGTGGATCAGCAGGCCATAGTCGGTGGTGGCGAGCCAGGGATGCCGCTTGCGGGCTTCCTCGACAGCGGCGAACGGATCGGCGCGGAACGCCGGGTCGTCGACCGGCAGGTGCGGAAGATCGATCTCGCTGGCCAAGGCCATGGTACAGGCTCCTCTCCCGTCGGCGCGGGCTGTGCAACAAAGGTGCCGGCATTGTCACTCGCCGCCCGCGGCCCGGTCAAGGACCTCACGTGACAGCGGATAGCCTCATTACCCCTTTCCCCCCTCTCCCGCCTTCGCGGGAGAGGGCTTTGAGCCCTATCAGGGAAATCGGGGAGAAAACGCTCCCCGGGGAAAGGGAAACCCCGAAGGAGCGCCTCCCGCACGGGGGAAATTGCCAGTCCGTCCGTACGTATCCGTTTCCCGGATGACGCGATGAAAACGCATTCCGTCTGAACGGGAGCCGAACGAAACGGCGCCGAACCGATTGGATGAGGATGGAGCGGGTCGATTGGACATCTCGTCATCCCGGCCTCCGTCGGGATGACGAATGGGAGACGCGCATCCCCCTTTCCCCATGTAGCGTCTCCCTCTAAGCGGTCCGCATGCGGGACGGCGCCGATCTCATCATCGAAGAAAAGCTCATGGCCTGGATCGAGCGCCGCTGGCGCACGGTCTTCTGGCTGCTGTTCCTCGGCACCTGCGCCTATTTCCTCTATTATAAATGGGGCCAGATCCGCTGGCTCGCGCTCGGCGACACCGACGACAATCTGCGCTTCGCCGAGGTCAAGGCCTGGCTGGCGGGGCAAGGCTGGTTCGACCTGCGGCAGCACAAGCTCGCCCCGCCGGACGGGTTGAACGTCCACTGGTCGCGGATCGTCGACCTGCCGATCGCGGCGCTGCTGCTGATCTTCGAGCCGCTGTTCGGTCCGTTCACGGCGGCGCGGATCGCGACGGCTGTGGCGCCGATGCTGGCGCTGGGCCCGGCGCTGTTCGCAATGATCCTGACGGTTCGCCGGCTTATCCATCCGCGTGCTTATCCGATCGCCTTCGCGATCCTGATCTTCGCCCAGACCTGCCTGTTCATGTGGATGCCGCTGCGGATCGATCATCATGGCTGGCAGCTGGCAATGCTGATGCTGGTGGTGGCCGGGCTGGCCGATCCCGAGCGGCGGCGCGGCGGGCTCACCACCGGGCTTGCCACCGCGGTCTCGTTCGGGATCGGGCTCGAGTTGATTCCGATGATGGCGATCGCCGGCGCGTCGATCGCCCTGCGATGGGCGTGGGACCGGAGCGAGGCAGCGCGGCTGTCGGCCTATGCGATCAGCCTCGGCGGCGGCTGTGCGCTCGTTTTTGCCGGCTTCGCCTCGATCGACAATCACCAGATGGTCTGCGACGTGCTCTCGCCGGTCTATCTTTCATCGCTGCTGCTCAGCGCTGCCTTGCTGCTTGGCCTCAGTTTCGTCCGCAGCGAGAATCGCGGCGTGCGCTTCGCGCTGCTGCTCGCGGTCGGGGCGATCGTCGCCGGCTTCTTCCTGGCGAGTTTTCCGCAATGCATCGGCCGGCCCGAAGCCATTTCGCCCGAGCTGGAGCGGCTCTGGTTCTCCCACATCCGC
>CANJRZ010000486.1 GCA_947476735.1 Sphingomonadaceae bacterium
AAGGCCTGCCCCCGGAAACGCATGGGGGACGTCGGGCTCACCACAACTCTACAGCACAGGAGACATTCGATGACGATCGACATCGACGGCCCTCACATGCCCGGCGTGGGCGACGGGGCGGAGCATCAGGAGAGGCTGCCCGAGCTTTACCGCGGGGCCAGAGGCCAGTTCCTGCCCGGCAACCGCTATGGCACCGGCAAGGGGGTACGCGACCGGATTTCGAAGGCGTTTCTGCGCGACATGCTGGCCGACTGGGAGGTGCATGGCCGCGCGACGATCGCGCGGGTGCGCGACGAGAAGCCCGAACGCTATCTCCAGCTTGTCGCCCAGCTCGTGCCCCGGGAGGTGAAGGTCGAGGTCAGCGAGCTGGAGGCGATGAGCGACGAGGAGCTGCGCCAGGCGCTGGCGGCGTCGCTGACCGAGCTGGCCGAGACCGGCGGGGAGCTGATCGCATCGTTGCCGCCGCGGACACGCGAAGTGCTCGACCTGCAGCCGACGGGGCGGCGGTTTTGATGCGCGCCCTTCGAGATGGTCCTTCACCCCTCTCCTTCAGGCGTTCTGGCAGCCCTGTCCCCCGGACAGGGCCAAGGAGCCCGAACTGCTGAAGGGGGGAGGGGCTCGATCGGCTTCGGTCTCAGAAACCCGGCATATGGCTGATGCCGGGTTGGATCCTCCCTACGCGCAGCGTGGGGAGGATTTGAGCAGGGCGTACGCAGTTAACAGCATTGCGCGGGGGGCGTTGGCGGGGCAGCATCGGGAAAAATGGGGGTACTATGCTGCGTTTCCTGATTCCGGCCGCCCTGCTGCTGATCGCGGCCTCGTCGCCCGAGGAGCGGGGCAAGGCCTGGATCAACGATGTCCGGGTGCTGGCCGCAGACAATATGGCAGGGCGGTTGACCGGTAGCCCGGGCTATGACCGCGCGGCGGCCTATGTGGTCGGGCGGTTCAAGGCACTGGGGCTCAAGCCGGCGGGGAGCCAAGGGTTCCTTCAGCCGGTCGCGTTCGAGCAGCAGCAGGTGCTGTCCGAACGTTCCGAGGCGGCGCTGCTGAACGGGGGTGAGGCAGCGCCGCTGATCGTCGGCAAGGACATGATCATCGGGGCGGGCACCGCGCCGCGGCCCGCGAAGATCGAGGCGCCGCTGCTGTTCATCGGTTACGGGCTGCACATGCCCGAGGCGGGGCATGACGACCTGGCGGGCGTCGACCTGAAGGGCAAGATCGCGGTGTTCACGACCGGCGGGCCGGCCAGCGTTTCGGCCGCGATCAAATCGCATGCGCGCGGCGAGCGGGCGAAATATCTGGCCGAGCGCGGCGCGCTGGGCGGGATCGAGATCCGGACGCCCAAGGCTATCGAGATTCCCTGGGCGCGGCAGATGACGATCGCACGGCAGCCGGGCATGTACCTGGCCGATCCGGCGCTGCGCCAGGTGCAGGGCGAGTGGTTCGCCGCGACCTTCGACCCGACGCAGGGCGAGCGGCTGTTCGCGGGATCGGGGCACAGCTTTGCCGAGATCGCGGCGCTGGCCGATGCGTCAAAGCCGGTGCCGGGCTTTCCGCTGGGCCAGAGCATGCGCGCGACGATCGCGACGAAGATCCAGCCGCTGATGTCTGCCAATATCGTAGCGAAGCTGCCCGGGCGCGACCGTAAGCTGGCGGCCGAGCATGTCGTGATTTCGGGCCATCTCGACGGGCTCGGCATGGATCCGGCGCTGCCGGGCGACACAATCTATAACGGCGCGATCGACAATGCGACCGGGGTGGCGAGCCTGATCGACATCGCTACGAGCTACTCCGGGCGCTACGGGGCGAAGCGGGTGCGGCCGAAGCGATCCATCCTGTTCGTCGTGGTGACGGCGGAGGAGAAGGGGCTGCTCGGATCGCATTATTTCGCGAACCGGCCGACCGTGCCGAAAGCCTCGATCGTCGCCGACATCAATTATGACATGCCCTATGCGCTGTGGCCGCTGACCAGCATGCTCGCGCTGGGCGAGGGCGAAAGCACGCTGGGCGCCGATGCGCGCGCGGTGGCGGCGTCGATGGGGCTGGCAATGGCGGTCGATCCGCTGCCCGACCGCAACACCTTCATCCGATCGGACCAGTACAGCTTCATCCGCCAGGGGATACCCTCGCTCTTCCCGAAATTCGGGCTGGCGCCGGGCAGCCCCGATCTCGAGACCGACCGGCGCTGGCGGGCCGAGCGCTATCACGGACCAGGCGACGACATCGACCAGCCGATCCGGGTGGAAGATTCGATCCGCTTCGACGATTATGTGAGCGCGCTGGCGCTGCGCGTCGCCAATGCGCCCGCGCGGCCGGCCTGGCTGCCCGACAGCTTCTTCCGGCGCTTTGCCACCTCCCCCTAGAGGCTTGCTAAAAGCACCCTGATCGTTTCAAATCCTGGCACGACGAGCATGAGTCGGTGCGCAGAGGGACGGCGCGACCGGTCCCCGATCAGGAGAAGGCAGCATGACCACCAAGGTTTCGAAGGAAGGCGGCATCCATGTCATGGATATCGGCGGGGATTGCGACGAATGGCATCATGTCGCCGACGGGATCGACATGCGGGTGCTGCGGACCTGCCAGGCGACGGGCGTCTGGGCGGTGCTTTACCGGGTGAAGGCCGGGACGCTGGCGGCGCGGCACAAGCATTTCGGATCGTCCGAAACCTATGTGATCAAGGGCAAGCTGCTCGTCGAGGGCGGCGCGGAAAAGGGCGGCAAGACGCTCAACGCCGGCGACTATCTGTGCGAGCCGAACAATCTGCGCGTCCACGAGGCGACCTTCTTCCCCGAGGATACGCTGCAGCTGTACATCCACAAGGGCCCGATCATGTATCTGAACGACGATGACAGCTGCAAATTCATCCTCGACTGGAGCAATATCCGCCAGTTCGAGCCGATGCTGACGCAGAAGGATGCGGCGAAGCAGGCGGCCTGAAAGCGAAATTCAGGTCGCTTTTCCTTCGTCATTCCTGCGAAGGCAGGAATCCATGTCTGTTTCCTTCTCTGATGGCATCTCGTGCCGAGAGAGACATGGACCCCTGCCTACGCAGGGGTGACGTTGTTTTTGTTGGCTAGCCCAGCCG
>CANJRZ010000487.1 GCA_947476735.1 Sphingomonadaceae bacterium
CACCCACCATGCGCACGAGGTGCTGTTCGGCTGACACGCCCATCCCATCTCTAATTTCTCCCCCTCCCTTCGAGGGAGGGGTGTAGGTGTGGGTGATGGAGCTGAAGGCTCAATGTCTTCAGCGGAGTTCGACGCGACGATTGGGGAAGAGCGCTCGCTTCGCTCGCGACCCACCCCTTGATCCCCTCCCTGGGAAGGGAGGGGAGAAGAAGAGAAGAGGAGGAAAAACCTACTCCGCCGCCTGCACCTCTTGTTCCGCCGCGTCGAACTCGATCGGCAGCCCCTTGAGTCCCCATGTCCCGGGAAAGGCGCGCCAGCCCACCGGCCCGGCCATGCGCGGGTTGAGGATGCGCTGGGCGATCAGGCGAAGGCCTTCCTCGAGCTGGGCCAGCGCGATGTAGCGGCCGAGGCAGATGCGCGGGCCGAGTCCGAAGCTCAGATGGGTGTTGGTCTGCTTGCGCTCGGGATCGAAGCTCTCCGGATCCTCGACCGCGCGTGGATCGCGGGTCGCCATGCTGAACGGCAGGAACAGGAAGTCACCCGTCGCGAAATTGACGTCGCGATAGGTGAAGTCCTGCGTCACCGCGCGGGCCGATGTTACCGGGTTGAGATAGCGGAACGCCTCCTCGACGACCTTGCGGCAATATTCGACGCTCTCGGCGCAGCGCGCATAGACCTCGGGCTCCTCGGTCATCCGGTACATGATCAGGGTCAGCACATTCTTCGATGTGTCATAGCCCGCGACGAACAGGAAGATCAGCAGGTTGTTCAGCTCGCTGTCTGCCATCTTGCCGCTGTCAACCGAAGCGATCAGCTCATCGAGCAGGTCGGGCTCGGGATGGCGCCGCTCGCCTGCCCGCCGTGCGGCGACGAGTGTGTCGGCGAAGCGCTGCATCAACCCGATCGCCTCCTGCAACCGTGGCAGCAGCGCGCGGTTCATGCTGAAGCCCACCCCGATCGCCTCCATCGAAGACCGGATGCCGGGGACGACATCGGGCGAAGCGCCGATCATTTCGCAGAACACGGTGATCGGGAAGCTGGCGGCGAACTCCTCGAAATCGAAGCTGAGCGTGCCGGCTCCGCGCGGCGCCCACTGATCGAGCAGCCGCGCGATCACCCGCGCCATCAGCGCGCGCTGCCGGTTCGCGGCGCGCGGCGTGAACGCCGGCTGGAGAATGTCGCGCAGCCTTTTGTGAACGTCGTCGGTCTGCCCCTGGATCGACGTGACGATGAACTCGCCCCATGGCGTCCCTTCCGCCTCCATCGCCGAGACGATCGAGCGATGCGGCATGGCGAATTTGCTCTCGTCGCGCATCAGCTCGCGGATCGCGAAATAATCGGTGATCACATAGCCGTCGGGCGATCGCGCCAGCCAGGGATGCGCGGCCCGCGCGGCTGCAAAATGCGGCAGCGGATCGGCGCAGAACGCCGCATCGTCCATCGCCAGAAAGGGAAGTTCGAGCTCGGCCGCTTCCATATATGCTCTCCTTGGATTCTTTGAGCGAGATTAGGGCAGGCGAGGGCGAATGATAAGCCCCTTCACTTACCCTCAATCGTCACCCCGGCCTACGTCGGGGTAGTCAAGTCCGGGATGACAAAGAAAGAAGAAAGGGAGCGGGAATCACGCCACCTCAAACTCCACCGGCAACCCCCTGATCCCCCACACGCCCCCGAACGGCCGCCACGCCAGCGGCCCCGGCGAGCGCATATTCACCATCCGCTGCGTCATCAGGTGCAGCCCCTCCTCGATCTGCGCCCGCGCGATATATTGCCCCAGGCAGATATGCGCGCCGAGGCTGAACGGGATCGGCGAAAATTGCCTTGGCCGGTCGGGATCGAACCGGTCGGGATCGTCGCAGGCGCGCGGGTCGCGCCCGATCACGTTGATCGGGAACCACAGCATTGCCCCCGGTTCGATCGCGACGTCGCGATAGACGATCTCCTCGCCCGCCACCCGGATCGCCGCGGCGGTGCTGCGATAGCGGAAATTCTCGTCGATCACCTTGCGGCAATAGTCGATGTCGGCGGCGCAGCGCGCGTGCATCTCGGGCCGGCCGATCAGCTCGTACATGATCAGCGTCAGGATGTTCTTCGAGGTGTCATAGCCCGCGACGAACAGGAAGATCAGGATATCGGCGAGCTCGCGGTCGCTTAGCCCGCCCGCGTCCTGAGCCGCGAGCAGCATGTCGAGCAGGTCCTGCTCTTCGGAGAGCCGCTTGCCCGCCCGCCGGTCCGCCATCAGCTGGTGGCAATAGGCGTCGGCGATCTCGGTCGCCGCGTCGAGCCGGGGCAGCAGGCTCGGGTCCATCGCCGTACTCAGCCCCAGCGCCTCGAGCGAGTCGCGCAGCGCGGGGATCGCCTCGGGCGATGCGCCGAGAAGCCGGCACATCACCGTGATCGGGAACCACGAGGCGAACTCCTCGAAATCGAACGCGCGCTTCGGCGCCCATTCGTCGAGCAGCCCGGCGATCACCTCGCGCATCAGCCCGCGATGCGCATTGGCCTGGCGCGGCGTGAAGGCGGGCGCGAGGATGTCGCGCACCCTCTTGTGCGCCGCCCCGTTCGCGCTCAGCATATGGCTTTCCTGGAACCGGCCCCAGGCGGTCCCCTTCGCCTTCATCAGCGCGACCACGCTGTCATAGCCATTGTCCAGTCGCTCCTCCATGCGGAAGAAATCGCGGATCGCGGCATAATCGTTGATCACATAACCGAAGGGCGAGCGCGCCAGCCAGGGATGCTGCGCCCGCGCCGCCGCGAAATGCGGGAAGGGATCGGCCGCAAAGGCGGGCTCGTCCATCGCGAGCCAGGGGAGGTCGAGCGAGGTGGCGCGGGCGGGCATGGGGGGCTCCGTGACAGGCGGGCGGGGCGGCCGTTCGATCGGCCGAGATTAGGGCGGTCGGTGACGGTGGACCATGACGTTGGAGGACGGTCGGGGCCAAGATCAACATTCCGGTGCAGTGCACCCATAGGGATCAATTAGGAGACTGTGTTGCGCATCACGGACGACGCGCAAGACGACGGCTACACCTTCGACGACAGCAGGTGATCGTCCCGGTCCCGACCGGCCCGCGTCACC
>CANJRZ010000488.1 GCA_947476735.1 Sphingomonadaceae bacterium
ACCGAAGCACCGCCCATCATCATCGCCGACATGGTCGCCTGCTTCGCCAGCGAGCAGAAGACCCGCGACTATGCCACGACCTATCTGCGCCGCCATTATGAGACGCTGATGGATTTCTACGAAATGCGCGGCAGCCATTTCAAAGCGATGCCCGCCTATGCCAGCTATGCCGAGGCCTCGGATTATCTCAACGCGACCGATGAAGAGGAGCTGTTCAAGGGCTATCTCGGCGCCAACCTGGTCGGCACCCCCGAGCAGATTATCGAGCAGCACCGGCGCCGGTCGGCGATCGTCGGCGCGCACGACCTGAGCGTCACCTTCGCCTATGGCAGCATGCCCTATGACGACATGTGGGAGCAGATGCGGCTGTTCGCCGACAAGGTCCTGCCGCACCTGAAGGGTTGAGCATGAACAGCAGGATCACTTTCGGCTATCTCTGCGACTTCCGGAATCCGCCGCCGTGGCATCGTCCGTGGGCGGATCTCTACGCCGAGATGCTCGACTTCATCGTTCATGCTGAAGCCCTGGGGTTCGAAGGAATCTGGCTGCCCGAGCATCACATGTCCGACGATGGCTATCTGCCGTCGCCGATGACGATGCTCGCCGCGATCGCAGCGCGGACCAAGCGGGTGAAGATCGGGACCGCGGTCGCGCTCGCCCCGCTCTACCACCCGGTCCGTTTCGCCGAGGATTGCGCGGTCATCGACATATTGTCGAACGGGCGGCTCGAGATGGCGATCGGGGTCGGCTATCGGAAACGCGAAACCGACGCGTTCAGCACGCCCTTCCGGACGCGCGGCAGCCGCACCGATGAGTTCATCCAGATCGTCCGGCGGCTGTGGGCCGGCGAAACCGTGACCCACGAAAGCGAGCATTTCTCGATCAGGAGTGCCAGCATCATGCCGCTGCCCCTGACAGGTCATATTCCGCTCTACATCGGCGGGTTCAGCCAGCGCGCGCTCCAGCGCGCCGCGGAATATGGCGACGGCTATCACGGCAAGATCGAGGGCTGGGACTCCTATGTCGAAAAGCTGCGCGCGTTGGGCAAGGACCCGGCAAGCGCCCGTATCCGCGAGCACCACCTGAACTTCTTTGTCGCACACGATCCCGAAAAGGCCTGGGAGGAGCTGGGCCCCTATCTGCTCTACGGCAGCATGGCCTATTCGAAATGGCTCAACGAAGAGACGATGAACTACGACGTCGACAATCTCGACCTGATCATCCAGCCGATGACGCTCGAGGAGTTCAAAGCCAGCGGACGTGTAGAGATCCTGACCCCCAGCCAAGCGATCGCCTATGTCGAGGACATGCTCGCGCGCGCGCCCGTCGAGCATTTCATGATGTTCGTGCCGCCCGGCGTCCCGCTCGCCCGCTTCCGCGAATATGCCGAACTGTTCGCGAGCGAGGTGATGCCCGCTTTCCAAAACTGACAAGCCGGACAATGGGCCGTCGAGCCCGCTGAAGGAGCAGGATGCGATGAACGATAATGCTGGTGCCGTGGTCCGAGTAGGGCTTGGCGAGAGGCACAAGCGCATCGAGTCGTTCGAGCCGGGAGCGGCGAAGCCCGCGCTCTATCCCGAATGGGGCAAGACTCCCTATCACCGGGTCGACGCAGCGCGTTACATTTCAGCCGAACATGTCGACCTGGAAGCCGAGCGGCTGTGGCCCTACATCTGGCAGGCGGCATGCCGCGAGGAAGAGCTCCCCGAGACCGGCGACTTCCTCGAATATAAGATCACCGACCAGTCGATCATCCTGGTGCGCACGGCGTCGGGCGCGATCAAGGGCTATTTCAACGCCTGCCCTCATCGGGGGACGCAACTCGCCAAGGGGTGCGGCCACATCACCCAATTCGTCTGTCCCTTCCACGGCTGGCGCTGGTCGCTCGATGGCATCAATCGCTATGTCCATGACCGGGTCGAATTTCCGGACCTGACCGACGAGGAGCTGCGGCTGCCCGAGGCCGCGGTGGAGATATGGGGCGGCTTCGTCTTCGTCAGGCTGAGCAGCACGGGACCGACGCTTGCCGAATATCTGGAGCCGGTGGCGAAGGACCTCGCACCTTATCGCATCGAAGACTATCGCATCAAGTCGTGGCGGACGATCGTCCTTGGGGCGAACTGGAAGGTGGCGCTCGAAGCGTTCGAGGAGGCCTATCATTCGATGGGCTCGCATCCCCAGACGATGAAGGGCAATTGCGACGTCAACTGCAGCTACGACACCTACGGCCCGCACTCGCGCCTGACCGCCCCGATCGGCATGCCCAGCGCCCGCTTCAAGGGGCGCGTGAAGGAGCAGGAGGTTCTCGAGACCGCGATCGACAATCTGCTGGACATCGGCCTGGCGGACGACGCAGAGCGGAGGGGCCTCGAACAGTTGAGGGAAATCCCTCTGGCCGAAGGACAGACGACCCGCGCCTTGTTCCAGGAGATGGCACACGCCCGGCTGAAGGATTTCCTGCCGGACATACCGATCGATCGGCACATGGAGGACTGGAACTACACCCTGTTTCCCAATCTGACCTTCAATCTGCTCCCGGGAAGCATCTTCGGCTTCATCGCGCGACCAAATGGAGGCGATCCGGATAGCTGCATTTTCGACGTCATCGTCCTGGCCCATCCGGCGGGCGAAGAATGGCCGGCGGTGGAGCGCGAGCTGGTCACCGATCCCGATCACGACTGGGGCGTCGTCGCCGCGCAGGACTTTTCCAATATGGAGCTCGTCCAGCAGGGCTTGCACCAGCGGACGACCAAATTCACCCGGCTGGCGAGCTATCAGGAGAAGCGGATCGTGAACCGCATCGCCCACATCGATCGCTATTATGAGATGTATGCCGAAAGGCGATCGGACGACCGCTAAGGGCGGCAAAAGAGAGTTGAAACGCGTGAAGAAGCACAGGCTTTCGTTTGGCTATCTGCTGGACTTCCGGAACCCTCCGCCATGGCATCGGCCCTGGGCCTCCTTCTACGCCGAGATGATCGACTTTGCCGTCCGTGCCGAGCAGCTCGGCTTCGAAGGCATCTGGCTGCCCGAGCATCATAACACCGAAGACGGGTTCATGCCGTCGCCG
>CANJRZ010000489.1 GCA_947476735.1 Sphingomonadaceae bacterium
AGGGAATCGAGAAGGCGGTCTTGGATTGGCACACACGCGTCGAATTGCAATTGGGCCTTTAAGGGAACCGGAAAAATCTCCGCGACCAGTGATCGCGTGCAAACTGTTGCCTCTGAGACTCACCCAGACACCACAAACGGCGTTGAAATTTACCGGTCCGGCAAAATGAGAACAGCAGGCCGGGCCTGAAAGGTGTGGCCATCGTCGGAAGCATACGGGAAACGGGCAGAGAGACCGCAGGCGAAACTAGATTTTATATCACCTCCATGACGATCACAGTGGTTCTTCTCGGCCCGGCGATCCGAAGCCACTGGGTGATCGAAAGCAGCCTGCACTGAGTCCTCGACATGGTTTCAGGGACACCGGCTTCCGGGTGAGGACCGACCACGCATCCGCCAACTTTACGGCCGTCAAACATATGGCATGCAACCTGCCCCTCCAATCGTCGAGCGACGACTCTTTGCAACTACGGCGCAAGCTCGCGAGGTGGGACGACGACTTCCTCGTGAGCTTTGCTGGAGGATGAATTTTTCACCCAATTCGCCTGTGTCGGCCACGGTCATTCGGTTCTCCGCCCGCGCACCGCCTCGATAGCCGCCAGGCGGTGCTCCGCGAAGTGTTCGAACCCTTCGACGACCGTGTAACCCAGGCGCCGTATGAGCGTGAGCACGGTATTTCGGAACGCGGCGAGAATCTGAGGTGCGTTTCCCGTATGCGCGCGCGCCTGGTCTTCGCGGCAGGTCACGTCGCGCACGTGGTGCAGGCGGTTCTCGATGCCCCAGTGCGCGCGGGACAACGCCAGGAGTTGCTCCGGACCAGCCCGTTCCGGGGGCAGACTGGTAATCGCATAGACGGTCTCGACGGTCTTCTTTCCGCCTACGATCCGTTCCCGCGTTATGCGGCGGACCTGGGCCACGCCGGACCAGCGAGACGCCAGAAACGCGGCGATCGACGCCGTGGTTTTGATTTGACGTGTCTCGATCCGGCCATGGCTTTTCTCGATGGTTTCGGCGCGTTCGAGGTCAGGTGGCGGCGACCATGGCGCCGAGGGCGGAAAAGGGCCGAAAGGCCTCAGAGATGTCCGATTTCAAGGTGGGCTGGTTGCCTTTGCAGGGCAATCGGGTGAAGGAAAGAAAGCCTTGGGGCTCCGCCGCCGAGAGCCGCGAAGCGGATCGCGCCCGCGAGGGGCGTCGCCCCTTCGAACCCCACCAGGGCGGGGGGCCTGGACCCATTTAATTGGGGGAGATGAAGAAGGGGGCCAAGCGAGGCGGTCAAACCGCCATGGTAGGCCCCAGACGGCATTCAAGGCCCTGCCTTGGCGGGGGGGCGAGGGAGCATGTGTGGACGGCCCCTCGGATGCAAGAGAAAAATCGAGAAGTCCGACAACCGGATCGAAAGCGGTCATGTGTCCGGCCTGTTCGCGCGGCGTCATGGCCGCTGGCCCAGATGGGTTCCGCGATCCGGTTCCAAACTACGCCGCGGCCTGACCGGCCTTAGCCCCTTGCGGATTCTCCGGATCGTCGGTTCGACCGATGATCATCTCGTTCTGCTCTTTCATCCCGGCATCGACGCGTGGTTGGGGCAAGAACCGGCCCCCGCCGGTCCGCCCGCCACGCGGCTTCGTGGCCCGTGCCGTACAGGCCATTCCATACCTTAATCCCGCCCGAAGCCGCGCGGCGGTTCGGCCGCCAGCAGTTCGGACAGATCCAGTTCGACGATCGCGCGCAAGGCATCGGCGGTCGCGCTTTCCGTCAGGTTGTCCGGCAGGCTTTCCAGCCAGGCGGCGTAATGGTCTCGCAATCCGGAGAGCTCGGTGCGCGCGTCGTCCCACCTCTTGAGCAAACTTCTTCGATCCACCGGCCGACGTATCCGGACAATGGGCTGACCCGCGGCGCGCGAGGCCCGGTAGCGGGCCTGGCGTTCCGCGGCGGTCATCGCGGTTTCGCCGATAGTAGGACGGGGCATGATTTCCACTCCCAAACGTTACGTTACGATTGACCCGCCGCCGGGCGGCGGTACGTCTCGCCCCGGCTCATCATGGCCCAGACGGCCCGCGCCATCTTGTTGGCCAGCGCCACCGCCGCGACCTTGCGCGGCTTACGGCGCAACAGCGCCAGCAGCCAGGCCGTGGCACATTTGCCGGCCGGGTGTTCGGCGAACCTGATCGCCGACGTCGCTCCGAGCACCAGCAAATTCCGCAACCGCTCGTTCCCGGCCCGGCTGATCCCGCCCATCCGCGGCTTGCCGCCGGTCGAATGTTCGCGCGGGGTCAGGCCCAGCCAGGCGGCGAAATGGCGGCCGGAGGCGAACGCGGCCGGATCGATCTCGATCGCCAGTGTCAGCGCGGTCACCGGACCGATGCCGGGCATGGTCTCCAGCCGCCTGCTGACCGGGTTCGCCTTGTGCGCGGCCTTCAGCCGGACCTCCATCTGCTTCACCCGCGTGTCGAGATGGGCGATCTCCTCGCCCAAAAGCGCCATGGTCTCCCGCGCCTCGATCGGGATCGCCGTCTCCGCCGCGATCTTCTCCAGCAAGGGAACGACGTTGGCGATGCCCTTGCCGGCGATTACGCCGAACTCCCCGGCATGGCCGCGTAACGTGTTGACCAACGCCGTGCGCCGCGCCACCAGCGTCTCGCGCACCTTCAGCACCATCGCCTGAGATTGCGTCGCGGCGGACTTCACGGGCACGAAGCTCATGCCCGGCCGGCCCGCGGCCTCGCAAATGGCCGCGGCGTCGTTGCGGTCGTTCTTCCCGCGTTAGACATACGGTTTGACGTATTGCGGGGGAACCAACAGCACCCGATGTCCCAACGCGGTCAGTTCGCGGCCACAGTGATGGCTGCCGCCACAGGCTTCCATCGCGACGAACAGGGGCGGAAGCTTCTTGAAGAAGGGCAGCAACTGGGCGCGGGAGAGGTTGACGCGAAGGACAGGCTTCTCCGCCAGATCGATGCCGTGCAGCGTGAACACGGCTTTGGACGTGTCGATGGCAATGCGTTTATACTGGGTCATGGACGGCTCCGGCCCTGGATGTTTCGACGACACCCAAGTCCGGCAC
>CANJRZ010000490.1 GCA_947476735.1 Sphingomonadaceae bacterium
TGGCGGTACCGAGATTGTCCAGCGCACTGATCCACGCGGCTTCGATTATTACTGGATAAGGCTTGCCGGCATGCCGCACACGCCCGCCCACGACACCGACATGGAGGCCGCCGCAGACGGTTGGGTTACTGTCACGCCACTCCATTGTGACATGACTCACCATGCGTCGCTGGCGCCATGCGCGGAACTCTTCCGCTAGCCCTCAGACCTTCATTCTTCCGACACGCTTCGGCTTCGCATGAGTCGAAAAGATCGCACCCGCAGCAACCTTGCTGCCGCGCACCACGAGAATCACCAGATCGTCCACCTCCACCCGTACGTCGTCCCCGGGATGCAGGATCGTCTGTCCCTCCGCGCGATCGATCTGGACAATGAAGAAAGATCCTTGCCCCATCCGTTCGATGTCGCCCACCGTTTCGCCAACCACAGCACCATCGCGCATCGCGGTCACGGCCTCGAGTTCAAGGCCGAATTCGTGCAGACCACGCTTCATGTCGCGCATTTCTTGGGATTCGCCGACGAAGCGGGCAGTGCCCGGATAGAGGATCATCTCGGCGATCCGCTCGGCACCGATATGGGTAGGCAGCACAACCTTGTCGGCGCCCGCGTGAAACAGCTTGCGCTCGGTCGTCGGCGCCTCGCCACGAGCGATGATCTCGAGCTTGGGGTTGAGATTGCGCGCGCTCAGCGTGATGAATACATTCACAGCATCCTCGGGCAGCACCGTCGCGAGGACGCGCGCGCGCCCGATACCGGCTGCGCGCAATGCGCTTTCTTCGGTCGCGTCACCATTCAGACAGAGATACCCGAGCGATTGCGCTTCCGCGATCTTGTCGGCGCTCCGTTCGAGGACCACGAACCCCTTCCCCGCACTGTCCAATTCCTTGGCGAGTTGCACACCGATGCGGCCGAAGCCGCAAATGATGACGTGATCGTTGAGCTTGTCGATCTGAGTTTGCACGCGGCCTACCCCCAATATCCTGCGTAGCTGAAAGACTGTGAAAATCTGAACCAGCGCACCGGTCAGCACAATCATGCCGGTGCAACCGAGCACCATCGTAGCGGTCGTCAAAATTCTCAGATAGGCGGTATCTATTGGTCGAACTTCGCTAAAGCCGACCGAAAAAATGGTAAGCGTGACCATGTAGGCCGCATCGCCAAGCGACCAGCCTGCGTGAAGATAGCCACTGACTGCCCCGACCGAGACCGCCAGCACGAAGATCAGCGTGTAGGCGAGAATCCGTACTGGCGATGCCAACACACCGTCTTCCGGTAATCCGGCTCGCATAAGCGTCCCGCCCCCAAGCTCCGGCAATGCCTGCGCCCCAAGCGCGCATTTCCGACGAAAATGGTGGCGGCTGAATGACCGCATGTCCAGTATCGACAAGCAGTCCACAGCTTTTTAACGCCGCGGCCTTGCCCGGGGTAGTATCCCTGACCGGGGCTGCTAACAGGTCGATATGGCCTTGTTGAATCATCGCTCGACCATCCCTGCGCTGATCGTGCTGCTGCTGACTTCGGCCTGCATTCCTACACCGGAACGAGCCGAAACCCGGCCTCCCGCGCCCCCTTCTCGCAACACCAAACGCCCGTCACTGAGATCGGAGGCCGTCCGGGCTGCCATTCCCGCATTCTCTTCCGTACAGCAGGATACAGTCGCTCCCGGCCCGCCACCGCCGGCAGTGTCGGAGGACGTCCCGGTGCCGCCACCACCTGCCTGGCAGGTCAGGACAGTAACCGCTTCCGCGATTGAGGTCGAACCATCCACATATGTCGTTAAGAACGGCGACACACTGCGTCGCATATCGGACATGACTGGCGCGGGATCCGAAGCGATCGCCCGGGTCAACAACATTCCCACCCCCTTTACAATCAAAGTGGGGCAGAAGATCAAAATTCCAGGCGGACTCTATCATCGCGTCGGCAAAGGTGAAACCGGCATCGCCATCTCGCGCGCCTATGGCGTGGAATGGATGCGGATCGCGCAGCTCAACGAGATCGTGGAGCCCTATGTCCTTCGCGAGGGCCAACGACTTCTGCTACCCAGCCAGAAGGAAGTCGCGGGAATGACGCCGGACCAGCGCGCAGCCGCCTTCCGCCTCGACATCGAGGATCTGATCACCGGCTCCGAACCCGCGCTGGCGACCAGGGAACGGCCTAAGCCGCCAGTGGACAGACCTAAGGTCGTACCTCCAACCGAAGCGGTTGCCGAGCCGTCTCGTTTTGCTGGCCGGTTCGACTGGCCGGTACGGGGAGCTATATTGCGCGGCTTCGGCGGCTTCTCAAGTGGACAGCGCAACGACGGTATCAATATCGCGGTCGAGCGAGGCAGCCCGATTGGTGCGGCAGCCGATGGCGTCGTCGCCTATGTTGGCCAGGACATTCCGGCTTATGGAACGCTCATCCTGCTGCGACATGGCGACGGCTGGATCAGCGCCTATGGCTATGCCGACAGCATTACCGTATCGCGCGGCCAGAAGGTCGTGCGCGGCCAGACGATCGCAAAAAGTGGAGCAAGCCCCTACAGTGCGGAGCCGCAGCTCCATTTCGAGATCCGCAACGGCCGCAAGCCCGTCAATCCGCTGACGTTTCTTCCTGCGCGGAGTTAGGCCGGCGTTCGCGTATAGTGCTGAGAGCGCTATCGATTGTCGTGCGAAAACGAGCCTGGGGCGGACGTATGCCATGGCTCAGGAGAACGCGACGCACAGCTGGCCGGGCGCCTGTCAGAAAGAGCTCGGCCCCCTCTCGTTCCGCCTTACGCGCTAGCCCGGCGACCGTCGCGGCAGCGCTCGAGTCAAGCATCGGTACCGCTGCGAAGTCGACCACATAATGCTTGGGACGCTCCCCCGTCCGGTCGAGCGCCGCGCCAACCGTCGCAGCTGCACCGAAAAAGAAAGCCCCCGAAATGCGGCAGACCAGGATATCCGGGTCCGCGGCAAGCTCCACGTCATAGGGTGTACGCGCTTCGCCCGGACGTTCGTCGCTCTGATCTTCCATGGCGAGCGGACGGCTGTGTTCCACCTCCACTGACTGGGCGAGGCGATGCAGGAACAA
>CANJRZ010000491.1 GCA_947476735.1 Sphingomonadaceae bacterium
GCGCCGCTGATCGTCGGCCTATCCAATGACGCACTGGCGCCCGTCTATGGTGACTTCGCGATCCGCTATTCGCTTGGCATTATGCTGATCTTTCCGGCGCTGCTCGCGGTGACTGCGCTGGTCGCTGCGATCTGGGTACGGCGCGACTATGCGGCGCTTAACGAGACAGGAGAAGCCGGTGACCGGAAATCCTGAAGCGGCCTCCGTCATATGGTCGCCCGCCCAACGCCATGGCGCACTGGCACTGCTCTGCCTTGTAGGTGTTTTCAATATGATGGACCGCCAAATTATGGCGATCCTGCTCGAACCGATCCGCAAGGAGTTTGGCGCTTCCGACACCCAAATGGGCTTGCTGACCGGCACGGCATTCGCGCTGTTCTACGTGGCGGCCTCGATCCCGCTTGCGCGCGCTGCGGACCGCTTCCAGCGTGGCCGGCTACTGGGTGTGGTGCTCGGATTCTGGAGTGTTATGACCTTGCTCGGCGGCGTCGCCACCAGCTTCACCACCTTGCTACTGACCCGGATCGGCGTAGCGGTGGGCGAGGCAGGATCGTCGCCGGCCAGCTTCGCGATGGTGCCAGACCTTTATCCGCTTAGACATCGGGCAAAGGCCATGTCGATTTATATCGCTTCGATGTCGGTCGGATCCGGTGTGGCGGTGGTGCTGGGGGGCTGGCTGGCCGAGAATTTCGGCTGGCGGATGGCCCTTGTCGCCGCGGGTGCGCCCGGCATTCTGCTCGCGGTTCTGATCTGGTTCGCGCTCGCCGAGCCACCGCGCGGCATGTCCGATCCGTTACCGGCCACGCGCGCCGATGCACGTTATGGCTTTCTGGAGACGCTGCAAATTCTTCGAAGGAGTCCGACCTTTCTCTGTTGCATGACCCTCGTCTCGTTCGGTGCGGTGACCGGCTATGGCGTGATGACCTGGGGGGCGACCTTCCTGATGCGGGTCCACGGGCTCAGCCCGGCCGAGACCGGGTTCATCTTCGGCAGCGTGAGCATGCTCGCGCTGGTCGCCGGCCAGATCTTCACCGGGGTGGTCGCCGACTGGGCCGGTCGGCGCGACATCCGGGCCTATCTGTGGTGTGCGGCCGCGGGATGCGCGCTGGCGCTGCCCTTCGGCCTGGTCTTCGTGCTTGCAGGACAGTGGTGGCTGGCTATGGCCGGCTTCGGGCTGCATGCCTTCTTCCTCGGTTCGCATAGCATGTGCGCCTATACGATCAGCCAGTCGGTCCTGCCTCCGCGGACGCGCGGCACCGCGTCGATGATCATCTCACTGGGGGCGACCATCTTCGGCTTCGGTTTCGCGCCGCTGATCGTCGGGGTTTCGAACGACCTGCTCGAGCCGATCCATGGCGCTTTCGCGATCCGCTACTCGATCATGATCATCCTGGCGTTCCTGCTGGTCTGCGTGCTCGCGGCGTTGCTCGGTACGATCTGGGTGAGGCGCGAATATGCAACATTGAACCAAGTCGAAACGAAGGAGACCTGACATGAGCATTCTCGACGATCCCAACATCGCAAGGAACGCGTTCGGCGACATCGCCCCGGCGCTAGCCAAATATACCGATGAGGTGCTGTTTCAGGACCTTTGGAAGCGCCCCGATCTCAAGCCGCGTGAACGCAGCCTGATCGTCTGCGCGGCACTGATCGCAATGGGGAAAGTCAACGAACTTCGCCCTCATCTCGGTATCGCGCTGGCCAACGGCCTCACCAAGGAAGAGCTGATCGAGGTGATCACCCATCTCGCATTTTATTGCGGCTGGCCTGCATCGATGACCGCACTCGGCATTGCCCGTGAGGTTCTGTTTGACGGCAAGTCCGAGGAATAGCGGCCTCTCGCGCCAAGACGGGGGCGCTGTCGGCGACCAATAAGCACGCCAACAGCGCGCCGTCCTGGCCGCGTAAAGAGGGGAGTGATGACCCATGGCCACCGTGACGTTGGTTTCGGAATGTGCCTTCGACCACCCGGCAGAGCGCGTCTATGATTTCGTCTCCAACCCGGCCAACTGGGTGAAGACCTATCCGGGAAGCAAGCGCGAGGACGGGTTGACCAGCGGCAAGGCGCTCAAGGTCGGTGACCGCTGGACCGAGGAGGGCCCCTCGGGCGACCATTATTCATGGGAGGTCGCGACGACCGAGCGCCCGACCCTGTGGGTGTGCCAGACGATCGGCCGGCTCGGTCATGATGGGAAAGGCGAGGGCGGCTATCTTGGCCGGATCGAAATCCGCTATCGGTTCATGCGGCCGGGTGGCGACGTCACCATCTTCCAGCGGACCTACATCACCGAGACCTATGACGGCGCGCCGCCTCTGCCCGACATTTTCTTCACCTCGCAGAATCCCAAACATGCCGAGACCTATTTCGCGGGGATCGCGCGGGAGTTGGCAAAGGGCTGACCTCAGAAGGTGAAGCTGGTGCGGGGCACATCCAGCCCCGCAACCGTGCTCCGTGCATGGAAGAGGCTGGCGGTCTTCAGTGGCGGCCTCCCCTGCATCAGCGCGTCTAGATTGTCGTCTCCGGTGGCAACGAAAAGGTCGCGGCCGTCGGTGCCGCCGAAGCACAGACTCGTCACGTTCCGCGCCGGTACCGCGAACTCCTGCTTCGTTCCATCCGGAAGCACGCGCAGGATCGCGCCGGTCTCGAAGCATGCGATCCACACCCCGCCGTCGCGATCGACGGCGAGGCCATCGCAATTGGTGCGGTCGGACAGCAGGGTGCGATTGGCGAGGCGGCCATCGGGGCGCAGGTCATAGGCATAGGAGCCAAGCCAGCTTTCGTTGACATAGAGTCGTCGACCGTCGGGGCTGATCCCGATGCCGTTGGCAACTTTCAGGCCCTCCCAGAGCAGCGTGGTCCGGCCATCCGTGTTGAGACGATAGAGCTTCGTCATGGGCGGCGGACCATTCGGGCCCGACAGCGTGGTTTGCGACGTCCCGAAATACAGGCCACCCTTGCCATCGGGGAAGATGTCGTTGATGCCCGCGATCGATTGGCCGTCGATCTCCTCCAGCAGCGTTCCCGACGCACCCGAAGCCGGCTCCAGCCA
>CANJRZ010000492.1 GCA_947476735.1 Sphingomonadaceae bacterium
CGATCCGGAACATCGACGATGCGATCAAGGCGCGGCTGCGTGTGCGCGCCGCGATGCATGGCCGCTCGATGGAGGATGAAGCGCGCGACATATTGTCCTCGGCGCTTGCCACCGAAATCCCGCGTCCGCGGAACCTTGGGCAGGCCATTCATGGCCGCTTCGGCGCCGTGGGCGGAATTGAACTTCCCGATATCCCGCGCGAGCCGATCAGACTGGCGGTTTTCGACGAGTGATCGTCCTCGATACCAACCTGTTGTCGGAGCTGATGCGCGCCAGGCCGGATGAGCGCGTGATGACCTGGTTTGCGGATCAGCCGCCTGCCGGATTGTTCACCACCACGCTAACCCAGGCCGAGATTTTCTTCGGCATCGCGCTGCTTCCGGAAGGTCGTCGGCGCGATGATCTGATGGCGGCGGCGCTGCCGATGTTCGATGTCGACCTGGCGGGGAGGGTGCTCGCCTTCGATGGCGACGCTGCGACGGCCTATCCCGCCATCGCCGCGGGCAGGAAGCTGGCCAGCCGCCCGATCAGCGAGATCGACGCGCAGATTGCCGCGATCGTCCGTTCGCGGGGCGCTCGGCTGGCGACCCGCAACCACCTGGACTTTGCCGGGTGCGGAATCGAGATCATCAATCCATGGGGCGAGGGGTGAGCGGATTTACGGTGATACGTGTGGAGTGCACCCCTTGAGTGAGACACGAAGCGGCTAAGGTTTAGTGGTTTTTGCACGTGTTGTCTAATTGATACTGTCATTCTTCACCTTTTGTCATAGTAAGTTTGACCGTCATCTATGGTTGTCTTCGAGGTCATCGACCAGCTTGGGAGCCGTGGATTGTCGATGCCGTCATGGTTGCGGTCAGGCGGTGATTATCGAGCGCCTCCAGGTCACCGACGAGCTTTGATGCTCTACACGTGCAACGAGGTCGCTCGTCTGGATGTCCGGTCAGCCAGGGATCAGGCCCATTGGAAGCTGTTGCCGGAAGTCCAGAGTCTGTGGAGTAGGATGGCCAGCTTGCGCGCGACCGCGACCCGGGCGCGCTTGGCGCCCTTGGTGACGACCAGCGCCTTGCCCCAAGTCTGCAAAGGACACGGCCTCTTGACCCTGCAGAGCAAGTTGTTTGCCGCCTCATAGAGCGCTGATCGCAGCATCGGATCGCCGGCCTTGGATATGCGACCGTGGACATCGCGCTCGCCCGACTGACTTCGTCGCGGTGCGAGGCCCGCGAACGCACCTACATCTTCGCCGCGTGCGAACCGCGCCGGATCCTCGATACTGCTCTTGAAGGTCAGCCCCGTGATGGGCCCGATACCCGGCGTCGTCATCAGCAGCTTGACCACCGGATCGGCGGCAACACGTAGTTTGAGGCCGCGCGTCGATGCGGCGATCTGTGCGTCCAATGCCTCCAGTCCGGCTACCAGCGGGGCGAGGATGGAGCGCAACTCGGGCTTCTGGCCGAACAGCGCCTCGAGCCGCTCGGCACGTTTGCCCGGCGTGGTCACCTGGCCCATCCGGAGCCCGAACAACTTCAGCAGCCCACGCAACTGGTTCGCCATTGAGCCACGCGCCCGGATCAGTTGCTCGCGCACCTTGAGCTGCGCCCGGTCGAGATGGGTCGCACTTCCTTTGATGTGGACGGACTTGAACCAGCCGGTGCGGGCCAGCTGTGCCAGCCCTTCGGCATCATGCACATCGCTCTTGTTGACCCGAACCGACAGCACACCGTTCGCATGGCGCGCGCAGATGCACACGGCCGGAACCGCCCGCTCAATCAGTCCATGATAGAGGAACGACGATAACGGCCCCGTCTCCAGCACCACCCGCTCAAGGCCCGGCGCCTGCCGCTCCAGCGTCGCCGCCACCACCGCAGGGTCCGTCGCGCAAACGCCCCGCCACACGACCGCGCCGTCACCATCGACCACGCACACATGCGTGGCCTTGTCTCCGACATCCAATGCTGCGAAAATCTTCATCGGTCATCCTCCTGCTTGGAGCGCCTACATAGACGACTCCGCACATCCAGGAGGGTGGCTGCCTCAATTACGCCACGTCACCGTAATTCGATCATGGGTCTGTGACCTGAATTTTCCCTCCCCCTAAGAGAAGACAGATAGCCTGGTTGCACAAGCCATGATCTCTGCACCGCGGCGACCCTGCATCGGCACTGCACGCCCCAATCACACCCCCGAATTGATCTCCCCTTTACCATCATCCCCCGCTCTGAACTTATCTCGGCCGGGGGAAATATATGGCGAGAGACGCGGCAGGTCATTTCGATGCGCGGACGCGGCGCAGGGCGCAGTTTGCCGCGACGATCGGCTGCGGGATGGAATTCTATGATTTCCTGACCTTCGCCTTCTTCGCGATCCAGATCGGCGAAACATTCTTCCCGTCGCACGACCCTTATCTGAGCCTGATGGGATCGCTGGCGACGTTCGGCGCGGGGTTCCTGGCGCGGCCGATCGGCGCCTGGGTGCTGGGCGGCTATGGCGACCGGGCGGGGCGCAAATCGGCGATGCTGCTGAGCATGACGCTGATGGGGATCGCGATCACGGTGCTGGCGCTGACACCGGGCTATGCCGCGATCGGCATCGCCGCGCCGATCATCGCGATCCTGGCGCGGTGCCTGCAGGGCTTCGCGCTCGGCGGCGAGATCGGATCGGCCACGGTCTACATGATCGAGGCCGGTGCGATCGAACGGCGGGGGCGCAGCGCCAGCCTCCAGGTGGTATGCCAGGGCATCGCGGCCAGCCTCGGCGCGCTCGTCGGTCTGATCCTGAGTTCGCTGATGAGCGAGAGCGAGCTCGCCGCCTATGGCTGGCGGATCGCGCTGCTGCTGGGTGCCGCGATCGTTCCCTTCGCGCTGTGGATGCGCCGGTCGATCCCCGAGACGCAGGGTTGCCCCGAGCCCGAGTTCAGCGGCGGACCGACGGGGCCGAGCGTGAGGCAGACGATCTGGCTGGGGGCCGCGCTGATCGGCGCGGGCACGATCCTGAACTATGTGCAGAATTATATGAGCACCTTCGGGCAA
>CANJRZ010000493.1 GCA_947476735.1 Sphingomonadaceae bacterium
ATCTGGGAAGTCTATGGCGGCACCGAACGGGTCGGCGTCACCCGCATCCTCGGCACCGAATGGCTCGCGCATCCCGGCTCGGTCGGCAAGGCGTCGCCGGGGCAGGAAATCATCATCACCGACGAAGAGGGCCGGCAATTGCCGCCGGGCGAGGTGGGCGACATCTATTTCCGCAAAGCGATCGGGGTCGGGACGAGCTACAAATATATCGGCTCGGACACCCGCATCCGTGGCGACACCGACAGTTTCGGCGACATGGGCTGGCTCGACGAGGACGGCTATCTCTACATTGCCGACCGGCGGACCGACATGATCGTGGTCGGCGGGATCAACGTCTACCCCGCCGAACTCGAGGCGGCGGTCGAGGCGATGCCCGACGTCCGCTGCTGCGCGATCATCGGCCTGCCCGAGGCCGATATCGGCAACCGGCTCCACGCGATCGTCGAATATGCGAGCGCCGATCTGTTTCCGGCGGACGAGGGTGCCTTCCTGGAGGCGGTGGGCGCGAATCTGTCGCCGCACAAGCGGCCGCGCTCGGTCGAGTTCACGACCACCCCGGTCCGCAACGATGCGGGCAAGGTCCGCCGCTCGCAGCTCCGGGCGGAGCGGCTGGCGGCTATGGAGAAGGCCTGAGCCTATTTCGCGAAGACGAGGGGCGTGTAGCCGCTGACGGAGCGGGTAGCATTCGCATCGGTGGCGACGAGCACCACGTCGGGAAGCGCGGTCGAAACTGCCAAGCCATGGGCATCCTCGAAGCCAGGCCGGCGCCATCGCTCGAGCTCGCCCCGCTGCCAGTGGTAAAGCGAGCGCGGGGTGACCGCCCAGAAACCTCCCGGAGCTGGCGCAAGGCCGAAGACCGGTTCGGTGTCCGGCGGAAATTGCCGCGCCCGGCTCGAAAGGGCGCGTTCGATCCGCTTGCCGATTGGCAAAACCGGTACTTCGAGAACGGTCTCTAGGCGATCGCCGCAGATCCGCACGACCCGGCCGCGCCACAGCCCCAAGTGCGACACGCCGAGCGATGCGAACAGGCAAGGCGGGGCTTCGCGGTCGGCGACCAGCCCGGTAACGGGATCGTCGATGCCCTGCAAGGTGGTGACCCGGCCGGTCGCGAGGTCGATGCGGAACAATTGTCCACCCCACTCGCCGATATTGGTACCGACATAGAGCAGAGTTTCACCGACCATCGCCGACGAGACTTGCCCCGCCAGTTCGATCGGCTCACTCAGCGCCAGCGCCTTTGCCGAACCGGCTTCGTCTTTCCCCAGCAGATAGACCCGCTTCGGACCGACCGCCACCACGCCCTGACGCCTGAGCGCGATCGCGACCGGTCGCTCATAGGCTTCCTCGACTTGCCACGGATGAAAGCGCCATCGCCCGCCAGCGAAAGAGACGACACGGAATCTTCTGATCGGCGGCTCCTTCTTCCACTGATAGGAACGCGGCGCCACCAATGCCCACATAGTCGAACCGTCGGTCGCGAGCGCCGTGACCCCCGAGCTTACACGGACGGTCGGCCGCAGATCGTCATGACGGAATGACACGACCTTCCCCGGCAGATCGAACAACCACAATTCGGAATCCAGTGCGGCGCCACCCAGAATTCGGTCGCTCAGCAGCGATGCGGACGCCGAACGCGCTTCCCGCCGCTCTTCCTGCCACGCCCAACCTGCCGGGATCGCCAGCAGCACGAGCCAGATCGTCAAGCCCATCAGCAGGGCCGTCGCACCCGGTCCACGAACGGGACGCCCTTCCGTTCTGGCTAAGATCAGGCCCGCCGCGATTCCGGCCGGAAGGAAGAAAAGGCCGTTCCATGGCGCTCGGTCAAACAATGCTACCGGAGCCGCGAACAATAGTCCGCCCAGCAGCGCGGCAGCCCAGAGTGCTATCGGGCGAACGCGCTGTGCGAGGGATAGGATCGTTAACAGGACCAGCGCGCCGACGAGGCTGGCGACGAGCGCGACTGCGCTCATCACCAGCGACTCGTACAAGCCGCCGAACAGATAGAACTGCTCGGTCATCGCCCAGTAAAAAGAGGTCATACCGAGGACCATCGCGCAGGCCGAAGCGAGCCAAGCGATTCCGAGGCTCATGATCAGCCGGCCTGCTCGCTTCATTGGCTGCTCCGTGACGGGGTCAATGCGCCCCCGGCCCCTCCAGCAGGCGCGCGAGCAACGCCGGCCCTTCCTTCGCCCCGTCGAGCAGATAATTCTGGCGATGGTCGATCTGCCAGCCGCCATCGGGCTTGCGCGAGACCTGGATGCGCGAGGCGCTGAGGCGCGCGATATAATAGCCGTCCTCGCGCTTCGAGGCGACCATGGTGTGGCAGGTCGCGACCGCGCGGTCGCCGTCGAGGACGATATAGGGATTGGTCGAGATATGGGCACAGCCCGCCGTCACCAGACCCAGATGGCCGGGACTCGCGGTGATCCCCGCGACCGCCTCGCGCCCCTCCCACGTCGACGACCCCGCCACCGCATAGACGCCGTCCTCGGCATAGAAGCTGCCGACCGCCTCGGCATTGCAGCCGTCGACCGCATAGCCATAGCCGCAGATGAGCTGGGCGATCGCAAGCCGGTCCTCGACCGCCCGGAGCCGATCCTCGACCGACTTGCCCTTCTTCGGCTTCTTTTCCTTGTCCTTCATCATCTTCTCTCTCCCGGGCTTTATGTTTGTCGCGATTTCCGAGTCGGCGGATGGTCCATCCGCCTCGAAATCACTTCAGCCGACCATGTAGGCGCCGGCATCGCAATTGATCGACTGGCCGGTGATGGTGCGGCTGTCGTCGCTCGCCAGGAACAGCGCGAGATTGGCGATATCGTCGGGCGTCGAGATAGTGCGCAACGGCACTCCCGACAGCGCCTTTTCGCGCCATTCCTCGAAGCTGATACCCTGCTCACCCGCCATCCGCTTCCCGTAATTCTGCCACAGCGCGGTATCGATCGAACCGGGAACGAGGCAGTTGCAGCGGATGCCGTGCGGGCCGACTTCGAGCGCGATTGTCTTGGTGAGGGCGCGCAGTCCCGCC
>CANJRZ010000494.1 GCA_947476735.1 Sphingomonadaceae bacterium
GAAGCGCGAGATGGGCGGCGGCGCCGCATCGGCGATGATCCGCGTGTGGCCCACCTGAAGCCGCTGATAGCCCCATTCGCGCGACTGGCGCAGCGGCCGTGTGCGCACACCCGATGCCGTAACCACTGCATCGATCCGGCCGCCGTCGATCGGTGCCGAACCCTGCCAGCTCGACAGGCCGCCGTCGCCCAGCGTCAATCCCAGCAGGGGCGGCACCGCCCGGTTGAGCGCGTCCGTCACGGCAGCAACCGGCCGTTGGGCGCGCATGTCATAATATCTGCGCAGCATCGCGAGCAGCCCGATCAGGTCCATCTGTTCGGTCGGAGAGCGGCTGACGATCCCGCCGTCAGGATGCAGAGCCTCGCCAAGCGCACGATCGATACCCCTTTCGCCATGCTCCTGGCGCGGCTCTCCGCCGGGGATGAGCAGGCTGGCGGCGATCACCCCCGCCCATGCTGCCACGCGGGCGATACCCGGCATCGCCTTGTCGGCGCTGTGGTCGAGATGCATCGCACCTCGGTTGAGGGCGTTGAGCACCGCCGTGCGCAACTCGCCCGAAGACATGATCAGCGGGGCATGGCTCCCCCAGAAGAGGATGCGTCGGCCCCACAGATCCGGCCGCCAGGCCGCCTCATGGACCTGCTTGCCAAAGGCGTCGATCCATCGGCGGGTCAGCAGTTCGGCGATCGGCGCCACGCGCTGACGCGGCCCGCCGGCGCTCAGGTCGCGCAGCCAGGCAAAACTCTGGAGATGGTCACTGAAAGCGGCGGATATCTCGCGCGGACGAAAATCATAGCTTTCGATCGCAACGCTCTCACCCTGCCACACAATCTCGCCGTCGAGCATTGCTCCGCCCAGCCGCACCATGCCCTCTATCGGGTCCGACGGCACGCCATAGAGCTTGAGCAGATGGCGCCCGCGCAGGCGCAGGCCATGGACGGGGGTACGCCAGGCGAGGGCGTGGACTCGGCCCGATACGCGCTCGGCGAGCGAATGACTCTTGTCATGCTCGATGCGGATCAGCCGGCGACCCGGCTCTACCCGGTCATCCAAACCCGAACCGCCCGCGTCAGTCATCCCGAGGCCTCACCCGGCCTTCAGGCTGGCGATGTTGCTGGCATAGGCCGTCGGGCCGCCCTTGAAGCTGGCCGTACCCGCGACCAGGACGGTCGCTCCCGCGGCGATCACGCGCCGCGCGGTGCTGGCGTCGACGCCGCCGTCGACCTCGAGCTCGATTACCTTGCCGGTCTTGTCGATCATCTTGCGGATCGCCTCGATTTTGCGGAGCTGGCTCTCGATGAAGCTCTGGCCACCGAAGCCGGGATTGACGCTCATCACCAGGACCAGATCGACCTCCTCGATGATATAGTCGAGCGTCTTTGCCGGGGTCGCCGGATTGAGCGAGACACCTGCCTTCTTGCCGAGCCCCTTGATCCGCTGGATCGTGCGATGGAGATGCGGCCCGGCTTCCTGGTGGACGGTGATGATGTCCGATCCGGCGTTGGCGAAATCCTCGAGAAAGGGATCGACCGGCGAGATCATCAGGTGGACGTCGAACGGCTTGGTCGTGTGCGGGCGCAGCGCCTTTATCACGGCGGGACCAATCGTGATGTTGGGGACGAAATGACCATCCATCACGTCGACGTGGATCCAGTCGGCCCCTGCCGCATCGATCGCGCGAATCTCCTCTCCCAGTCTGGCGAAATCGGCGGACAGGATCGATGGGGCGATGCGGACGGGACTGGTCATGATCGTTCCGGATTAGCGGGGTGACCGGAAGGGGGCAAGGTCACCTTCTTCAGAACCTCCCTATGCGCAGCATGGTGGAGGGGTCGACCGCCGCTCGGTTCCGCATTACCCCTCCACCAGCGTCGCTGGTCCCCCTCCCCACCTTCGGTAGGGAGGATTTCATGCGCGCTCGAATCGGGCGATGAAGAAGCCGTCCGCGCCGCCAAGATCGGCAAGCGCACCCGGGCGGACGCGGACTCTGCCGACCTTGTCCGGGGCGAAGCCGTCGGGAAGTTCCTCGGCCGCGACCGGATCAAGCTTCCAGTCGGGGTGGCTCGCAAGAAAGCCCTTGGCGATCTGTTCCCCTTCATCGGCTTCGAGCGAGCAGACAGCATAGACGAGCCGGCCGCCGGGCGCGACGAGGCTCGCGGCATGATCGATCAGCCGCGCCTGACGTTCGGCGGCCTCGGCGATCGCATGCGGGCCGGCGCGGTGAAGCACATCGGGGTGGCGCCGGAAGATGCCGGTAGCGGAGCAGGGCGCGTCGAGCAGCACCGCGTCATAGGGCGCGCCTTCGGCGAAGTCGGCGGCGTCGGCGATGCGGGTGTCGGCGACAAGGCCGGTGCGGGCGAGATTCTCGGTAAGCCGTTCCATCCGCGCTTCGGAGAGATCGACGGCGGTTACCGCCCAGCCATGGCTCGCGAGCTGCATCGTCTTGCCGCCGGGCGCCGCGCAGATATCGAGTGCGCGCATGCCATTTCCTGCACCGAGCAATCGCGCAGGGATCGACGCGGCGATATCCTGGACCCACCAGACGCCGTCATCATAGCCAGGGAGATCGACGATGCGTCGTCCAGCAGGGATGCGGACATGGCCGGGAGCGAAGCTGGTGCCTTCGAGGCGTTCGGCCCAGACGGCGCTGTCCTCGCCGGGCTTGAGGCTAAGGTCGATCGGTGGTTGTCCGGCGAGCGAGGTGCGAGCGGCCTCGGCCGCCTCCGCGCCCCAGCTCTTTGTCCAGCGTTCGGTGACGGCGGGCGGAAGATGAGGGGGATTGGGCAGCGCCTCACCCTCGCTCATCACCGTCCGGAAGACGCCGTGGACCAGCTTGCGCGGGCCGCCGTCGACGAGCGGCAGCACCGTCGAGATGACGGCATGTTGCGGGGTCTCGAAGACGAGCGCCTGGACGAACGCGATCCGCAATACCATCCGCGCCTTGGCATCGGGCGGCAGCGGCCGTTCGGTGGCACCGTCGATCAGCGCGTCGAGGTCGGTGGAGCGCCGCAGGACCTCGGCCGC
>CANJRZ010000495.1 GCA_947476735.1 Sphingomonadaceae bacterium
CTTCATCCGCAGCCAGACCCAGCGTTCCTCACCGGGCCAGCCTTTATCGGCACGGCGCGGGGCACGGTTGGTGCTGGATTTGAAATTGGCATTGCCGAACCCACCATCGCCGCCACGGCACAGCGTGATGCGTTTGCCCGGAGCGTCGAGATCGGCGAGCAGGGTTTCCTGGTCATCGGCGATGAGCTGGGTGCCGATCGGCACTTTGATCACCACGTCTTCCGACCCCGCCCCTGTCTTGTCGGAGCCCGCGCCATTGCCGCCCTTGCGGGCCCGGAAATGCTGCGTGTAGCGGAAGTCGATAAGTGTATTCAGATTGGGCACGGCCTCGAAGATGATATCCCCGCCTTTGCCGCCATTGCCGCCATCCGGGCCGCCGAATTCGATGAAGCGTTCGCGCCGGAAGGCGACCACGCCATCGCCACCATCGCCGGAGCGCACATAGATCTTGGCTTGATCGAGGAACTTCATGAGGGGACCTGAAACGCAAAAGGGGTCGGCTCGCGCCGACCCCCCGCGGAAATCCTAGAGGCGGGCGCGGCGCTTACTCAGCAGCGACCAGCAGCGGGGTGACGGACACCTGCACGCGGTCTTCGGCGCGACGTTCGAACGTCACGGTGCCATCGACGAGGGCGAAGATGGTGTGGTCACGGCCGAGGCCGACATTGCGGCCCGGCTTCACCTTGGTGCCGCGCTGGCGGATGATGATGTTGCCGGCGATCACAGCCTCGCCGCCATACTTCTTCACGCCGAGGCGCCGGCCTTCGGTATCGCGACCGTTGCGGGACGAACCGCCAGCCTTTTTATGAGCCATTGTGCTGCTCCTGTCCTACTCGGCCTGGTTCAGGCGGCTTTGATGTCAGCCACGCGCAGCACGGTGACGTGCTGACGATGGCCATTCTTCCGGCGGCTGTTCTGCCGACGGCGCTTCTTGAAGATGATCACCTTGTCCAGGCGATCCTGCGCGATGACCGTCGCGGTGACGGTGGCGCCGGCCACAACCGGGGACCCAAGGGTCAGGTTACCCTCGCTGCCAACGGCCAGGACATCGGTGAAGGTGATGGTCGAGCCGGGCTCGGCTTCCAACTTTTCAACCTTCAGCACCGCGTTCGGCGTAACGCGGTATTGCTTTCCGCCGGTGCGGATGACTGCGAACATCGCTCGTATTCCTAATCTCGTCATAGACGCTGCGTTCAAGGCGGGGCACGCCCGCGCAAGACGCACGGCTGACGGCTGAGGCGGAGCCCCTGCCGAGAGGGCGCGTTTATAGACCGGGCGCGGCCTGAGTCAACAAGTCAGACCGCGCCCTCCCCTGCTCAGGAGACAGGCCAGACCAGATTTACCTCGGCGGGCGACCAGACGATGCCGCATTCGGTGCGGATTTCCTCGTCATTGCGGGTGCCGAAGGCCGGGATGCGCTTGATCCATTCCTCGATGAACAGCCTGATTTCCATCCGCGCCAGGTGCGATCCGATGCAGCGATGCGGCCCGGCGCCAAAGGCGAGGTGCATCGCCACGTCCCGGTCGAACTTGATCTCGTGCGGATTGGACACGAATTCCGGGTCCATCCCATAAATCTGGCACAGGAACACCACCCGGTCCCCCTGGTGGAACTGAATGCCCCGGTATTCGAAATCATGGGACGCCCCACGCTCGGGGGTCGAGGTACCGGCCACGCGCAGCAATTCTTCCACGGCACCTGGGATCAGCGCCGGGTTCTGCACCAGCTTGGCGTATTGCTCAGGATGCTTGGCCAGGTAGGCAAAAGCAAAGGAGAGTGCGGATTTCACCGTATCGAGCCCGCCGAGGAAGATCAGCGTCGCCATGCCCTCCTCCTCCACAGCCGTAATCGGCCGCCCATTGACCTGGGCATTGGCGACGCGCGCCAGGAGGTTGTCCGGCGGGGCGCCACGGCGCTCGGCCAGTTTCTCACGCAAATAGGCCGCCAGCTCCTTCACCGCCGCGGCGCGTTCCGCGAAGACCGGGGAGCGGGCGTATTTCTGGGCGATCTTCACCAGCCGGGCCCGGTCGGCCATTGGCGCACCGGCCAGCTTGAGGAAGATGGTGATCGGGAAGGCCTCAACCTCGGTGACGAACTCGCATTCCCCGCGCGGAGCGAGATAGCCGACAATCTCGGTCGCCAAGTCTCGCACCATGCTTTCCAGCCTGTGCACCGAGCCGGGGGCCAGCACCGGATTGAGGATCCGGCGATATTCGTCGAGCAGCGGCGGGTCGGACTGGATCGGCAGGATGGGTGGGTCGAAGTCCTTCGCCTTGTTGTATGTCGGCAAGGACGAGAACAGCTCCGGCTGACGCAGCATGTCGATCGCCGGCTCGGCGCGGCTGACGATCCAGTAGCCCCCCTGGCGCGGCGACCAGAAAATCGGCGGGGCATCAGCATGCAGCCGCGCGGAGACCCGAGCCTGCGGCTGGCTGGTCAGCTCGGGGGCGTTGAAATGGTCGAAATCATACACCAGGGACGCCGGCACATGCGGCGGGACGACATAGTTGGTTGCGGTAGGGTCCTGGACATCCATGGCCACATAACTCCCGGTTCTTAATTGAACAGCCATTTAACGAGACCCCCGTGAGCCCGCCAATTGTGGGAAGTACGGACCCGCACGCGAAGAATGCCCGCGATCGGGTTGCCCCGCCGCGTTCCGCACCCTATAAGGCGCCCCGCCACTTGCGCAGGAGAGGTGCCGGAGTGGTCGATCGGGACGGTCTCGAAAACCGTTGTACGTGCAAGCGTACCGTGGGTTCGAATCCCACCCTCTCCGCCATCGCAACGAAATCCTAGATTTCCCCGTAAGTTACTGATTGAGAGCGGCTTTTTGGGCTTCACGTGCTCCAAAGAGTGCTCCAAGATGCGGGCGTGTTGATTTCCACTGAGATCTGACCCGGGATTTTCATCGAGAATTGACCCGGGTTGAAGATATGTCCCGCGTTGCGTGGGACGGGTCAAGTTGCTGAGGATTTTTCCTTTCGGGTTTTGGGTTTTGAGGTGCTGTTCTTGAAGCGGAA
>CANJRZ010000496.1 GCA_947476735.1 Sphingomonadaceae bacterium
AGGCGATCGCCGATGATCTTCTCGAGGCCCGCAAAGGCGCCACCGCAGATAAACAGGATGTTGGTCGTATCGACCTGGAGGAACTCCTGCTGCGGATGCTTGCGGCCACCCTGCGGCGGAACGCTCGCGGTGGTGCCCTCCATCAGCTTGAGCAGCGCCTGCTGCACGCCTTCACCCGACACGTCTCGGGTAATCGAGGGATTGTCAGACTTCCGGCTAATCTTGTCGATCTCATCAATGTAGACAATGCCGCGCTGTGCCCGTTCGACATTATAGTCAGAAGCCTGGAGCAGCTTGAGAATGATGTTCTCGACATCTTCGCCGACATAACCGGCCTCGGTAAGCGTGGTCGCATCGGCCATGGTGAACGGCACGTCGAGCAGCCGCGCCATTGTCTGGGCGAGCAGTGTTTTGCCCGATCCGGTCGGGCCAACCAGCAAAATATTTGACTTGGCAAGCTCGACATCGGCGCCCTTGGCGCCGTGATTGAGCCGCTTGTAATGGTTGTGGACTGCAACCGAGAGAACGCGCTTGGCTTTGGACTGGCCGATCACATATTGATCGAGGTGTTCGCAAATCTCGTGCGGCGTCGGGACGCCGCCATCCTTCTTGCTAACCAGCGCTCCCTTGGTCTCCTCTCGGATGATATCATTGCAGAGTTCGACGCATTCATCGCAAATGAACACCGTCGGGCCCGCGATGAGCTTGCGCACTTCGTGCTGCGATTTGCCGCAGAACGAGCAGTAAAGCGTGCTCTTCGAGTCGCCGCCGGTCAACTTGGTCATAAACTAGATCCTGACTCCGCTGGGGATCACACCCATCCTAAGCATGTCATCGCCGATCTCACAACCTTCTTAAGAAGCAATGAGCGATATCACCGTTCTCACCGATATGGGGTGCCTATTCTATCGCACAAGCAAACGCCTGACCGTATCCGCGATCACACCTGCAAGGAGCAGTCCCAAACCGACCCACGACAAAAGGATACCGCGCGACTCGGCGGAAAGTTGCGGCATGCGCAACTCGATTTGATGCAATCCGGGTGGGACGGCCACTGTCAGCCAGCCCCCCGCGGCGCTCTGGCATACCGCCGGCTGCCAGATGCCGCTGTCGGTACGGACAATCCAGCCAGTGTAGCAGAACTGGCGTACCGCAATCAGCGCGGGGTCTCTTGCTTTCACCTCGAACCTGAGCAATCGACCGCGTCGATCAAGCGGGCCGATCTCGGCACTTCCTTTCCCCATGTCATAGGTGTCTCGCGCACCGAAGTCTCTCGCCAGGACATCGACATCGCCGAGCCAATATTCCCGAACCTCGGCCCGCGGCGCCGAAACCTCGCGAGTCGGCCAGGCCGGCCGCTGCGAAACATGGCGGACCAGTGCCGCGAGGAGAACCATGTCGATCAGCAACAGGGCCGGTAGCAACCAGCGAAACACCGCCGACATCCGCGCTCGCCTGTTCCCCGAAGCCGATTGCCAAGCCATTCCAATCAGCCCGGCAAGCAGCAGCGTCTGCAAGCCGAGCAACCGCCAGGCGAACTGTATCTTCGACCAGGGCATGTCCGGTGCCCAGAACGGACGCGACACTTCTGTCATGACCAGGAACAGCGACAGCATGGCGCCGATCAAAACGCGCCGCCCCCTGCCTGATCCCCCGGAGATCAACACCAGTGCGAATATCCCGGCATGGAGCAGGAAAATCAGGGTCGCCGCGATTCGCACACCCTGATTGGGCCAGGGGGACGACGAAAAGATCAGATAATTTGAGGGCTGATAGACGTCATTGAAAAGGATTTTGTGATTGACCAAGGCGACATGGGTAAGGGCTGGTCCGAGCCATGCCCCCGCGAGCGCAAGTGCGACCAATCCCGCCGATCCAACCAGCGCCCAGTGCCGGAGCCGCTTGCCGCGCTCGGCCAGAAACCCGGAATAAAGGCAGAGAAATGGGCCCCCAACCAGCGCGGTCGGCGCATTCGCATATAGCAGGGCCGAGAGCGAAATGGTCAGTCCGGCCCAGCCTAAGAATCGGCCTTGCTGCACCGCATGGGCGAAAAACATTCCCCAGGGCAGAGCTGACATCGCCACCAGTTCAGCGAAAGCTCCGCGCTGATAGAGGTCGAGATAGGCATGATAGGGCAACAACAGCCACGCGAACGCCCCGACCAACGCCCCGGTGATAGCTACACCGGTTAGCCGCAGCCACGCAAAAGTACCGATTCCGCTCAGCGTAAGTGCGAAAGTAAGGGCGATCATCAACCGCAGGCCGGCGGCACCCGCTCCCGGCAGCAGTCGCTCCGTGATTACCCCCATCCACTGACCAAGCGGAGGATAGATAAAGAAGGCGGGGCTGCCAAAGCCCTGGTTCAGATCCGGCAACCAGCGCGGGTAAACCTCGCCTCCGACGAATGCCTCAGCAAAGTGCGCCTGCCAACGCACGTATACATAAAAGTCGCCATGTACGGTTGCGCCCGGCGCGGTCAGCGCCGGTGCCATCAACAACAAGCTGAGAGCCATAATCAGGAAGGGCGCGGCCTTCCCCGAAGAAAGGACGCGCCCCACGAACCTCATGCAATAAAGCGCCCTGTCAGGCCGCCATCGCCTCATCGACCGGGGACGGCCGCTTTTCGAACACCTCGTCGATGATGCCGAATTCTTTGGCTTCGTCGGCCTCGAGGAACTTGTCGCGATCCATCGCCGTCTCGATAACCTCGATCGGCTGCTTGGTATATTTGGCGTACAGCGTGTTCAGCCGGTGCCGCATACGCAGGATCTCTCGCGCCTGTATTTCGATGTCGGCAGCCATGCCCTGCGCCCCACCTGATGGCTGATGGACCATGATCCTGCTGTTGGTCAGCGCGACGCGCATGCCAGGCTCGCCGGCCGAAAGAAGGAAGCTGCCCATCGACGCCGCCTGTCCGATGCAGACCGTGCCTACGCGGGGCCGAATATACTGCATTGTGTCATGAATCGCGAGGCCCGCCGTGACGACGCCGCCCGGCGAATTGATGTAC